>NZ_JACDFE010000133.1 GCF_013815995.1 Sporichthya sp.
GATCAGGTGGCCCACGCCCGGCAGCAGGGACGCCACGGCCGCGGTGCGGGCCCGGCGCACGGCCCGCGCCTGGCGCAACCGTTCCCGGCGCGATGCCTGCATGTCACCCCCGACGCTTCGGCGACACCCTTCCCCAGGGTGACCGCTCGACACCGGATTCTTACCCGCCCCCCTTCCAGATGCGGGGCGTTCGGTGCGTGTGGCGTGTCACGATGATCACGTGGACGCCGTAACCGCCGTACCGCAGCCGCGCAACGAGCCCGTCTGGACCTATGCCCCCGGTTCGCCGGAACAGGCCCGGATCGAAGAGGCGCTGAAGACCGCCGCCGCGGAGACCGTCGAAATTACCCTCACCGTGGGCGGTGAGCAGCGCGCCGGCACCGGGGACGAACTTGTCGTCACCGCGCCGCACCGGCACGACCTGGTGCTGGCTCGGGGCCGCGGCTCGACCCAGGCTGACGCCACCGCCGCGATCGACGCCGCCCTGAGGGCCGCCCCGGCCTGGCGGGAGCTCAGCTTCGATGCCCGGGCCGCGGTGTTCCTGCGCGCCGCCGACCTGCTGGCCGGCCCCTGGCGGGACCGGAGCAACGCGCTGACGATGCTCGGCCAGTCCAAGACCGTCTTTCAGTCCGAGATCGACGCCGTCTGCGAGCTGGTCGACTTCTGGCGCTGGAACGTGCACTTCGCCCGCGAGATCCTGGCCGGCCAGCCGGTCTCGACGCCGGGGGTGTGGAACCGCACCGACCACCGCCCGCTGGAAGGTTTCGTCTACGCGGTCACCCCGTTCAACTTCACCTCCATCGCGGGCAACCTGCCGACCGCGCCGGCCCTGATGGGCAACACGGTGGTCTGGAAGCCGGCCACCACCCAGCTGCTGGCCGCGCAGGCCACCATGCGGCTCCTGGAAGAAGCCGGCCTGCCGCCGGGGGTGATCAACCTGCTGCCCGGGCACGGGGCCGAGACCTCGGCCGCGGTGCTGCCGCACCCCGCGCTGGCCGGCATCCACTTCACCGGTTCGACGGCGACCTTCTCCTCGATGTGGCGGGGCATTGCGGACAACCTCTCCACCTACCGCACCTACCCGCGGCTGGTCGGCGAGACCGGCGGGAAGGACTTCGTCCTCGCCCACCCGTCGGCCGATCCGGCTGCGTTGCGCACCGCGTTGATCCGCGGCGCGTTCGAGTACCAGGGCCAGAAGTGCTCGGCCGCCTCCCGCGCCTTCGTCCCGCGGTCGGTCTGGAACGTCATGGGTTCCGATCTGCTCGCGCAGACGGCGTCGCTGCCGATGGGCGACATCGCCGACCTGTCGAACTTCATGGGTGCCGTGATCGACGACCGCGCCTACGCCAAGCTCAGCGGCGCGATCGAACGGGCCCGGGCCGGCTCGACCACCGAGGTGCTGGTCGGCGGCGAGTGTGACGACTCCGAGGGCTACTTCGTCCGCCCGACGATCGTCGCCACCGACGACCCGACCAACGAGGTGCTCGCCGCCGAGTACTTCGGCCCGCTCTTGGGTCTGTTCGTCTACGAGGACTCGGAGTGGGATCGGGTGCTGACCCTCGTCGACTCCGGCTCGCCCTACGGCCTGACGGGCGCCGTCTTCGCCAACGACCGCTACGCCGTCGAGCAGGCCTCCGCCGCGCTGCGCTTCACCGCCGGAAACTTCTACGTCAACGACAAGCCCACCGGCGCCGTTGTCGGGCAGCAGCCCTTCGGCGGTTCGCGCGCCTCGGGCACCAACGACAAGGCCGGCTCACCCCTGAACCTGCTGCGCTGGGTGAGCCCGCGCTCGATCAAGGAAACCCTGGTCCCGCCGACGGACTGGCGCTACCCGCACATGGGCTGATGGTGCCCGCCGGCGACGGCTCCAGATCAAGGTTGTGACTGGAGTGGCGTCTCCCACGGCGAGTCGTGCCCCGTGCGTTTCAACGTTGATCGTGAGCCGACGGGGCCGCCCGCGTTCGACGGGATGCGCGGTGCGGGTCGGGCCGGAGTCACGGTTGACGGGTGCCCGAGCCCCCGGATGCTGCGCTCATGCTGTTGTACATTGATGTACATCAACGTACAATCGGCTCATGAGCGAGCTCAGCATCAGCGAGGCACGCGCGCAGCTCCCTGACGTCGTCAACCGGGTGATAGCGGGCGAGGAGATCACCTTGACCCGCCATGGCCAGCCGGTTGTGGTCATGCTGCGGCCGGACTCCGTGCGCAGTCGGTCGGTCGCTGGCCAAGCGGCCATCGAGCGGTCCAAGGCCGTCGGCAGGCTGATCGAGGAGGCGCGGGGTCGGCCCCTCGGTCCGCCGACGATGTCTGTAGAACGGGCGCAGGAGCTGATCGCGGAGATTCGGGCCGATCGCGACGCTCGCTGATGGACGCGTTCGACGCCGACGTGCTGATCTACGCCGCCGGCTCGCAGCCGCTGGGAGGGCCGGTCCGCGCACTGATCCATGACGCCGGCGATCCGGCCGGCATCGGATCGCTCCTGCTCGTCCCTGAACTGCTGGCCAAGCCCATGCGAAGGGGATGGACCGAGGAGTTGACCGCACTCGGTTCGCTGTTGGCCCAGCTCGACCTCCGACCGGTCGATGGGCCCACGGCGGAGCTGGCGGCGGAACTCGGAGCGACCTACAGCCTGCGGGCTCTGGACGCGACGCATCTGGCCACCGCGGTCCTGGCCGGTGCCGATCGCTTCGTCACCAACAACCGCCGAGACTTCCCGACCTCCATTGCCGAGATCTCGATCACGTATCCGGACCAACTCTGACCGGTGGTGGGCGGTGCCCAGGGTGCTGCAGACTCCCGAAAGCGCAACATGGCACCTTGGGACTGAAGAGTCCGGGTGCCATGCTGCGCTTTCGGGGAGTAAGGCCGCGCTCGCGTCAGCCCTTCACGCAGATCAGGGGCGTCAGCTTGGCGACGACCTCGACGAGGTCGGTCTGACGGGACATCACCTCGTCGAGGTCCTTGTAGGCGCCGGGGATCTCGTCGACCACGCCGGCGTCCTTGCGGCACTCGATGCCCGCCGTCTGCGCCGCGAGGTCTTCGGTCGTGAAGGTCTTGCGGGCCTTGTTCCGCGACATCTTCCGCCCCGCCCCGTGGGAGGCGGAGTTGAAGGCGTCGGGGTTGCCGAGGCCGCGCACGACGTAGGAGCCGACGCCCATCGAGCCGGGGATCAGGCCGAGGTCGCCTGCACCGGCGCGGATCGCGCCCTTGCGGGTGACCAGGACGTCGATGCCGTCGTAGCTCTCCTCCGCCACGTAGTTGTGGTGGCAGGAGATCGGCTCGTCGAACTGCACCTTGGACACCGACTCCCGGACCACCTGGCAGAGCAGCGCGAGCATCGTCGCGCGGTTGCGCTTGGCGTAGTCCTGCGCCCAGTACAGGTCCCGGCGGTAGGCGTCCATCTGCGGTGTGCCCGTGAGGAACACCGCCAGGTCCTTGTCCGGCAGGTCTGCGTTGTGCGGGAGGTTGCGGGCGTTGGCGATGTGCCGCTCCGCCAGTTCCTTGCCGATGTTGCGCGAACCGGAGTGCAGCATCAGCCAGACCTGGTCCTGCGCGTCGGTGCACACCTCGATGAAGTGGTTGCCGCCGCCGAGCGAGCCCATCTGGTGCAGCGCCCGCTCGCGCAGCTGCTGCACCGACCCGATCAGATCGCCGAAGCCGGACCAGAACTGGTCCCAGCCGCCGACGCCCGGGATGCGTGAGGTGGGCACCGGCCGCTTGTGGGAGTTGAAGCCGACCGGCACCGCGTCCTCGATGCGCCGACGGAGCGCCGCGAGGTCGTCCGGCAGGCCGGCGGCCGTCAGGGACGTCCGGACCGCGGTCATGCCACAGCCGATGTCGACGCCCACGGCGGCGGGGGAGACGGCGTCCCGCATCGCGATCACGGAGCCGACCGTCGCGCCCTTGCCGTAGTGCACGTCGGGCATCACGGCGAGCCCGTGCACCCAGGGCAGGTTCGCCACGTTGCGCAGCTGGGCCATCGCCACATCCTCGACGGTGGCGGGATCCGCCCACATCCGGACATCGACGCGGCTGCCGGGCAGCACAACGGGGGTCATGGCGATCGACTCTCCTCGGTCACCACCTGCGATCCCCGGAACCTCCGGGGCCGCCGGCCAGTGTGCGGGACCGGCCGGTGGTGCGACACCGGATTTCCTACCCACCTCTGCCGCGCGACAGAAGTCGAAGTCAGGAGGCTTCGGCGGCCTTCTTCAGGTTCGCCAGCGTGGTCTCCATGCACGGCAGGTTGTGCGCGTCGCGGTCCTTGACGCCGGTCGCGAGACTACCGGCCACCTTGAGGAATCCGCTGCGGGTGTCGACGAAGCTCTCGGTCACCGTGCAGCCGGTGGCGGTCGGGGTGATGTCGTAGGTCCACACCGCGATCGGCATGCCGAGCGCCGAACACTTGAAGGCGAACTTCTCCGCGGGCGCGGCGTCGGTGACGACGACGTCGGTGGACCAGGATCGCCAGCCGATCTTGTTCTTGCCCTTGAACTTCGCGCCGACCTCCGGGCCGGTCGCGCCGCCGCGCCACTTGCCGCCGCGGTTCTCCGGGCTCCACTCGCCCATCCGGGGCAGGTCACTGATGAGGTCGTAGACGAGCTTGGGGTCTGAGGCGATGTCGGTCGATACCGATACGGGGCTGGCTGCCATGCGGGGGGCTCCTTCTGGGTGGGGGGAGGCGCCGAGGTGTCAGGACTCGGCGGACTTCTTGAGGTTGGCCAGCGTGGTCTCCATCGCGGCCTTGTTGTGGGTCGGGCGGTCGGAGACCCCGGTGATGAGCTTGCCGAGGATCGGCAGGCTGAAGACGGGGTTGCGCTTGTCGACCCAGGACTCGGTGACCTTGCAGCCGGTCGCGGTCGGCTCGATGTCGTAGCTCCAGGTGCCGATCTGCATCGGGCCGACGATCGTGGTGAACGCGAACCGGCTCGGAATGGTGACGTCGGTGACCTTCACGACCCCGGACCACTTCTTCTTGCCGTTCTGGTTGCGGCCCTTGAAGACCGCGCCCGGGGTGGCGACCGCGGCGCCGCCCTTCCAGTCCCCGCCGCGGTTGTCCGGGCTCCACTCGCCCATGCGCGGCAGGTCGGTGACCATCGCGTAGACCTTCTCGGCCGGGGCCGCGATCTCGGTGGTCGCGGAAATCGGGGACTTCTCGCCCATGACGCGCTCCTTCAAACGGCAGGTGGAGGTGCGTCGGTGATCCTCGCAGGTGTTTGTTACTGAGTGGTAGTCAGCCGCGCGGGGAGGACAGCAGGCTGCGGAACGACCGCATCGCCACCGAGGCCATCGCCAGGTCCAGGGACTCGGCACCGGTGATCTCGTTGAACACCTTCGAGGCCCGGTCCACGGTCTCGCCCGCCTCGGCGCGCCAGGCCGCGAAGTGCTGCCCCGGGGTCGCGGAGCGGTCGCCCGCCGCGAGCACGTCGGCGGTGAGCGAGGCGTGCGCCGCGAACAGCTCTTCGCGGACGCTGGCGCGGGCGGTCGCCTTCCACCGGTCGTCGCGGGGGAGGGCGTTGACCGCGGCCAGCAACTCGGAGATCGCCAGGTTGTCCGCGACCAGGAAGTAGACCTCGGCGACGTCCGCCCGGGAGAAGCCGGTGATGCGGGAGACCTCGACGATGTCCAGGGCCGCGAAGGCCAGGTCCATCGCGGCCGAGCGTTCCGCCAATTCGTGCGGGACGCCGGCCTCGACCAGGGTGTCGCGCTCGGCGGCGAGGGCGTCGGCGTCGCCGCCGCGCACCATCTTCGGCACCATCGTGAGCACCTCGGTGACGCCGGCGGAGAAGAACTCCACCTCGGCGTCGATGTCCAGCGGGGAACGGCGCTTGGCCAGCAGCCAGCGGGCAGCCCGCTCGGCCAGGCGCCGGGCCTGCAGCCGCATCCGGGTCTGCACCTCGGCGTCGATCTTGTTGTCCAGGGCCGCGACGTCGACGCGGAACGGCTCGAGGTCGAAGGCGTCGCGGGCCACCAGGTAGGCCCGGGCGATGTCGACCTCGGGCGCCGCGGTCTCCTCGCCGATGCGGTGCAGGAAGGTGATTCCGGCGTCGTTGACGAGGTCGTTCACCACGACGGTGGTGAGGATCTCGCGGCGCAGCGGGTGGGCCCCGATCGCGTCGGCGAACCGCTTCTGCAGCGGATGCGGGAAGTACTCGACGGGGACCCGCGCCAGGGCCGCGGAGTCCGGCAGATCGGTGGCCAGCAGCGCGTGATTCAGCACGATCTTGGTGTAGGCGAGGAGCACCGCGAGCTCCGGCGCGGTCAGCCCCTTGCCCTCGGCCGCGCGGGCCGCGATCTCCTTCTCCGCCGGCAGGAACTCCAGCGCCCGGTCCAGCACGCCGGAGTTCTCCATGGCGCGCATCAACCGGGTGTGCGCGTGCAGCAGGGCGGGGGCCTGCGCGAGGGAGTTGGCCAGCGCGACGTTCTGCGCGTAGTTGTCCTGCAGCACCAACGCGGCGACCTCGTCGGTCATCGAGGCCAGCAGCGGGTCGCGCTCGTCGACGGCGAGCGCTCCGGCGGCGATCGCCGCGTCCAGCAGGATCTTGATGTTGACCTCGTGGTCGGAGGTGTCCACGCCGGCCGAGTTGTCGATCGCGTCGGTGTTGACCCGGCCGCCAGCCCCGCCCGAGCCGAGCAGCGCGTACTCGATCCGGCCGCGCTGGGTGAATCCCAGGTTGCCGCCCTCGCCGACCGCGGCGGCGCGCAGCTCCGCCCCGTCGACCCGGATCGCGTCGTTGGCCTTGTCGCCGACCTCGGGGTGGGACTCGGTGGAGGCCTTGACGTAGGTGCCGATGCCGCCGTTCCAGAGCAGGTCGACCTCGGCGAGCAGGATCGCGCGCAGCAGGTCGTTGGGCGGCAGCGCGGTGACCGGCGACCCGTCGGGATGTGGGGCCAGCCCGAGCCGGGCCCGAACCTGCTCGCTGATCGGGATCGACTTCGCCGACCGCGGGTGCACGCCGCCGCCCTCGCTGATCAGCGACACGTCGTAGTCGGCCCACGAGGATCGCGGCAGCGCGAACATCCGCGCCCGCTCGGCGTAAGAGGTCGCGGCGTCCGAGTCGGGGTCGAGGAAGACGTGCCGGTGGTCGAAGGCGGCGACCAGCCGGATGTGCTCGGAGAGCAGCATCCCGTTGCCGAACACGTCCCCGGACATGTCGCCGACGCCGACGCAGGTGAAGTCCTGGCTCTGGCAGTCGATGCCGCGCTCGCGGAAGTGCCGCTTGACCGACTCCCACGCCCCGCGCGCGGTGATGCCCATTGCCTTGTGGTCGTAGCCCACCGAGCCGCCGGAGGCGAACGCGTCGCCGAGCCAGAACTCGCGCTTGACGCTGATCTCGTTGGCGATGTCGGAGAACTTCGCGGTGCCCTTGTCCGCGGCGACGACCAGGTAGGCGTCGTCGGCGTCGTGGCGGACCACGTTCGGGGCAGGTACGAGCTCGCCGGCGACCAGGTTGTCGGTGACGTCGAGCAGGCCGCCGATGAAGGTGCGGTAACAGGCCACGCCCTCAGCGGCGAACCCTTCGCGGTCCCCGTCGGCGGACCCGGTGGCCGCCGGTGGACGCTTGACGACGAACCCACCCTTCGCGCCCACCGGCACGATCACGGTGTTCTTGACCATCTGGGCCTTGACCAGGCCGAGGATCTCGGTGCGGAAGTCCTCGCGCCGGTCGGACCAGCGCAGGCCGCCGCGGGCCACCGGCCCGAAGCGCAGGTGCACGCCCTCGACCGTGGGGGAGTAGACCCAGATCTCGAACATCGGCCGGGGCGCGGGCAGGTCCGGGCACTGGTGCGGGTCGACCTTGAAGGCCAACCCCTGCCGGTCCTCGTCCTCGCGGCGGGGCACCCAGTAGTTGGTGCGCAGGGTGGCCTGGATCAGCGCGAGGAAGGCCCGCAGGATCCGGTCGGCATCCAGGCTGGCGACCTGGTCCAGGGCCTCGGTGACGTCTCTGGTGAGGGCGTTGCAGACCTCGGTGCGTTCGGGGTTGTCGGCGGCGCCGAGCTTGGGGTCGAAGCGGGCCTCGAACAGCAGCGCCAGGGTGCGGGCGATCGCGCAGTTGGCGGTGACGACCTGCTCCAGGTACTCCTGACCGAAGGTGCTGCCGCCCTGGCGCAGGTACTTCGCATACGCGCGCACCACGGATACCTGACGCCACGTCAGACCGGTGGAGACGACCAGCCGGTTGAAGCCGTCGGACTCGGCCCGGCCGTCGCGCGCAGCGAGGAAGGCGTCCTCGAAGACGGCGCGGATGCCCGGGGTCGGCTTGGCCAGTTCGTCGGTGCGCACCCCGAAGTCGTAGATCCAGGCCTCTTCGCCGGCCAGTTCGATCCGGTAGGGCTGTTCGTCGGTGACCTCGACGCCGAGGTGCTGCAGCACCGGCAGCATCTCCGAGAGCGAGAGCGCGGGTCCGCGCCGGTAGACCGAGAACCGGCGGTGTCCTTGCGGGGCACCGCGCGGCTCGTAGAGCCGCACGCAGATGCCGTCCCCTGGCGGCAGGGCTTCCAACCGGGTCAGGTCGTCGACCGCGGCGGAGGGGGAGTTGGTCTCGCGGTATCCGGCCGGGAACGCCTCGGCGTAGCGGGCGGTCAGGGTGGCCGCCTCGTGCTCGTCGTAGCGCTCCTCCAGCGCCTGGTGCAGCGATTCGCGCCAGGTCCGGGTGGCCTCGACCAGCACCGCCTCGATCAGGGCGGCGTCCATCGGCCGGCGGCGCTCCATCGGCAGAGTTGGATCTATCCGGACAACGAAGTGCAAGCGCGCAAGGACCGATTCGGTCACCCGCGAGGTGTACTCGACGCTGACCCCGTCCAGTTGCGCGAGCAGGATCTCCTGGATCTTGAGCCGGTTCTCGGTGTTGTAGCGGTCGCGCGGCAGGTAGACCAGCGCCGAGGTGAAGCGGCCGAACTCGTCCGAGCGCAGGAACAGACGCAGCTGTTTGCGTTCCTTGAGGTGCAGCACCGCCAGCAGCACCTTGTACAGCTGCGGCACCGGGGTCTGGAACAGTTCGTCGCGGGGGTAGGTCTCGATCGCCTCGAGCAGGTCGCGGCCGGAGTAGCTGTTCGGGATGAAGCCGGTCAGCTCGTAGAGCTCGTCGACCTTGCGTCGCAGCACCGGGATGCGCGCGACGTTCTCGGTATAGGCGGCGCGGCTGAACAGGCCGACGAAGCGGCGCTCGCCGACGACCTCACCGTCGACGAACTTCTTCACCCCGATGTAGTCCAGGTAGCCCGGCCGGTGCACGGTCGAGCGCGTCGTGGACTTGGTGATGATCAGCGGCCGGGGGTCGCGGGCGCGGGCCCGGGCCTCCGGGGTCAGGCCGTCGAAGGACGGCGAGCGCAGGACGTCGGAACGCATGATCCCCAGGCCGGTGCCGGGAACGCCGGCCAGCACGTCCTGCCCGTCCTCCACCAGCAGGTCGTACTCGCGGTGGCCGAGGAAGGTGAAGTGGTTGTCGGCCAGCCAGCGCAACAGCTCCCACGCCTCGCCGACGTCCGGGTCGGTGTCGCGGCCGGGGATGCCCTCGGGGCCGACGAGGTCGTCGGCGGCGCGCAGCGCGGCCTCGCCCATCCGCTGCCAGTCCTCGACGGCGTCGCGGACGTCGCGCAACACATCGCGGAGCTCGCCCTCGATGCGGGCCATCTCGGCCGGCGTCACCTGGTCGATCTCCAGGTGCATCCAGGACTCGGGGTACCCGTCCTCGACCGGCGCGGCGCGGTCGGATCCGGAGGTCTCGCCGATGCCGAGCAGGGCACCGGTGATGTCGCGGCGGACCACGATCTGCGGATGCACGACCAGATCGATGTCCCGGTCCGCCTGGGTCATCGCCGCGGTGACCGAGTCGACCAGGAACGGCATGTCGTCGGTGACGATCTCCACCACCGTGCGTCCGCCGGCCGACCAGCCATCGGCGTCCCGGGTCGGGCTGTAGACCCGGACCTTGACGGTGCCCTGCGGCCGGTCGGCGGCGAGCGCGACGTGGGCGCGGATGGCGCCGTCGAGGTCGGCCTTGGGCCGCTCGGCGATCTCGGTGGCCATGGCGTGGCGGTAGTAGTACCGCTCCAGTCGGGTCCAGTCCTCGGCGTTCAACTCAGTCATAGGTGCTCATTCATAGGTGTTGGCGCAGCTCCCACAACAAGGGGAAGTACCGCAACGGCAGCCGGCCACGCAGGTAGGGGCCGCCGGTCGAGCCGCCGGTGCCGGACCTGGTGCCGATCTGCCGCTCGACCATAAGGACGTGCCGGGACCGCCACAGCCAGGCGTTCGCGTCGTGCTCGATCAGGGCCTCGGCCAGGTCCCACGCGTCGCCGTGGCTGTCCCGGTCCCGGGCGACGGCGAGCAGGCTCGCGGTGATCTCCTCGCTGGATCCGGTGGCGAGCCCGCGCGTGCCCAGCAGGTGCAGGAAGGCGTCCCACAGCGTCGGCTCGGCGAGTCGGCGCGCCAGCCGGTCCCGCTCGTCGTCGGTGAGCGCGGTGAACCGCTCGAGGAAGGTGGGGTCCTTGGCGCCGGAGAGGAACTCGATCTCCCGGAACTGCACTGACTGGAAGCCGCTGGCGGGGGCGAGGCGGGCGCGGAAGACCAGGAAGTCCTGGGGGGTCATCGTCTCCAGCACCTCGACCTGCCCGACGAGGACGCGCTCGATCGAGGCGACCCGGCCCAGCAGTTGCCGCGCCTGCCAGGCCCGGCCGGCGAACATCGCGGCCCGCACCGCCTCCAGCTCGTGCAGGACCTGCTGAAACCAGAGCTCGTAGACCTGGTGGATCGTGATGAACAGCAGCTCGTCGTGCGCCGGGGGCTCCGAGGCCAGGCGCTGCTGATCGAGCAACTGGGGCAGGCGCAGGTAGGACCCGTAGGTCAGGCGGGCGCCCTCCTCGCCGAAGGAGCGTGCGGTGGCATCTCCCTGGCCGACGGCGCGCGGCTCTGCGCTGGTCACGGGCCGACCCTAGCGCCGCGCCCGCCGCGGCACCGCCGACGCGTCGGGGCGGCCGAACGGGGGAGGTCAAACCTGGACCGTTGGGGCGGGGTTGCGCATTCCCCCACACTCACCGGCCGGGCGGTTCATGATCGACATCTCGTTGACACGACTCCAGATCGACCGGACCCTGGTCGGCACCACGGTGCCGCTGTTCATCGAGCTTCGGAACGCCCTGCCCAGTGGCGTCCCGGGTCCGACCGTGCTGGCGGCCAAGCAGGTGGCGGCGGCCGACCTGCCGGTGTGGACCGGTGGTCCGGCACCGTTCCTGCCGGTCGCCTTCGCGACGTCGGCGGCGGTAGTGGCCGGCACCAAGTACGCCGTGGTGATCCACAACAACGGTGCGTCCCCGTCCCTCAACGCGGGTGTGTCGAACTCGAACCCCTACGCCGCCGGATCGATGCATCTGGCACTGAGCTCCCCACCGTCCTCCGCCTGGAACGACCAGGCCGCCTTCGACATCGCCTTCAAGACCTACGTCCTGCCGTTCGACCCGGCCTGTGACGCGGACGGCGTGAAGGCCGGTTTCAACGTCATCAAGGGCACTGACGGCGCGGACACGCTGGTCGGCGCCAACGGCCCGGACCTGATCTACGGCTTCGGCGGCAACGACGTCATCAAGGGCCGGGGCGGGAACGACCTGATCTGCGCCGGTGACGGGAACGACACCGTCGTGGCCGGTGACGGTGCGGACCTCGTGTTCGGCGGGGCCGGCAACGACACCCTGCGGGGCAACGCGGGCAACGATCGACTGCGCGGCGGCGCCGGCAACGACCTGCTCGTCGGCGGCGGAGGCGAGAACCTCATCCTGGGCGGCACAGGCCACGACACGCTCTACGGCGGCGCGGGAGACGACGTGCTGCTGGGAGGCGACGGCGATGACGATCTCATGGGACGCGGCGGCAACGACGTGCTAGTCGGCGGCGCCGGCCGCGACATCATGGACGGCGGAGTTGGCCGCGATTTGCTGATTGGCGGCGCGAACGAAGATCGCCTGCATGGCGGCACTGACGACGACATTCTGATCGGCGGTTATACCGCCCACGATGGCGATCTAGGTGCGCTCGATGCCATCATGACGATCTGGGGATCGGCCGCTAGCTTCGAGAGCCGGGGCGCTTCGCTCACCGGAAGCGGCGGATTGCTCGTGCCCGAGGCGACGGTCTTCTACGACAACGCCGCCGACCATGTCATTGGCTCTGCCGGCCGCGATTTGGCGTTCGCCGACACGTCGAATAATTTCGTCGGCGTGAAGGACACGATC
>NZ_JACDFE010000134.1 GCF_013815995.1 Sporichthya sp.
GCCGACGGCCGTCCGGTGCGCGCCGGCTGCGCGCCCCTCCGGAGCACCCGCCGTCGGCCGAAAGCACCGGCCTCCCCGACGACGCCGAGGAGGGTGAACCAGCAGAATCGCAGGAAGGTGACGGCGACGATCGCGAGCGTCGACGGGGTGAAACGTGCCTGGGACAAGGAATCCGCCTGGCGCCGGATGCGCGGGAGCGCGGTCGCGGCGTAACGGTTCAGGACGGTGAGCTCGGCGGCGAGGCCGTCCTGGCCGCGGACCCACTCCGAGTCCGCGGCCAGGACGTCGAGATCCGGCAGCGGCGGCGGAACCGTGGTCATCGGTCCCGTCCTTCTCCGCCAACCGCCGGGCGTTCGAGGCTGTCCATCACGGCACGTCCCGCATCCACCATCGCCGGGACCGCCGCGAGGACGGTGAGGATGTCGATCTTGACCACGCCCGCCGAGGACAGCCCGCCCCAGACGAACTTGGCCAGGTAGTCCACGAAGTCCTGCCGGCTCATCGAGCGGCGGTTGAGCCACCAGTCGGTGGCCGAGAGTACGAAGCCGACGGTCCCGAACGCCCAGGGCTCCGCGCCGCCCGAGTCGACCCCGGCCGCGCGCAGCACCGAGCCGATCATCTTGGACAGGTGGGTGCCGGCCTCGGTCGCCATCGGCAGCTCGGACAGGCCACCGGCCGGCAGGTCACCCGCGGCGCGGATCACCCAGCCGTAGATCTGCGGCTCGCTCTCGACGAATGCGACGAACACGTCGAAGGTCTTGGCCAGCAACTGCTCGGGCTCGCCTCCGGAGAGCACGGCGAGCATCGCGTCGGCGGCGACGGTCTCGGAGAGCTTGCCGACCACGGCCGCAGTCAGGCCGAGGCGGTCGGTGAAGTGGTCGTAGAGGACGGGCTTGCTCATCCCGGCGCCGGCGGCGAGTTCGGCGAGGGTGGCCTGCGGACCGATCCGGCGGATCGCCTCGATGATCCCGTCGAGGTACTCCTCGCGGCGCACCGAACGACCGGCGGTGGAGCCGGCCGGGCGGCCCGGGCGGCGACGGGGCGGCGCACCCGGGTCGGGGGTCTGCGTCGGGTTTGCCGGTGCCATCGCGACCTCCGTTCGTCATGTCGCCAGTTGTCGGGCAGTTCTTAGGTCGGTCCGGTGGACGTACCGCCGACCTACCTGCACAATAACCCGATGATGAGTAGGTTTACAGTCCTACCGCTCCAGATTTTCCGGACACAATGCCAGCTAGCTGGACTTATGCTGCAGGTTCCGGTGTGGACGGCCGATCGCGTAATCCGACTCGTCGTAGCGGACGGCCTGTTCCCCGGACCCGCCGTCCCCCGTCGACGTCTCGGAGGAGAAATGGGCCACGAGTTCCTCTCGCCGGAGTGGATCACCTCGGTGAAGGCCGTTCGGGACGAGTATGCGCCGCAACTGCCCGATGTCGGAGTGCCACCGCTCAAGGTGAACCTGCTGATCACGGGCGCGCCGGAGACCGTGGCCGCCGACGGCGTCGTGCACGCGCACGCCGACACCGGGGGCGCCACCCTGGCGCTGGACACGGGCTCGCTGGAGGACCCGGACCTGACGGTGACCGTCGACTACGACACCGCCTACGACCTGCTGGTCACGCAGAAGCCGAACGCGGCGATCGGCGCGTTCCTGTCCGGCCGGATCCGCCTCGCCGGCGACATCGAGCGCCTGGCCGCCCAGACCGGCTTCGACCCGAGCTCCATCCCGGGCCTGCTGGCGAACCTCGGGGTAACCGGCAGTTCTACGCTCGCCGACGTCGACCCGCTCGCGGCGGAGATCGGCGGCCGGATCCGCGCCCTGACCGCCTGAAGGGTTCACTTCTGCGCATCGGGTAGGCATCCGCGACGCGGTGATGCTCCACCGGCCGTATGACCGAAGAATCATCCGTTCGGCCCGCATGTCGTTGATGCCCCGACAGGGGATCCTGCAGGGGCGTAGAAACGTCTGACGGGGGAACGGACAGTTCGGGGCTTTTCGGGGGCGAGTAGATGGACCAGACGACTGAGCTGCGGCGTGCTTACGCCACGCTCGGAATCAGTGAGAACGCCACGCTCGAAGCGGCCCGGGCGGCCTACTCGACCTGGTCGATGCTGCTTGCTGATCTCGCGGTCGTCGGGGACGCGTCTGTCACCGAGGGCGAGGCCTCGGCCCGTACGCCCGAACAGGCCCATGTTCAGTCGATCTTCGCCCGGCACGAGCTCGACCTGGCCTGGTACGCGATCGAGCAGGCGCACATCGACGGCGCCCTGTTCGTCCGTCGCGCCCGTGGCTGCAGCGAGTGCAGCCGGACGCCGGCCGTCCGCATCACCCTGCACTCCGCCCGCGGCGCCGGTCTCCGGACCCGCCGGGCGACGGTCTCGGCGCTGGTCTGTCGCGACTGCGGCCTCGAGGCCGTTGCGCGCATCCAGCGCGACAACCGCCGCTACGGCTGGTGGGGCGTGCTCGCGCCGATCTGGAACGTCCAGGCCATCACCCGCAACTCCGGCGAGCGCCGCTTCCTGCGCCGGGTGGACGCGCCGCCGCGCCGCTCGGCTCCCGCGCCCCGGATGTCCGAGGAAGACCTGTACACGATCACGCGCCGCCCGCGCAGCGTCCGCATTCTCGGTTGGCTCACCGGCTTCGCCGCGATCGCGATGACCGTCGGCATGGCCGTGCCGGCGTCCTCCGGCGACCCGGAGACCCCGGCCCCGGCCAGCTCGACGAGCACCGGCAAGTAGTCAGATCTTCTCGACGGCCCCACCGTAGAACCCGTCGAGGATGTCGGCGAACTGCTTCTCGACGTGCTTGCGGCGGACCTTCATGCTCGCGGTGAGCTCGCCGCCCTCGACGCTGAACTCCACCGGCAGGATCGCGAAGTCCTTGATCGTGGAGTAGCTCGGCAGGCTCGCGTTGACCTCGTCGACGGCCTTGCGGACCTCGGCGCGCACGGTTTCGTTGCTCGCCCAGGCGCTCGGGTCCGCACCGAAACCGTTGGCGTCGGCCCACGGCTTGGTGACGTCGGGGTCGAGGGTGATCAGCGCGACGCAGAAGTGGCGGGTGTCCCCGTGCACGACGACGTTGCTCACGTAGGGGCAGGACGCCTTGATCTGACTCTCGATCGGCGACGGGGCGACGTACTTGCCGCCGGAGGTCTTGATCAGTTCCTTCTTGCGGTCGGTGATCCGCAGCCGGCCCTCGGAGTCGAGCTCGCCGATGTCGCCGGTGGCCAGCCAGCCGCCGTCGAGCAGCGTGGCCGCGGTCTCCTCGGGCAGGCCGTGGTAGCCGCGCATGATGCCGCGGCCGCGGAAGAGCACCTCGCCGTCCTCGGCGATCTTCACCTCGGTGCCGGGCAGCGGCGGACCGACGGTGCCGAAGCGCGGCGCCCCCGGGCGGTTCACGAAGCTGGCGGCCGAGGACTCGGTCAGCCCGTAGCCCTCAAGAATCGTCATGCCGGCGGCGTCGAAGAACTCGGCGATCTCCGCGGACAGCGGCGCCGAGCCGGAGATTAAGTAGCGGATCCGGCCACCGAAACGGTTGCGGATCTTCGAGAGCACCAACGCGTCGGCGACCGGCATCTGCGCCTGCGTCAGAAGTGACGGCGACTTGCCGGCCTGGCGCGACTTGGTGGCCGAGAGCCCGACCCCGCGGGCCCAGCCGAACAGCCGCGCCTTGACCCCGCCCTCGCGGCGCACGGTGGCCACGATCGTGTTGTGGATCTTCTCGAAAACCCGGGGCGCACCGGCGACGACCGTCGGCTTGAGTTCGGCGAGGTTGGCCGCGATCCGGTCCACGCTGCCGTCGATCGCGCTCGGCGTACCGGCCGCGACCATCATCACCGCGAGCGCCTTGCCGAACGAGTGCGACATCGGCAGCCAGAGGAAGTGCAGGTCGTCGGAGCGGATGATGGCCACCGCCATCGCGGCCTCGGCGACGTAGACCCAGTTGTCGTGGGTGAGCTCGACACCTTTGGGGCGGCCGGTGGTGCCCGAGGTGTACATCAGGGTGGCCAGACGCTCGCCGCCGATCGCGGCGACCCGCGCGTGGTAGGTAGCCGGGTCGGCCTCGGGGTGGACCGCCCCGCCGGCCTCGACGTCGGCGAGGGCGCGGACCCAGTCCCCGTCGCCGGTCCCGTCGATCACCACGACCGCGGTGACCGAGGGGATCTGGTCGCGCACCTTGCGCAGCTTCTCGACCTGGGCGTCGTTCTCCGCGATCACGACCCGGGTGTCGGAGTCGGAGATGACGAACGCGCACTCGTCCGGGGTATTCGAGGGGTAGATCGTCGTGGTGGCACCACCGGCGGCCAGGACGCCCAGGTCGGCGAGGATCCACTCCACCCGGGTGCTGGACAGGATCGCGACGCGCGTCTCGGCCTCGACGCCGAGCCCGATCAGGCCGGCGGCGATCGCGCGGACGCGGTCCTCGGCCTGCTTCCAGGTCAGGTCGGCCCAGCCGTCGCCGCTGCGGAAACTGAAGGCGGTGGAGTCGGGGGTCTTGGCGGCCCGGTCGAGGAGCAGACCGGCGATCGAGGCCCCGGAGGCGTGCTCGGTGCTGGGGGACACGGGCTGCCCTTCCGTCATGGGTCGTGGGGGTGATCACTCTAGGCGTGCAACGCGAATCGAGGGGTAGGCGAACTCCATGACACAGATGAGCACCCAGCGCCGGTCCGACCCGGCCGAAATGTCGATGGGCGAGCTGGTCTCGTCCCTGTCGGAGCAGACGTCCCGGCTGGTTCGAGACGAAATCAGGCTGGCCACCAAGGAACTGCAGAACAAGGGAAAGCACGCCGGCCTCGGGCTCGGCATGTTCGGTGGCGCGGGGGTGGTGGCGCTCTACGGCGTCGGTGCGCTGGTGGCCGCCGGGATCGGTGGCCTCGCGATGGCGATGGACGTCTGGGCCGCGGCGCTGATCGTCGCCGGCATCCTGTTCGCGGTCGCCGCGGTGCTCGCGCTGACCGGGAAGAAGCAGGTCGCGCAGGCGGTCCCGCCGGCCCCCGAGCAGGCGCTCGCCGGCGTGAAGGCCGACATCGAGACGGTGAAGGAGAACGCGCACCGATGACCACCTCTGAGCAGTCCTCCGAAGTCACCGAGACTCAACCGCAGACGATCGAGGAGATCGAGGCGGAGATCGAGCAGACCCGCGAGGCGCTCGGCGCCACCGTCGACGAGCTCTCCCACCGCCTGGACGTCAAGGGCCGCGCACACGACAAGGTCGCCGATGTGAAGACGGCCGCGGCGGAGAAGGCAGCGGACGTCAAGACGGCGGTGCAGGACAAGACCGCAGTCGTCGGCTCGCAGATCTCCGACGTCGGTTCCACGGTGAAGCACACCGCCGCGGACATGGGCGAGAAGGTCAAGCCGATCGCCCAGCGTCGCGAGGTGAAGGCCGCTGCCGGTGGCGCGGTCCTGCTCGGAATCGGGGCGGCCGTGATTTCGCGCCGCCGCGGGAAGTGAGGCGACCATGGTGAAGCTCCTCTACAAGCCCCTGGCGATCGCGCTGGGTATTTTTGCCGGCTCGCTCGCCGGGAAGCTCGTGACGACGATCTGGACCAAGGTGGACGACAACGACGTCCCGCCGGACCCGGACCAGAAGGAAGCCACCTGGGCGCTCGTACTCGCGGGCGCCGCGCTGCAGGGCGTCGTGTACTCCGTGGTGAAGGCCACGGTGAAACGCGGCGGAGCCCAGGGCGTGGAGAAGGTCACCGGCACCTGGCCCGGCAAGACCGCTGACGACCTGGAGACGGCTGCGGCCTGATCCTGCAACTGAGAACGGCCGCCCCACGGGGGCGGCCGTTTTCGTTGTGCAGCATCTACGCAGGCGTCAGGCCGCGCATGTCGCCGAAGACCATGGCGTAGGTGCCGAGACCGAGCAGCCTGTCGGCCGGGAGCTCGTACACATCGGTGATCACGGCGCGCAGGGCACCGGTCGCCGGGTCGAAGTCGACGTCGGAGACGGTGCCGAGGTTGTTGCCCGTCTCCTCGATCGCGGGCTTGCCGATCGGGTCGAGTTCAGGGTCGATGCGGCGCTGCTCGGCGAGATCGGCCGGCTCTCTCAGCACACTGGCGTCAGTCACGGTGATCGCATCGGGGCCGAAGGCGCCGACCTTGTCCCAGGGCAGCACCGTCGATGATCCATCGACTTCGATCCGCAATCCGGTGATCCGGGCGGCCTCGGCCTCGATCAGGAATCCGTCGACACGGCCGACGGTCTCGGCCGAGCCGGTGGCTACCACGGGTCGGTGGCGAGCGTCAGTGATGCGCATTGTTACCCCCAGAAAGGTTGCCCCGACCGGGGACGACGAGACGCTCGCCCGACACCGCCATGGTGTCCTCGAGCGGAACGGTGATGAGGTGGCCGTCCTGGCTCTCGACCTCGTAACCGACCACCTTCGGCGGCCGGTGCGAGGGATCGAGCAGGACGTTGACGACCTCGCCGAGGTCCGCGCCCTCCTCGGTGAGCACGCGGTCGGCGAGCACGTCGTTGCCGCGGCGTTCGGCGGCGGTCACCACGAGGTCGACGTCGACGAAGGCGTGCGGGCCGGCGACCATCACAGCCGCGTCACCGATGCCGTGGACGGCGTCCATGGGCAGGCCCTCGCTGCGGGTCCCGTTGAAGAAACCGGGGTCGTTGAGGGTGAAGCCGAGCAGGTCGCCGGACTCGCGGTCGTAGACCACGTCCTTGATCTCGGCGAGACGCTCCCCCGCGAGTGAGACCACGGGCTGGCCGGGCAGATCCCCGGCGCGAAGGATCGCGGTCACGTGTGCCGCCCCTTCGGCGGCCCATTCGGCCGGTCGACGCCGATGATTCCGCCAGAGCGTTGGCGGCGGTGGTGGACGCCGTAAGCGACCGCTGCCCCCAACACCAACATGAGTACGAGAATGACCAGGGCAAGCGCGGTCACAGCGACACCTCCGCGAGCAGGGACTTGAGAACTTCCCCCTACCCACCGAAGATCGGTCCACGCGCCTCAGTAGCGGGCCCCGACCGGCGCCGGCAGATCGTCCAGGCGCTTGCGGTCGGTGTCGGAGAGCACCAGGTTCGCGGCCTCCGCGTTCTCCCGCACCCGGGCCGGGCGACGGGTGCCCGGGATGGGCACGATCGCCGGCGAAACCGCGAGCGTCCAGGCGATCGCGACCTGCGCCGGGGTGGCGCCCCATCCCTCGGCCACCGCGCGGATCTCGTCGACGATGACCTGGTTGGCCGCACGCGCCTCGGGGGTGAAACGCGGGTTGCGGGAGCGGAAGTCCTTGGCCTCGAACTCGGTGCCCTGGTCGAGCGATCCGGTGAGATAGCCGCGACCCAGCGGCGCGAACGGGATGAAGCTCGCGCCGTTGCCCTCGCACCACGGGATCACGTCGGCGAGGCGGTCGCGGGTCCACAGGGAGAACTCCGACTGCACGGAGGCGACCGGGTGGATCGCGGCCGCCCGGGCGCATTCCTCGACGGTGACCTCGGACAGGCCGAGGTGGCCCACCAGGCCGCGGGAGACCAGTTCGGCCATCGCGCCCCAGGTCTCCTCGATCGGGACCTCGGGGTCGACGCGGTGCAGCTGGAAGAGGTCGATGTGCTCGACACCGAGCCGTTGCAGGGAGTCCTCGGCCGAGGCCTTCACCGACGCCGGCTTGCCGTCCTTGATGAACTCGAAGGTCTTCGGATCCACGATCAGACCGACCTTCGTGGCGAGCACGGTCTCTGGCCGGCGGCCGTTGATGGCCCGGCCGACGAGCTCCTCGTTGTGGAACGGGCCGTACGCCGGGGCGGTGTCGATCAACGTCACGCCCGTCTCCAGCGCGGTGCGGATCGCGGCGATCGAGGTCTCGTCGTCCTTCATCGCCGGGTCGTAAGCCCAGGACATGCTCATGCAGCCGAGTCCGACGGCGCCGACCTGCAGGCCGGTGGTGCCGAGTGGTCGAGCCGGAATGGTGGTCATGAGGTGTTCCTGCCCTCCAGGGGGATGTTCCGTAACACCAGCAGGAACACGATTCCGCCGGCGATGCAGAACGCGGTGTCCGCCAGGTTGAACACGGGCCAATTCTTCAGGTGCAGGAAGTCGACGACGTGCCCGCGCATAAAGCCCGGCGAACGGAAGATCCGGTCGGTGAGGTTCCCGAGCGCGCCGCCCAGAACGAGCCCGAACACCAGGGCCCACCCGGTGCTGCCGAGGCGGTTCGCGGTGCGCAGGACCACGCCGATCACGATCAGCGACAACAGGCTGAACACGACGGTCATGCCCACGCCGATGCCGAACGCCGCGCCGCCGTTGCGGGTGAAGTCGAGCTGGAACAGGTCCCCGACGAGCTCGACCGTGGTCCCGTCCTCGAGTTTCGCGACCGCGAGGATCTTGGTGATCAGGTCGGCGGCGTAGACCAGCGTCGCGGTCACGGCGACGAAGACGAGGTTGCGTCGGCGCACCTCGACCGGTGGAAGCGGGATCTGGCTCATCTCGGGTCAGGACCGGCCGGCCTCGAGGTCGAACAGGGCCTGGAGTAGTCCGTGCGGAGTCGGCTGCCCGAGGGTGCTGAGCGCCCGGGCGTAGAGCTGACGCTTGAGCGCGGCCACGGCGTCGCGGCCGTGCCCGGAGTAGGCGCCGGCCAGCGCGACCGCGCGTCCGACCACCTCGTCCTCGGCCACCGCGTCGTCGACCAGAGCTGTGGCGAGTGCCTCCGCGCCGCCGAACCGGTGGCCGAGCACCATCGCGCGGTGCGCGACCGAGGGGCTCATCCGGGAGGTGAGCACGTCGGTCATGCCGGGGGTGAAGACCGCCCCGAAAGTGACCTCCGGCAGGCAGAGGAAGCCGCGGTCGGCGCGCATCACGCGCAGGTCGTGGGCGAGGGCGTAGATCATGCCGGCGGCGAAGCAGTGGCCCTGCAGCGCGGCCACGGTCGGGACCGGGAACGTGAGCATCCGGGCCAGCAGCCGCTCCCCGGCCAGGATCGTCTCCGGGGCGAGGTCGCGATTGGCGGCGATCCACGGGGTATCGAAGCCGTTGGACCAGATCTTGCCCTCGGCCGTGGTGACCAGCGCGACGTAGTCGCTGCCCTCCACCTCGGTGAGCAGGGCGTCCACCGCGCGGATCGAGTCGAGGTTGAAGCGGTTCTCTCCCGCGCCGAGGGACATCACCGCGACGGTGCCGTCCTTCTCCAGCCGCGGTGCCGCCGCCAGGCTCTCCGTCATCTGCACACCTTTCGCCGGCCGCCCTCGCGCGGCACCGGTCCCAATCTAAGGTGCGGTGCCGCGGGCGTGGCGGGCAGCGGTCAGGACTCGGACGGCTGGCTGATCGGGTCGTCCATCGGGTGCGATACCTGGGCCGGCGGGCGGGCCTCGGTGACACCGTTGGCTCCGACGAGGGAGGCATTGGCCTCATCCTCGGCCTCCAGGCTGCCACGGGAGGCCACCCACAGCTGCGGCTGCCCGGTGATGGAGGCGATCATCTCGAAGGCCGGGTGGTAGTGGATCAGCGCGGCGTCGTGGTGCTCGGCGACGGCAGCGGTCAGCAGGTCGAGGATGCCGACCGTGCGGTGCTGCATCTTCTCGGCGAGCTGGGTCTGCACCTCGCGAGCGCGGTCCGCGATGTCCTCGTTCAACGGCAGGTTCAGGTAGCGGTCGCGGCGACGCGCCTCGATCGCCGCGAGGTCCGAGGCGGTGCGGCCGGAGTACCCGGTGGCGAGGTCGACCGTCGCGCAGGTGGCCGCGACCCGGTCGGTGATCAGCGTCTGAATCGTGTAGCGCACCTGCGACATGTGGGCTCGGGCCAGGGCCGAGGTGTCGATCAGGTAGAGCCGTCCCGCCATGCTCACAGCCGACTGCCTCGCATCACGTACTCGTCATGGATGTCCGGGCCGGTTCCGAGGGCGAAGGGGTCGTCGAACATGGCCTCGATCCGGGCCCGCCGACCGGCCACCAGGGCGAGGGCGGCATTCACGGTTTCCTCATTGGTGGACGTGCCCAGCTCCTCGGCGGCCTGCGCCAGGTTCTCCTCGTTGAGCTCGACCATGATCACCATGGGGCAGACGCTAGTGGATCCTCGTGCGGTTTGGACGGGGATCTGTTTAATGCCCTGATCTGCCCAACACCAAGGCTGCTGCCAGGATGAGCGGGACTCCCGGGAGGCCTCTGATGGCGCAGTACGAGACCCTGATCGTCGAGCGGATCGGCCGCGTCGAGCGGATCACGCTGAACCGCCCGGAGGCGGCCAACGGCCTGAACCTGACCATGGCGCAAGAGCTGGCCCGGGCTGCGGCCGCGTGCGACGCCGACCCTGAGGTCCGGGCGGTGCTGCTGACCGGGTCCGGCCGCTTCTTCTCCGCCGGCGGAGACCTGAAGTGGATGGAGGCCAACGCGGCCGACGCAGGTCGGGCCATCAAGGAACTCGCGGACACCCTGCACCGCGGCCTGTCCAGCTTCGCCCGTATGGACGCCCCGATGGTGCTCGCGATCAACGGCATGGCCGCCGGCGCCGGATTCAGCCTGGCGCTGCTGGGCGAGCTGGTCTTCGCCGGGCAGTCCGCGAAGTTCACCTCGGCCTACACCCGCGCCGGGCTGTCCCCGGACGGCAGCTCGACCTACGTGTTGCCGCGCCTTGTCGGCCTGCGCCGGGCCCAGGAGTTGATGCTGACCAACCGCGTGCTCAGCGCGGACGAGGCCGCGGACTGGGGCCTGATCACCGAGGTCGTGCCGGACGAGGAGCTCGCCCAGCTGGCCCTGGACGCGGCGAGCGCGCTGGCCGCGGGCTCCAAGGGCGCACAGTCCAAAGTCAAGCAGATGCTGATGTCCGCCCACAGCAACGACCTCGAGGCCCAGATGGAGATCGAGGCCCGCAACATCGCCGGGTGCGCGGCCTCGTCCGACGGCACCGAGGGCCGCGAGGCGTTCATCGCCAAGCGGGCCCCGAAGTTCGACTGACACCCCATCAGCTGTGGATAACGAACCACTAGGCGTGACACGCCTAGTGGTTCGTCACGCGGCGGGGCCGTTGGCGCGGGCCTGGCGAACCGCGTCGAGGGCGTTGTGCAGGTCGGCGATCCACTCGGCGTTGTGCCTGCCGACCAGGCGCACCGACCAGGCCAGCGCGTCCGAACGGGAGCGCGCGATGCCGGCCGCGACCAGGGTGTCGAGCACCTGGCGCTCGGGCTGGCGCAGCCGGGTCATTACCGGCACCGACAGGCTGGTGAAGATCTGGGTGGTCTCGCTGCAGGTGGCGCCCCAGGCGACCTTGCGGCCGAACCGGGCCTCGGCCTCGTCGGCGATCCGCATCCGGGCCGGGCGGGTGTCCTCGCGGAAACGCTTGATGCGGCCGGCCTCGGCCTCGCGGCGGGCGGTGTCCTCCCCGGCGACGTCCGGGGCGGGGATCTCGCCGACGACGAGGATCTCCTCGCGGTCGACGCTCACGGTGGGGGCAGCGGTGAACCAGTCCTCGGGCAGGCGCCCGGTCAGCCAAGCGATGATTTCGTCCATCTCGATTACATAATTACAGCGTTGCAGAGTCAAGGCCGTTCGCGGTGGGGGAACTGGGTCCGATAATGGCCGGGTGCAAACCGTGCTGATCGTCGCCGGCGTAATGCTCGCGCTGTGGCTGGTCAGCTGCCTGCTGATGGTCGCCTTCGCCAGCCGGCTACCCAAAGGCCTGTTGCGCGACGTCGCGGAATTCCTGCCGGCCTGCGTGAGCACCGCGCGCATGCTGCGCAACGACCCGCGGGTGCCGCGGCGGGCCAAGGTGGCGCTCCTGGTCGCGGTGATCTGGGTGATCTCCCCGATCGACCTGCTGCCGGAGTTCCTGCCGGTGATCGGGCCGCTGGACGACGTGGTCGCCGTGGTGCTGCTGCTGCGCTACGCCGCTCGGTCGGTGCCGCGGGAACTGTTGCTGGACGCGTGGCCGGCCGAGCAGCGCCTCCTGCTCCGGGTGCTCGGCGGCAAGCGCGGAACTACTCCTACGCTGTCCTCATGACTGCCTCGGCCGGTCCTACGCTGTCCTCATGACTGCCTCGGCCGGCTGGTCCACTGCCCTGATCCTGATCGCGTCCGCGGCGCCCGCGTCCGCCACCGAGACCCTGGTGGAGCTGGACATGTCCAACTTCCGGTACTGCCGCTAGCTGATATGGGGCTGTCTGCTGTCAAGTGGCCGTACGAATCCGGCCGCCGGCGGGAGGGCGGTCGTTGGCTCGAGCTGTGGGACCGGTGGGAGACCGGTTCGGGATTCGCCGAGTAGCGCGGTC
>NZ_JACDFE010000135.1 GCF_013815995.1 Sporichthya sp.
CCGCTGCCCCGCCGGCGTCGGCCGCGGGCAAGGGAAAGCCCGGCGCGGCCAAGCCCGGCGCCGCCGTGGCCGGCACCGCGTCATCCCCGTGCACCCAGCAGGGTGCGCCGCTGATCCTCGGTCAGAACGGAACCTTCAGTGGGCTGGTCGGGGCCTCGATCGGTGCCAACCGGATCGGGCTGGCCATCTGGCAGAAGGCGGTCAACGCCGCCGGCGGCATCCAATGCCACCCGATTCAGATCTTCCAGGTGGACGACGGCGCCAGTCCGGCCCAAGCAGCCTCGAATGTCTCCGACCTGATCTACAACAAGAAGGCCGTCGCCATCCTCGATGCCGCGGTGCCGCTCACCCTCGACGCGGTCCGTAGCGTGATCAACAAGGCGAACGTCCCTGTCGTGGGCGGGGACATCTCCGACCCGGGTTGGTTCGAGGACCCCCTGCTCTTCCCGCAGGGGACCGGGCCCATCGAGGGTTTCACGGGCGGCATCGCTCTCGGCAACAAGCTCAAGGGCTTCACCAAGCTCGGCATCCTCTACTGCGTCGAGGCCGCGATCTGCGCAACCATCCACAAGGAGGAGGAGCGGATGGCCGCCAACTCCAACACCACGCTCGCCTACAGCCAGTCCATCTCGCTGACGCAGAGCTCGTACACCTCGGAATGCCAGAACGCCAAGAACGCAGGTGTCCAGATCATCTACATGGGTGCCGACGGATCCGCCCTGACCCGGCTGGCGAGTTCGTGTGCCTCGCTCGGTTACTTCCCGGGCCTCAGCGGCCCCGGTATCGCGATCTCACCGGCGCTGTCCAAGAGTGAGGCCCTCAAGAAGGCCGGGGTCTACCTGGGCACGATCGCCGCGCCGTTCAACACCAGTGACAACCCCGGGACGGCCGAGTGGACGGAGGCGGTCAAGAAGTACGCCTCCGGTCAACCCGTGGATCAGAGCGCCTCGAACGCGTGGGCTGCCGGCAAGATGCTGCAAGCCGCCCTCAACGCGGTGGGTCCGTCGCTGCGCGAGCGCGCGATCACGACTCAGGACATCTTCGATGGCCTCTACAAGCTCAAGAACGAAACCCTTGGCGGTCTGGTTCCCCCGCGCACGTTCGTCAAGGGTGAGCTACCCAAGCGCGTCGGGTGCTACTGGGGCCTGATCCTGGACGGTAACGGCTTCTCCGCGCCGTACGGCGGCCGTCGGCTGGGCACATGCTGACCGGTGCGGGCGTCACCGCACCCGGTTTGGGCGTCCACGAGCTCTCGGTCCGATTCGGGGGCCTGCTCGCGGTCGACTCCGTCACCTTGGAGGCGCCGCTCGGGCGTCTCACGGGGCTCATCGGCCCCAACGGCGCCGGCAAGACGACGACGTTCAACGCCTGCTCCGGACTCAACCGCCCGACCAGCGGCTCGGTGTCGTTGTTCGGTCAGGACGTGACCAGGCTGGCCCCGCACGCCCGGGCGCAGCGTGGGCTCGGGCGGACGTTCCAGCGAATGGAACTCTTCGACTCGTTGACCGTGCGGGCCAACGTCGGCCTCGGCTGCGAGGGCGTGATGGCCGGGTCCCGCCCGTGGAAGTTCCTCCGCGCCTCGCGCGCCGAACGCAGCCGGATCTCGGCGGCGACCGAAGAGGCGATGGAGAGCTGCGACGTCACCTCACTAGCTCACCGTCGCCCGGCCAGCCTCTCCACCGGTCAGCGGCGCTTGGTCGAGCTCGCCCGGGTCGTGGCCGGTGGGTTCCAGATGCTTCTGCTCGACGAACCCTCCTCCGGTCTGGACCGTAATGAAACTGGGCGCTTCGGCGAGATCCTGCGCCAGCTCGTGGCTCAGGGCCGGGGGATCCTGATCGTGGAGCACGACATGGAGCTGGTCATGAGCTGCTGCGACTATCTCCACGTCCTGGACTTCGGCAGGCAGATCTTCGATGGCACCCCGGAACAGGTTCGGGGCAGCGATCTGGTCCGCGCTGCGTATCTCGGCTCCGAAGCCGCGGAGAGCGCGGCGAGCTCCTGATGTTGGCGCTCAACGGAATCAGTGCCGGCTACGGGGACACCACCGTGCTGCGCGACATCACCCTGCAGGTTCCAGACGCCTCGGTGGTCGCCCTGCTCGGTCCCAACGGCGCGGGCAAGACCACGCTCCTGCGGGTGGCTTCGGGTCTGCTCCCCACCTCGGCCGGTTCCATGAGCATCGACGGGGCGGACGTGACCGGTCTGAGCCCACATCGACTGGTCGCCGCCGGGGTGTGCCACGTGCCCGAGGGCCGCGGGGTCTTCCCGAACCTCTCGGTGCGCGACAACCTCCAGGTGCAGTCCCGACGCGGCCAGGAGGCGGAGGCGGTCGAACGCGCGGTCCACGCTTTTCCCCGCCTCGGGGAACGCCTCGGCCAGTTGGCCGGGACGATGTCCGGGGGTGAGCAGCAGATGCTGGCCCTGGCCCGCACCTATGTGCAGAAGCCGTCGGTCGTGCTTCTGGACGAGGTTTCCATGGGGCTTGCACCCAAGGTCGTGGACGAGATCTTCGATTTTCTCGGGCGCCTCGCCGGCGAGGGTGTGAGCCTGCTGCTCGTCGAGCAGTACGTGACGCGCGCCCTGGCTGCAGCGGACTACGTCTACCTGCTCAACCGGGGCGAGATCACGTTTGTCGGGGAGCCGTCGGAGCTCTCGGACGAAGACGTCTTCGCGAGCTATGTCGGCGCACACGTGGGATCGCAGTCCTGACCGACTCACGTCAGCCACCACCGCAGGCCCATTCCTGATCGATCTGGAGATCTCCCCGATGAGCGACAATGCCGGCGCAGCAGAGCAAGTCCTACAGCGGCTCTTCACTGACCCGGAAGCGATCCGGAACCCCTACCCCTTGTACGCGCAGCTGCGCGACCTCGCCCCGATGCATCGCGCCCAGATCATTCCCGTCTGGGTGTTCAGTGGCTACCCGGAGGTCGATCACGCTTTCCGGACCGTCAGCTTCGGCAAGAGGGATGAACTCACGCGCGGGTTCGGGCACGAGTTGGCCGACGACCAGACCTATGCGTTCATGTCCAAGCATTCGATTGTGCGGCAGAACCCGCCGGACCACACTCGCCTCAAAGGCCTGATCTCCCGGGAGTTCACCGCCCGCCGGGTGCAGAACATGGCACCCCACATCGAGGCGTTGACGAAGGAGCTCCTCGGCCGCGTCGAAGACCCCTCGGACTTCGACCTGATGAATGCCCTCGCTTTCAACCTGCCGGTACGGGTCCTGGGGGAGCTGCTCGGCGTTCCGGAGGCCGACCAGGGCCAGTTCCGCGATCTCACCATCTCCATCACGAAGCTGATCGATCCCTCCTGCTCGCCGGAGATGCTGGTCAAGGCCAAGGCCGACTGCCTGGTCATGGAGCGCTACTTCCTCGATCTGATCGCAGAACGCAGGCGCAAGCCCAGCGACGACCTGACCACCGCCTTGATCAATGTGCGTGACGGCGAGGACCGCATCACCGAGGACGAGTTGCTCGCCACGATCATGGTGCTGTTCTTCGGTGGCGTCGAAACCACGACCAGTGTGATCGGTTCGCTGGTGCTCAGCCTCCTGCAGCACCCCGATCAGCTTGCGGCGGTCCGCGCGGATCGCACCCTCGTCCCCGGTGCGGTCGACGAGACGCTGCGCTTCCAGAGCCCCATTCAGGCGACCGCGCGAACCGTCCTGGAGAGCTCGGTGATCGATGGGGTTGAGCTCGCCGAAGGTGACATCGTGCTGACCTACCTCGGCAGCGCCAACCGTGACCCGAGGAGGTTCACGGATCCCGACACCTTTGACATCCGCCGAGAGACCGGCCAGCATCTGGCTTTCGCCGCGGGCATGCACTTCTGCATCGGTGCCGCGCTCGCCCGGCTCGAAACCGGCATCGCCCTCAATCAGATCCTCGACCGGTTCGTAGACCTGGCTCTGATTGATGACACGCCGGACTGGCGGCCCAATGCCACGGCCCGCGGGCTGGACACGCTGAGGCTGAGCGGCACCATGGCGTGAGTGGAACGCAGGGCCGTACGGCGCTGATCACCGGGGCCGGGCAAGGCATCGGCGCGGCAATCGCCATGCGGCTGGCAGCTGACGGAGCGTCAGTAGCAGTACTGGACCGCAACGCCGAGACGGCCGCAGTCGTGGCCAAGAGGATCGTCGAGTCCGGGGGGAAGGCGATCGCGGTCGGCGCCGATGTCACCGACCGTGCCGAGGTGACGGCGGCGGTGGAGACCACGGTGGCGGCCTTCGGCGCTCTCAGCATTCTGGTGAACAACGCCGGAGTCACCCGGGACAATCTGCTGTTCAAGATGTCCGACGAGGACTGGTCCACAGTCGTTGATGTGCACCTGCGTGGCGCGTTCCTCTGCTCGCAGATCGCGCACAAGCACATGGTCGACGCAAAGTACGGCCGGATCATCAACATGTCCTCCATGTCGGCGCTGGGAAATCGTGGCCAGACGAACTACTCCGCGGCGAAGGCCGGCCTCCAGGGCATGACCCGGACCCTGGCGATCGAGCTGGGCCCGTTCGGTATCACGGTGAATGCGATCGGACCCGGCTTCGTGGAGACTGCGATGACTGCAGCCACTGCCGAGCGGGTCGGCGCGAGTATGGAGGAGTTCAAAGAGCGGGTCGCCGCGGCCTTACCAGTGCGTCGCACCGGCACGCCGGCCGAGATCGCCCACGCCGTGGCGTTCCTGGCCGCCGACGAGTCCTGGTACGTGACCGGCCAGGTGCTCTACGTCGACGGCGGCGGCTCGCTGCGCTGAATCCGGTGTGGACGGAAGGAAGGAGGGGCCAGACGATGAGAGCTGAGCCTGCTCGCGACAGCGGGGGCCCCGGGTGACCAAGCCGATCCAGCTGACGATGGCGTACTGCGGCTACGCCTTTCTCGGAGTGTTCTTCGCCGGCCTGCTCATCAGCGGCTTCTTCCCGCCGATCCCGCCGGACAACACCGCGGCCGAGGTCGTCGACCAGTACCAGCGCGAGGCCGACCGGATCCGGGCTGGTTGCCTGATCATGATCTTCGCTGCCGGCCTCACCATTCCGTGGTGCGCTGTGGTGAGCACGCAACTGGTCCGGGTGGAGGGTCGCTTCACGCCGCTGTGCTTTGCCCAGCTCGTCTGCGGTGCGGTGGGGGTGCTCGCGGTCACCGTGCCGATGCTGGTCTTCTCCGCGACGGCCTTCCGCCCGGACCGGGACCCGGAGGTCACGCAGGCGCTCAACGACCTCGCCTGGTTCCTGTTCGTCATGAACTGGCCGTTCATCACGGCACAGGCCACCGTGATCGCCGTCGCGATCCTGGCCGACGGCCGCCCGGACCCGATCTTTCCGCGGTGGGTCGGCTACCTCCAGCTGTGGTGTGCCGTGTTGTTCATCCCTGCCGGGCTGCTCACCTATTTCAAGACCGGGCCGTTCGCGTGGAACGGACTGCTCTCGTTCTGGATGGCCGCCGTCGCCTTCGGGGTCTTCATGCTCGTCACCACGTGGGCGACGACGCGCGCGGTTACGCGGCAGTTCGCCCCAGGTAACGAGGCCTCCAGTACCCAGGTAGGTCCCCGGGCCTAGATGTCCAGCACGCAGTCTCCGGCGGGCGCGTTGATGCAGGTCTGGATCATCTGGTGCCCGCCTTCGTGTTCCGTGCCGGTGCGCAGGTCGCGCACCCGACCCGCGGTCAGCGGCAGGACGCAGGTACGGCAGATACCCATGCGGCATCCGAAGGGCATCAGGATCCCGGCCCGCTCACCGGCTTCCAGCAGGGTGGTGGCGCCGTCGGTCTCGACGGCGAATCCGGAGGTGGAGAAGCGCACGCTGCCGCCCGCGGATGCATTGCCGATACGAGCGGACGCGAACTTCTCCCGGTGCAGCGAAGGCGCGCGGTTGGCGTCGGCCCACACGCGGCCGGCCTCCTCCAGCAGGGAGTCGGTGCCGCACACCCAGGCCTGACGTTCGCGCCAGTCGGGACAGAGGCGTTGGAGGTCGTGGGTCAACGAGATCCGTCCGTCGCGACGGCTGAACTGCTCGTGCAGGCGGAAGCTCGGGTGATGGTCCCTCAGGTCATGAAGCTCCGCGCGGAAGAGCATCGCTTCGGGGTCTGGGACGGAGTGCACCAGCACGACGTCGGTCATGCTGCCGCGGCGGTCCATCGTGCGCAGTATCGCCATCACCGGTGTGATGCCCGATCCGGTGGTGATGAACAGCAGCCTGGGCGGCGGCGGCTCGGGCAGGAAGAAGTCGCCCTCGGGCCGGGCCAGGCGGACCACGGTGCCGGGTTCGAGGCCGCGGACGAGGTGTCCAGAGAGCATCCCCTCGGGCATCGCCTTGACCGTGATGGTGAGGGTGTCGGTGCGAGCGGTCGGCACGGACGTGAGCGAGTAGGAGCGCCAGCGGAACCGGCCGTGCAGGGCGGCCCCGATGCCCACGTACTGCCCGGGCCGATGCTCGAAGCGCCAGCCCGCGCCCGGCGCGATCGTCAGGGTCGCGGAGTCCGCCGTTTCCGGGACCACCGAGACGATGCGGCCGCGAAGTTCGCGCGCCGACCACAACGGATTGATCATGGCCAGGTAGTCGTCCGGAAGCAGGGGAGTGGTCAACCGTTCCGCGGCGTCGCGTAACCGCCGCAGGCCGATCGGAAGGGACGGGAGCGACGTGATCACATCCAGCCCGCGTTTTCGCCGCCGGCGACGCGGCGACCCCCGCCGGGCAAGGCGAGCCGGGCGATGGTGAGCAGGACGCCCGCGTATTGCCTGGGCAGTGATCCGCTGGTGTACGGCAGCCCGTAACGAGCGCACACCTCACGGACCTTGGGTGCGATCTCGGCGTAGCGGTTTGAGGGCATGTCGGGGAACAGGTGGTGCTCGATCTGGTGGCTCAGGTTGCCCGTCATGAGGTGCAGCAGCGGCGGGCCGTCGAGGTTGGCGGAGCCGAGCACTTGCCGGATGTACCAGCCCCCGGGGGACTCGTCGACGAGTTGATCCTCGGTGAAGGTCTGCGCGCCCGCCGGAAAGTGCCCGCAGAAGATCACCGTGTGCCCCCACACGTTCCGCGCCACGTTCGCCACCACATTGGCGACCAGAGTCGTGGGCGCGGCCGGCCCGGACAGCAACGGGAACGCCACGTAGTCCTTGATCCACTGGCGCCGGATTTTCTGCCACAGCCCGCCGATCTCGGCGCGAGCCTGGGACCACGGCTTGTCTCCGGCCGCGACCTTGTCCAGCTCGAGGTCATAGATCGCGATGCCGTACTCGAAACCGAGCGAGAGGCCGAGGTTGTACAGCGGCTGGAAGAGATGGATCGGCTTCCAGGGCTGGGCGGGGTCGACCCGGATCGCCGAGTAGCCGAGGTCGCGGTCCTTGCCCAAGATGTTGGTGTAGGTGTGGTGCACGACGTTGTGCGAGCGCTTCCACCCCGCCGCCGGCGACACGGCGTCCCACTCCCATGTCGTCGAGTGAATCTCCGGGTCGCCCATCCAGTCCCACTGCCCGTGCAGCACGTTGTGGCCGATCTCCATGTTCTCCAGGATCTTCGCCACGGCCAGCGCCCCGGTGCCCGCCAGCCATGCCGGGGGGAACAGCGACACCATCAACAACGCGCGTCCGCCGAACTCCAGGCCGCGCTGGACGGCGATCACACGGCGGATGTAGTCGGCGTCGGCCGCACCCAGGTCACCCATCACCTCGGCGCGAATCGCATCGAGCTCCGCCGCCAGGCGCGAAACCTCGAATTCCGACAGGCCTGCGGTCGTTCGCAGCGTGCTGCTCCTCGCCGTCACCACGGCCTGGGTGATCGCCGGTTGAGAAACCGTGCGTGAGTTCGGCAACAGGACCCTCCACGCGCTGAGCTGGTACCTCGCGCTGCCGGGGTCTGGGGCATGTACACGCGGCCTGGAAGCGATCCAGGCGACTCGACCATAGGCTCCATCCGAACCCGGCGTCGTATCGAAGGGTTACGTTCTGAAGAACTGCTGACGTGGTTATGGGCCGAGGTGCGCCTCAGCTTGGGGGCAGCCCCCGCGGGCCGGGTCCTCCCTACGCCCGGCGCCGGAATAATCGTCGCCATGACTTCTGCCGGGATGTTGGAAACCGTCGAGTTCGAGACCGGTCCGAACCCGACGTGGACGGTGATCCTGCTGCACGGGCTCGGGGACAGCGGTGACGGCTGGGCACCGGTCGCGCCGCACATCGTCCGGGACGGCTGGCCGCCTCTGCGGTTCGTGTTCCCGCACGCGCCGGTGCAGCCGGTCACGATCAACGGCGGAATGCGCATGCGGTCCTGGTACGACATCGTCAACCTCGAGGACATCGACCGCCGCGCGGACGCCGCGGGTCTGGCGCAGTCGGCTCAGGCGGTCGAGGCCCTTATCGAGCGCGAGGCACAGCGGGGCGTGCCCGCCTCCCGCCTCGTGCTCGCCGGCTTCTCGCAGGGCGGCGCGGTCGCGCTGACGCTCGGTCTGCAGCGCGCCGAACCCCTCGCCGGTCTCGTGGCGTTGTCCAGCTACCTGCCGATGGCCCAGCGGGTGATCGAAGGCGCGCGCCGGGGCGAGCCGTTGCCGGTCTTCATGGCGCACGGGCTCTATGACCCGGTGCTCCCACATCGCGCCGGCGAGACGGCGGCCGACCACGTGCGCGGGCTCGGGCACGACGTCGAGTGGCACTCGTACCCGATGCAGCACGAGGCGTGCCCTGAGGAACTCGACGCCCTCGCGGCGTGGCTGTCCGCGCGGGTGACGACCCGGATCTGACGCTTCAGCACCGGCATCCCAGGGGTGCAGGAAACGAAAGAGCCGGCCCGAGATGACGGGCCGGCTCAGTGTGTTACTCGGTCAGGCTTCCTTGACCCAGTCCTCGACGTGGGCGCAGGTGCTGGCAGCGCCGGCGGCCTGACAAGGGGCGCAACTGCTGAACCCGGTGCCGTGCTTGTGGGGCTTGATCGTGCTGACGTCAAACGGCGGCGTCCGGGTCGGCTTGGCCGAGTCGGCGTTCCGGGCAACCTTGGTGGCGCGCATCTTTACTGACAACGATTTGTCCCCTATCCGGTTCTGGCTGCCCAGATCCGGGCGAGTCCATGAACGACCATTGTCGCAGCATTTTTGCTCCGGCGCTCCGCCCTTGCCGCGTGGCCGCGCTCACGCGCGGGGAAATCAGCGGAAATGCGGGTCGCTCAGCTCGCGTCTTCGCTGCGCGAGACGCGGGGGATAGCCGGGTCCGATCGGCATCTCGGTCTCTTCGGCGAGAGCCGCTCGCCGCAAGGGGCGCAGGTGGACACCGACTGAGTGTCTTTTCCGCAGGCGTGGTGGTGCAGCGTGATCGGCGGACCATCCGGGCCGGCCATCCAGCGGTCGCCCCAGGCGCCCAAGGAATCCTGAGCGCTACTCGCCGGCGCGGCGCTCCGCGCCGGTCTCCCCGGAGAAGTTGTCGTCGCCGCCCACCCGGCCGACGAACTCGCCGCCCGCGCCGGTGCCGGTGGTCGTACCTTCCTGGGGCGTGCGGTTCTCGTCGCCGCCGATGTCCCTGGCGTCGGCCCGCGCGTTGTCGGGTTCGACGTCGGCCTCAGCGCGGCCGTCGTCGCCGGTGATCTTCTCGACGATGTCGTGGATCTTGGACATGATTCCTCCGAACTGATGGCGGGTCAGGACTTGGGGTACGCCGCGTCACGCAACAGCCTCGCCAGGTGGACGGCGTTCACGGCAGCGGTGCGGGTGGCGGCCCGGGTCTTCTCCGGACGTTTGTCGAGGTCCTTGTAGTCGGTCGAGCCCATGGCCTCGCCGACCCAGTACGTGCCCGCGGCGGCAGCGGCGCTGAGGCCCACGTCGTTGAGCGCCTGCAGGGTGTCGGCGACGACCCGGTGCGCGCCGTCCTCGTTGCCGACGACAGCGACCATCGCGACCTTGCCGTACATGGTCGGGCGGCCACCGGCGTCGGTCTCCGACAGTTCCGCGTCGAGGCGCTCCAGCGTCATCTTCGCCACCGAGGCGGGCTGGCCCATCCAGATCGGGGTCGCCAGCAGGACGATGTCGGCGTCGAGAACCTTCCGGCGGATCGCGGGCCACCCGTCGCCGTCGCCCTCATCGGTGCTGACGCCGAAGCGGACGTCGTGGTCGACGACCCGCACCAGGTCACAGGTGACCCCGTGGTCGGCGAGTTCGGCGAGCACTTCGCGCGCGAGCACCTCCGTGGACGACTCGGCGGGGGACGGTTTGAGCGTGCAGACCAAGGCGAGAGCGTTGAGGGGCATACATCCTGCCTTCCCGGCGGAGGTGCAGGCATGCGTCACCCCGGGGCGGGGGAGCGCTGCGCTCACTCTTCGGCCGCGACGACCTTCTGCAGCGCCGCGGCAACGGCGGCGACCTCGCGGGCACTCAGGTGCGCGGTGAAGTGGTCGTCGATCGCGCCCAGATAGGTCGGCGCCGCCGCGCGCAGGCGGTCGCGGCCCGCGCGGGTGATGGTGGCGAACGAGGAGCGCTTGTCATCCGGGTTCGGCACCCGCTCCACCAGGCCCGCCCGCTCCAGTTCGCTGACCACCCGGCTGATCTGCTCGCGGCTGAGCACGGCGGCCGCACCGAGGTCCGACATCCGCAGACGCCGGTCCGGTGCGGCGTTCAGCACCAGCAGCACGTCGTACCAGGACAGCTGCAGGCCGGCGCCCGCCACCGCCCGCGCCAGCTTCGGGACCACCGCGGCGTGCGTGCGCAGCAGGGCCGCCCAAGCGGTGACTCCGGGGCTGTCGTCTCTGGCCATGTAGCACGCTAACACCCATGTGCGTGTGCACGCACATTGACATCGCGCCCGGGGGCGCTCAACATGTACGTGCGCACGCACATAAAAGCGAAGGGAACCCCGAGATGGTCCAGATCGTCACCCGCTCCGACGTCGAGAACCTGCTGGCCGAGGGCCGGCCCGTTGTTCTCATCGACGCGTTGTCCCAGAGCTACTACGCCCAGCAGCACCTGCCGGGCGCGATCAATCTCCTCGAGTCGGACGTCAACGAGCTCGCGGCCGGGCTGCTGCCGGACAAGGCCCAGACGATCGTCACGTACTGCTCGAACGAGGCCTGTCAGAACAGCAAGGCCGTCGCCCGCCGGCTTGAGGCGCTCGGGTACACCGATGTCCGGACCTACCCGGCCGGCATCCAGGACTGGGTCGAGGCCGGCAACAGGACCGAGACCTACGCGGCGTCCTGATCCCGGGGGAGGGCGGTCGCCCCCGGGTCCACCGGAGGTGGCCGCCCCCGCGACGCGCCGATGATCGCCGCCTACCGCGCCGAGCGGCCCGGACGGCGGATCCTTGGAACATGACAGCGATTCAGATGGAACTGACCCGGCTGGACGCGCAGCTGACCGAGGCCGCGGATCTCATGCGCGGCGGAGTCGATGCCGAGATGGCCGAGGCGGACGCGGCCGTTCGCGCACTGGCCCAGGGCATCGCCGCCCGGCGCCGCGCCGCCTTGGCAGCAGTGGACGAGGCTGCCGAGCGTCGCCTGCTGGCCACAATTCCTTCGCAGGTCAGGTCCTAGCCGCATCGTTCACGATGCCCCGCTGGTGAGTACCAACAGGTATTGCCCGCCGCCCGGGTCGACACGCACGCCGAACGTCAGGTCCGGGGCCAGTCGCGAGAGCCGGTCGAGCAACCACGCGCCGGCGGCGTCCGCCTCCTGCTGAGCCGGGCAACGGGCAACGACCTCGCGGCCGCCCTTGCTTCGCATCCGGTCCACCGTGGCCACGATGGGCGCCGGATCGACGACGAAGAGGTCCTTCCCCCACGGCACCACGGGTGCCACCTTGCCCTTGCCGGTGTTGCACGACCGGTGCGCTAGGCGCTCGACTCCGGTCGAGCCACCCTTCTTGCCCTTCTTCGGCTGCTCGCCCGCGTCGACACTGGGGCCGCGGTCGGAGTTCACGGACGAATCCGGGTCCACCGCTTCGTCACACAGCCAGCAGCGCCAGCCGTCCCGGTCGCCGACCTCACTCAGGGTGCTCATGGCCCTGACCGTACGGGGGTCGCACGTCCTGATCTGCGTCCGGCCAACTAGCACCTCTAGGAGCCTGCTGAACAATGCGTGTCGGTCTGGACCTGCCTGCGGGCGCCTCGAGACGATCAGTTCATGCAGGGTCGCAGGATCGATGAGCTTGAGTTGTTGGACGCGGAGTCCGTAGCGGGGCAT
>NZ_JACDFE010000323.1 GCF_013815995.1 Sporichthya sp.
GCCACGGTCTGGGCCTGGCCATCGTCGCCGCGATCGCGACCGCGCACGGCGGCCGCTACGCCGTGCACTCCGCGGCCGGCCGCGGCAGCGTGTTCTGGATCGAGTTCCCGGCCGTGCCCACCGGAGTCGACCTCGACTCGCCGGTCAGGACCAGGGGTTGACGACCCGAAGCCCGTCGAAGCGTTCGAAGTCCCGCAGGTTGCGCGTCGCTACGGTCAGCTTGTGCTGCAGTGCCGTTTGCCGCGATCAGCGCGTCCGGAAACGGCGCGGGATCGGGAACGTGCAGCGCCGCCGCCCGGCGGACCACGGTCACATCGACCGGCAGTATGCGCTGGTCGAAGGCACGCAGTACCCCCTCGTCGAGCCATTGCCGCAGGATCTGACCCTGCGCCTGATCCGCTCGTTCGGCGAGCAGCACGCCGAGCTCCAGTTCCAGGATGGTGACCGCGGAAAGATATACCTGATGGACCGTCAGGTTCTCCGCCCACACGTGGACCGCAGCGTCGGCGCGGCCGGCGGCGACCTTGCGCAACTCGGAGACGACGTTCGTGTCGAGCAGAAACATCAGTCGAAGGAGGCAGGCGTCGGCAGCTCGCGCGATCGTGGGGCTTCGAACTCCACCTCGGCGACGCCCGCCGGATGGCCGAGCAGGGCCAGCAAGCCGCCCGACGGGCTGAGCGCTGCGTAGGCGGCGTAGGTCAGCAGAACGTGCGCGGGCTCGCCCCGGTCGGTGATGATCACCGGCCCGCGCTCCGCCGCTCGCTTCGCGCCGCTCGTGTCCTGGTTGAACTCACGGCTCGTCAGATGCGTTTCCACTCACTCATTGTAGCAACGTGTCTACTGTTCGAGCGGGTAGGCCGTGATGACCTTGCCGTCCGCTCGGGCCACGACCACGACCACCTCCTGCTCCGGCGTCGGCGCACCCCGGAGGGCGCACGTGTCGCGCCGGGCGTCGCATCGCACGGACTGCGGCCGAGCCAGCGTGGTCGCGAGTGCGGTGTCGACGAAGCGGGGCCACGGCACGACGACCGGGGCCGCGGCGGCGGCCGCGCGCCAGTCGGCGGTGTGCCGGATCACGATGTGACGCAGCCCGAACTTGGTGTTGCCGCAGTACAGGGGACTGCTCCCGCCCGCCAGTTCAGCAACCGCGCGGCGCGGGTAGCTGCGCACCGTCGTCAGCGTCGGCGCGTCCTGGGTGCAGACCGCCTTCGCGGTGGCCACCGGCGCCGCCGGAGCGAGGACCTCACCCGGAGCCGAGTCGGTCGCCGTCGCGCTCACCCCGAGGACTGCGGCAGGCACCCACAGCCGCCACCACCATCTGCGTCTCGCCCCATGCCTCGCCATCTGCGTCCTCCTCTTCTCAGAGCGCTCGGAGCGACGAAGGTAGGCAGCGTTGACCTCGATCGGCTGCGTCCGGCGGTCGCCTGTGGATGACGAGGGCGGAACCGGGGCTTGTGGACAAGTGCTTCGGAGCGGAGGGCCAGGGATTCGAACCCTGGATCAGAGTCACCCCTGATAGTGGTTTTCAAGACCACCGCACTAGGCCACTATGCGAGCCCTCCTGGTGCTGCCCGCCCATCATCCCGCGCCAACCCCCGCGGGGGGGCGACCTACGTGGTCACTGCGGCCGGCGTCGGTGGCGACGACGAAGTAGCGGCCGGGCGGCACCCCGATCGTGAATTCTCCGGCGTCGTCCGCGCGGGTGTGCAGCACCTCGCGCCCGTCGAGGCCGATGACGGTGACAGCGCCGGGACGCGGGTGTCGGACCGGCGCCGGCACAGCTACCTGCTCGGGAACTGCTGGGTGCAGCCGATCGCGGCGCGTTTGCCAGTGGTCAGCCGGAAGGTGACGACGGCAGTGACCGAGGCCATGTCCGTGTTCAGGCGCTTGCGGTAGGCCGGCTTGTCACCCCGCCGCTCGGCGAAGGCGGCCCCGCCGAGCTGGGGATTCGTGGCCGCCGTCTCGAAGATCAGGTTCGTCGCGACGGACCGCACCCGACCGTTGTCGAAGTTGCCGGTGCCGTCCGGGTGGGAAACCCTCACCCGGACCTGCCGGACGCCGTGCGTTGCCACCGAACTTGACCACGATCGTGCGGCCCTGGAAGTGGCCGAGCCACGGCAGGGCCTGGACCAGGATCGCGGCCTTGGTGTCCCATCACCAGGGCAGCTCGGCCGCCCAGATCGGCCAGGTCAGCGCGCTCAGAGCAGCACGCTCAGAGCAGCGCGACGATCCCGTCGCCGTCCTTGTCCTCCTTCGGCGTGACGGTGACGGTCTTCGTCGTCCCGTCCACCTTCTGGACCTCGACCTCGAGCTCCTCGCCGCCCCGACCGTTCAGGGCCGCGTCGAGGTCGGCGGTGCTCCCGGCCGGGACGTCGCCGACCCGCTGGATGGCGTCGCCCTTGGCCAGACCGGCCTTGGCCGCCGGGCTGCCCGGGGTCACCTTGGTCACCGCGATGCCCGGCCGGCCGGACAGCGGCGCGACCTCGACCCCGATGGTCGACGGCACCGGGGTCTGCCAGAATGTCGGCGCCTTCGACATGTCGGAGAGCACGAGCGTCTTCGTCAGGTTCTCCTTGCCGCGCAGCACGAGCAGCTCGACCTCGTCGCCCGGCGTGAGCTTGAGCAGCTCCGCACCCAGGCCCTGCTCGGGGTTGTTGCCGTTCACCGAGGCGATGTGGTCCCCTACCTCGAGCACGCCTTCGGCAGGCGAGCCGTCGATGACCCGACTGACCGTCACCCCCGAGCCGGTGCCGACACCGACCCAAGCCCCGATCCACGGCCGGGAGTCAGCGAGCACCGCGACGCCCTTGTCGTCCTGACCGGAAGTCATCCCGACGGTCTGGGTGTACTTGGCCGGGTCGCCGCCCTGCAGCCACGGGTACCAGTAGTTCGGCACCTCAAGATGCTGCGCGTCCTCCGCACCGGTCACCTCGGGCTTGCCGAGATCCTGGGCCATCTCGTAGTGGTCGAGGTGGGACGTGCCGTCGAGGAAGTCGACGACGGCGAGCACGCCGAGCACGTGCGGGTTGGCCTTGTCCTCGCCGTAGATCACCAGCGCGGGGTGGTCGGCGGCGAAGGTGACGCGCGCAACGGTGGCCCCGCCGAGGCGGTCCTTCTGGTTCAGCACCGGGTCCGGCGAGTCGTCGCGCAGGTCCGCCGGGGCACCGAAGTCGCCCTGCATCTCGTACGGGACCGCCTTGTCCGCGGCGTCGAAGACCTCGGCCCAGGCCCCGTCGCGGAAGGCGAACACCTGCACGTTCTGGGTCGCGCCGGTGCCGGCCTCGCCGGCCACGGTCGCCGGCGCCTGGGGATTCTCGGAGATCACGACGTGGTAGTCCGGCTGTCCCGCGGCCAGCGCCATCGCCTTGGTGGAGACGACCTTGTACCCGGCCGGAACCAGCTTGGCCGCGTTGAACGGGCCGGTGGTCACCGGCGACGCCGGCGTCGGGGTCGGCGTGGAGGTGCTGCCGCCGGCCGGAGCCTGCGCGACGTCGTCGTCGTTCCCGCACCCCGCGAGCCCGCCCGCAGCCAGTACGGCCGCGATCGCCCAGGTGACGCCCCTAGAGCGTGTCTCACGAGTTGAGCGGGGCTGACGCGAGATTCTCGGGTCATGTCGCGTGGAGCTGTGTTGACCGATGAGATGTGGGCTCGGATCGAGCCGTTGCTGCCTGCTGTGAAAGGCCCTA
>NZ_JACDFE010000136.1 GCF_013815995.1 Sporichthya sp.
CCCGGAGACGGAGCCGAACGCCTGGACCGACCGCAGCCGGTTGGTACGGCGCCCGTTGCCCCACGGCCCGGGTGCCTGGCGCGCGAGCGCCTGGCGCAGCTGAGGCCGCGCGGCCTACCTCTGGCTCAGCCCATCTGGCTCAGCCCATCTGGCTCAGCCCATCTGGAAGGCGTCCAGGAGGACGGTGAACCCGTCGGTGGCGCCCAGGCGGAGCGGCAGGATCGCCTGGTACTCCGCGTGCATCGCCTCCCCCTCGCCGCTCGCTCATGCATGAGTGAATGGTCGATTTCCGGCCCAGGTCGGGGCGGAAATCGACCACCCGGTCATGCAAGTGGCCCCTCGAGGGGCTGACGGGGCGCCGGGGACGGGGAACTACGGTGAGCCCGATCCGACATCCGGGAGGACCCATGGCACACCGGCCCGCGGCCGTCGCGTTCGACGTCGTCGAAACCCTGATCGCGCTGGAACCGCTGGGCGAGCGGTTCGAGAAGGTCGGGCTCCCCGCCCACAGCATCCGGGAGTTCTTCCCGCGCACGCTGCTCTACGGCATCGGCCTGAACATCACCGGCGACTACATCCCGTTCCCGGTGGCGGCGGCCGCCGCTGTCCGCACGCTGAGCCGCCACGAACTGACGCCGGACCAGGTCGAGTACGTCGTGGCCGGGATGCGCGAGCTCCCACCGCACCCGGACGTCGAGCCCGCGATGAAGGTGCTGCGCGACGGCGGGATCCGGGTCACCTGCCTGACCAACGGCGCCCCCGAGGTGGTCGAGACCTTCCTGTCCCGCAACGGTCTCGACCACCTGGTCGAGACCGTCATCACCACCTCGGAGCTGCAGGCCTGGAAGCCGCCGGCCAAGGTCTACCTGCACGCCGCTGCCAAGCTGGGCCTGGAGCCGGACCAGGTGTGCCTGGTCGCCTGTCACGCCTGGGACTGCCACGGCGCGAAGCGCGCCGGGCTCATGGCCGGCTGGGTCGGCCGGGCCGAGGGCGGCTACGACGAGATCTTCGCCCCGGCGGACGTCCTCGGGGCGTCCCTGCTCGACGTCGCCGAGGGCCTGGTGGCCCTGCCGCCACCCTGAGGGACCCTCACATGCGGCCGAGCAGGTCCGCCTTCTTGGCCTGGAACTCGGTCTCGGACAGGACGCCGGCGTCGCGGAGCGCAGCCAACTCGGCGATCTGGCCCGGCACCGAGGGCGCGACCGGCCGGCCACCGCCACGCTCCTGGACGTTGTTGGCCTCGACCTGCTTGTTGATCTCGCGCTGCACGTTCTCCGGGTGACGGATGTCGGAGAAGGTCTGCTGGCCGCTCTCACCGGCGGACTCGACCAGGATGTCCCCGGCGCGGAGGATGCGCTCGAACACCGTCTGGTGCATGTCGATGTTGTTCACCCGGTTCAGCGGGACGTCCCGGCCGTGCTTGGCGACCAGGCCCTTGCGGTAGATCAGCCGGTCGGTGGTGAGCACGAAGTGGGTGCTCAGCCATTGCAGCAGCCGGGCGGCGAACCACAGCAGCCACACCAGGAAGACCGCGCCGGCCACGTACTTCGTGGCCTTGCCGCTGTCCCCGTCCAGGGTCATCGAAAAGACGCCGAAGGCGATCACCAGCACCCCGACGGCCAGGTGCTTGGTCAGGTACCACCAGTGCGGACGCAGGTCGAACACGATCGTTTCGCCGTCGAGCAGAAGCCGCTGCGGGTATCCCATGGTCGAAATCTATCGGCGAAGATCAGGTTCGCGCAGCAGTGACGATCCAGGCAGCGGCCCCGAACTGGACCCCCGCGGGAGTCAGGTGCGCCTCGACCACGGATCGCAACTCGGCCAGCGCGTCGGCCCGGGTCGGCTCGTCGAGGTCCTTGAGCAGAGCTCCGACGAAGCTCAGGCCGAAGACGAACTCGTAGGCGCTGCCGGTGTCCGGCCCGAAACGCATCGGCTCGACGACGCCGGTCAGGTCGACGCCGCCGAACCCGGCGTCGCCGAGCAGCTGCCGGACCCGGTCCGGGTTCCCCAACGAACTGGGCCCGGGCGCGCCCGGCGGCGGAGTCGGCAGGGTGCGCCCGGCCGCCAGCGCGGCGGCGACCGCCGTCATCCACTCGTTGACCTCGATCCCCTGCCACACCATCAGGGCGAGGCGGCCGCCGGACCGGACCCCGCGGCCGATGTTGGCGAAGGCAGCGGCCGGGTCGGCGAAGAACATCACCCCGGCCCGGCTGATGACGACGTCGAACCCGCCCGGCTCGAACGGGTACACCTGCGCGTCGCCCTGGATGAACTCGACGTTGGCGGTCCGCTGCTCGGTCGCGCGATGGCGGGCGACCTCGAGCATCGACGCGGAGAGGTCGAGTCCCATCGCGCGGGCCGGCGCGCTCCGGCGCGCGGCCTCCAGCGTGGTCACGCCGTTGCCGCACCCGATGTCGAGCACCCGCTCGCCGAGGCTCACGTTCGCGGCGGCGAACAGCGGCGGCAGATACGCAGCCATGCTCTCGTCGAAGGTGGCGGCGTTGGTCGCCCAGTACTCGCCGCCCGGGCCGTCCCAGGACCGAAAGGTGTCCTCGTTGGCCGGGTCGACCGGGACCCCGCTCACGCCGAGCCCCCGGCGCGGCGGCCGGCCCACGACCACGCGTAAGTCGGGTCCTCACAGGCGAGCGCACCCTCGCCCAGCTCGAGCGGACGGAAGGTGTCGACCATGACCGCGGTCTCGTCGAAGCGCTCCGCGCCCAGGCTGGCCTCGGCGGCGCCGGGCTGCGGGCCGTGCGCGTGCCCGCCCGGGTGTACCGAGATCGACCCGAGCCCGATCCCCGATCCCTTGCGTGCCTCGTAGTCCCCGGCGACGTAGAACATGACCTCATCCGAATCGACGTTGGAGTGGTAGTAGGGCACCGGCACCGCGAGCGGGTGGTAGTCCACCTTGCGCGGCACGAAGTTGCAGACCACGAAGTTCTCGCCCTCGAAAACCTGGTGAACCGGCGGCGGCTGGTGCACCCGCCCGGTGATCGGCTCGAAGTCCGCGAGGTTGAACGCGTACGGATACAGGGACCCGTCCCAGCCGACCACGTCGAAGGGATGCTCGGCGTGTACGAGCACCGAACCCACGACGCCCCCGGCGCCGCGGTGCTTCACGTACACCTCGACGTCGGTCGCCTCGACCGACGGCGGCGGGCCGGGCGCCCGCAGGTCGCGCTCGCAGTAGGGCGAGTGCTCGAGGAACTGGCCTCGGGAGGACAGGTACCGCTTCGGCGGGGTGATGTGCGAGTTGGCCTCGATCGCGTAGGCCCGCAGCGGCCCGGAACCGGTGGGCACCCAACGGTGCGTGGTCCCGCGCGGAATCAGGACGTAATCCCCGGTGGCCGCCTCGATCGCGCCGAACACCGTCTCCACGGTCGCGGCGCCGCCCTCCACGTACACGCACTCGTCGCCGATCGCGTTGCGGTAGAGCGGGGACGGCGCACCGGCGACCGCGTAGGAGATCCGGACGTCGCCGTTGCCGAGCACCAGCCGGCGCCCCGTCACGGCGTCGGCACTGCGCCAGTCCCCGGCCAGCTCGTGCAGCTTCAGGTGCCGCGGACGCAACGGATGGTTCGGTGTCGTGCTCAGGTCCGGGAGGTCCCAGGCCCGGCTGTCGACGATCGCCGACGGCACGTTGCGGTGGTAGAGCAGCGCGGAGTCCGAGGAGAAGCCCTCGGCCCCCATCAACTCCTCGTGGTAGAGCGCACCGTCGGGCCGGCGGAACTGGGTGTGGCGCTTGGGCGGGATCTCCCCCGCCACCCGGTAGTAGGGCATGGACCCATCCTCCCCCGCCGCATCCTCGCAGCACTGTCGCGAGGGCGGCATGATCTCCTGCGTGCCGCGACTCATCCTTGCCTCCGCCTCCCCCGCCCGCCTCGCCACCTTGCGCCGGGCCGGATTGAACCCCGAGGTGATCGTCAGCGAGGTCGCCGAGGAGAACGTGTACGGCTCCACCCCGGGGTCGACCGCGGAACTGCTCGCGGTGCTGAAGGCCGAGGCCGTGGCGCGGCGGGTGCCGCACCCGGTGCCCGGCACCGTCGTGCTCGGGTGCGACTCCCTGCTCGAGTTGGACGGCGACGCGCTGGGCAAGCCGGGCACGGCCGAGGCGGCGATCGAGCGGTGGCAGGCGATGCGCGGGCGCTCGGGGGTGCTGCACACCGGGCACTGCCTGATCGAGCCGGCCACCGGGATGCGCGCGGTCGCCACCGCGTCGACCACGGTGCAGTTCGCCCAGGTGAGCGACGCCGAGATCGAGGCCTACGTCGCCACCGGTGAGCCGTTGCGGGTGGCTGGGGCCTTCACCATCGACGGTCGCGGCGGGGCGTTCGTCGAGAAGATCGAGGGTGACCACCATAACGTCGTCGGGGTGTCCCTGCCGCTGCTGCGCCGGATGTGCAAGGCCCTCGGCGTCACCTGGACCGACCTGTGGGAGCTCCCGGTCTGACCCGACGTCAGGCGCTCGGGCGCTCCGGCGCTCCGGCGCTCGGAAAGCCAGCCCCGCAATCGGGGCCAGCACCTTGCGCCGCAGGTCCGCCAGGCCGTGAGTGTGCGCGCTGGGTGGGTGCGGCCGCCAGCCGGCTACCGATCGGTGCCACACTGGCCCCATGGCTCGTGGCGGATCGCAATGACCGAGTCCAGGCCCGCGGCCGAGGCACGGGCCCAAGGCGATCAGCGGTCCAGCTTTGACCGGTTCGTGCATGAGGCCCACGCCAGGGTGAGCCGGCCCGGCTTCTTCTACGTCTGTGTCGTCCTGGTCCTCGCGTGGCTTGTCAGCGTGCCCCTGTGGGCGGATCTGAAATCCTGGCAGGTCGCGATCCATACCGTCACCAGTGTCGTGACGCTCCTGCTGATCGCCTTGCTGGAGAACGCCGGACGCCGCAGCGAGGAGTCCGCGCAGGAGAAGCTCAACGTGCTCGCCGAGGCGCTGGCGGCGTTGATGGATTCCCAGGCCGCCGCGGACCCGAGGCTGGCCCCGGCCGTGGAGCGGCTACGCGACGCGGTGGGCCTGGAAGAACGCCATTGACCGACCCTCAGGGCCGCGGGCGTCGCTGCGCGGCGAGCCGCTTGGCCCGCCAGGCCTCGTAACCGCTGAGTGGGGCGGACCTGGCCGGCCGGGCGCAGAGCACGGCGATGAGCGCCGCCAGCTCCTCGGCCGTCGGCGTCCCACGCAGCACCCGCACCTCAGCCGCCTCGGCGGTCATACCGGCGGCACCCCGTGCCGACGGTCGGTGAAGTGCCGGGACTTGCCGACGGACTGCCGGTAGCGCGCGATCAGCTCTGCGCGCAGCTCCTCGGGGCTGATGATCGCGTCGATCACCAGGTCGGCGGCGAGGCGGAGCAGGTCGACGTCGGCCTCGTACTCCGCCCGCCGGGCGGCGACGAACTCGGCGCGCTCGGTCTCGTCCGCGATCTCGGCGATCTTGTTGAAGTAGACCGCGTTGACCGCCGCCTCCGGACCCATCACCGCGATGCGCGCCGTCGGCAGGGCGATGCAGGCATCCGGGCCGAAGCCGGGACCGCACATCGCGTAGAGCCCCGCGCCGTAGGCCTTGCGCACGATCACCGAAATCTGAGGGACCGTCGCTTCGGAGACCGCGGTGATCATCTTGGCGCCGTGGCGGATGATGCCCTCGCGCTCGACCTCGGAGCCGATCATGAAGCCGGGGACGTCGGCCAGGTAGAGCAGCGGGACGTTGAACGCGTCGCAGAGCCAGATGAAGCGCGCGGCCTTGTCGGCGGAGTCGGTGAACAGCACCCCGCCCTTCACCGCGGAATTGTTGGCCAGCACGCCGACCACGCGGCCGTCGAGGCGGCCGAACCCGATGACGAGCTCGGCCGCGAACAGCGGCTTGATCTCGAAGAAGGAGTCGGCGTCGAGCAGCGCGTCGAGCAGGTCGTGCACGTCGAACGGCTGACTCTCCTTGGGCGGGATCAGCTCGGAGGTCAGCGGCGCGAGCGGCTCCTCGGCGAGGAAGTCCGGCGGCTGCTCGCGCCAGCAGGTCGGCAGGTAGGAGAAGTAGGCCTTCGCGGTCTCGATGGCCTCGGCGTCGTCGGTCACGAGCTGATCGCCGCAGCCGGAGACCGAGACGTGCATCCGGGCGCCGCCCATCTCCTCCAGCGACACCTTCTCCCCGATGACCATCTCGGCCATCCGGGGCGAACCGAGGTACATGGAGGCGTTGCCCTCGACCATGATCACCAGGTCGCAGAAGGCCGGGATGTAGGCGCCGCCGGCCGCGGACGGGCCGAACAGGCAGCAGACCTGGGGCACCCGGCCGGAGAGCGCGACCTGGTTGTGGAAGATCCGGCCGGCGCCACGACGGCCGGGGAACATCTCGACCTGGTCGGTGATCCGGGCGCCCGCCGAGTCGATCAGCCAGAAGACCGGCAGTTCCTCGCGCAGCGCGGTCTCGGTGAGCCGCACGATCTTCTCCACCGTGCGCGCGCCCCAGGACCCGGCCTTCACCGCGGGGTCGTTGGCGACCACCAGCGCCGGCCGGCCCTCGACCAGACCGCGGCCGGTGACGACACCGTCGGCCGGCAGGCCGGACGCAAGGGCGTTGGCCAACTGGCCGTCCTCGACGAACGAGCCGGCGTCGAAGAGCAGGGCCAGTCGGGCCCGGACGTGCAGCTTGTTCTGCGCCTCGAGCTTCTTCAGCGCCGAGGCACCGGGGACGAGCGTCGCCTCGCGCGCCGTTGCGACGGCCTTCGCCATCTGGTCGGTCATGTTGCTGCTTCCTTCGGGTCCGTCGGCCTGCGCAGAATCACTCGACCCCGTTCAGTCATTCGACCGGGAGGCCCAGGCCGCGGCTGATCAGGATGCGCTGCACCTCTGAGGTGCCTTCGCCGATCTCCAGGACCTTGGCGTCCCGGTAGAACCGCGCGATCGGATACTCCTCCATGAAGCCGTAGCCGCCATACACCTGGGTGGCGGTGCGGGTCGCGGAGACCGCGGCCTCGGTGGCGTAGAGCTTGGCGATCGAGGCGGCCTGCTTGACCTGCTTCACCGAGGCGCCGGTGTCCTTGAGCCAGGCGGCCTTGTAGGTGAGCAGCCGGGAAGCTTCCACCGCGACCTGCAGGTCGGCGATCTGGAAGGCCAGGCCCTGCTTCTTGCCGATCGGCTGGCCGAACGCCTTGCGCTCCAGCGCGTAGGAGACTGAGTGGTCCAGGCAGGCCTGGGACAGCCCGACGGCCAGGGCCGCGATCGCGATCCGGCCGTCGTCGAGGGTGTTGAGGAACTGGGCGAACCCGCGGCCGCGGGCGCCGAGCAGGTTGGCCTCGGGAACCCGGGCCCCGTCGTAGCTGAGCGGGTGGGTGTCCGAGAGGTGCCAGCCGAGCTTGCGGTAGGCCGGCTCGGCGACGAAGCCGGGCGTGCCGGTCGGAACCATGATCGCCGACAGCTCCGGAGTGCCGTTCTCGTTGGTGCCGGTGCGCGCGGTGACGGTGACGACCGAGGTCAGCTCGTGGCCGGAGTTGGTGATGAAGGCCTTGGCGCCGTCGACCACCCACTGCGCCTCTCCAGAAGCGTTGGTCTGGAGCACGGCCTTGGTGCGGGTGCCGCCGGCGTCGGAGCCGGCCTCCGGCTCCGTCAGGCCGAAGCCCGCGAGGGCGCGGCCGGCCACGAGGTCGGGCAGCCATTGCGCCTTCTGCTCGTCGGTGCCGTAGGTGGCGATCGGGTTGATACCGAGCCCGACGGCCGCCTCGAGCGTGATGCCGAGGGACTGGTCGACCCGGCCGATCTCCTCGATCGCGACGCAGAGCGTCGTGAGGTCGGCGCCCGCGCCGCCGTACTCCTCGGAGGCGGTAAGGCCGAACAGACCGAGCTCGGCCATGCCGTTGACGGCCTCGGTGGGCAGGCCGCCGACCTCGCGCTCCCAGCGTTCGATGTTCGGCTGGAGCGCCTTCTCGGCGAAGTCGCGGACGACCTTGCGGAAGGCCTCGTGGTCCTCGGACAGGGAGAAGGACATGGCAATCACTCCGACGGTGTTGATTGGTCCACTCGGCAAGCCTCGCGGACTGGCGCAGCGGCTGACGTTTACGTTAACGTAAGCGTCATGAGCGAGGCGGCGCAAGAGTTCCCCGACCGGGAGACGTGGTCGATCGCCGAGCTCGCCGCTGAGTTCGCCGTGACGTTGCGCACGATCCGCTTCTACGAGGACCTCGGCTTGATCTCCCCCGGCCGTCGCGGCACCCAGCGGGTGTTCGGCAGCCGGGACCGGATCCGGCTCAAGCTGATCCTGCGCGGCCGCCGCCTCGGCATGACGCTGGACGAGATCCGCACGATCATCGACATGTACGACGCCGAACCGGGCGAGGTCGGCCAGCTGCACTACCTGCTGGAACAGCTCGACGCCCGGCGCGCGGACCTCGAAGAGCGACGCCGCGACATCGAGGACAGCTTGATCGAACTGGACCGGGTCGAGGCCAAGGTGCGCGCGGACCTGGCCGGCTTGTCCAGTCAGCTCCCCGGTCAGCACAGACCGTCGCGCAGCCGGCCCGGCAGCGCTCAATAGACTCCGTCCCGGTCTTAGGAGGACGACGGTGCAGAAGGTTCTGATTGCCAACCGCGGCGAAATTGCGGTTCGGGTGGCCCGTGCGTGCAAGGACGCCGGCATCGGCAGCGTGGCGGTCTACGCCGAGCCCGACCGGGACGCCCTGCACGTCCGCGTGGCCGACGAGGCCTTCGCGCTCGGCGGCTCCACCCCCGGTGACAGCTACCTGGTCATCGACAAGATCCTCGACGCCGCGGCCAAGTCCGGCGCCGACGCCGTCCACCCCGGCTACGGCTTCCTCGCCGAGAACGCCGACTTCGCCCAGGCCGTCATCGACGCCGGGCTGACCTGGATCGGCCCGCCGCCGGCCGCGATCATCGGCCTCGGCGACAAGGTCAAGGCCCGCCACATCGCCCAGAAGGCCGGTGCCCCCCTGGTCGCCGGCACCGCGGACCCGGTCTCCGGCTCCGACGAGGTCGTCGCCTTCGCCGAGGAGCACGGCCTGCCGATCGCGATCAAGGCCGCATTCGGTGGCGGCGGTCGCGGCCTCAAGGTCGCCCGCACCCTGGAAGAGGTCCCCGAGCTCTACGAGTCCGCGGTCCGCGAGGCGGTCTCCGCCTTCGGCCGCGGCGAGTGCTTCGTCGAGCGCTACCTGGACCGTCCGCGCCACGTCGAGACCCAGTGCCTGGCCGACTCGCACGGCAACGTCGTGGTGGTCTCCACCCGCGACTGCTCGCTGCAGCGCCGCCACCAGAAGCTCGTCGAAGAGGCCCCGGCGCCGTACCTGACGCAGGCTCAGATCGATGAGCTCTACACGTCGTCGAAGGCCATCCTCAAGGAGGCCGGCTACGTCGGCGCCGGCACGTGTGAGTTCCTCGTCGGCCAGGACGGCACGATCTCCTTCCTCGAGGTCAACACCCGCCTGCAGGTCGAGCACTGCGTGTCAGAAGAGGTCACCGGCATCGACCTGGTCCGGGAGATGTTCCGCATCGCCGACGGCGAGGAACTCGGCTACGGCGACCCGGAGATCCGCGGTCACTCGATCGAGTTCCGGATCAACGCCGAGGACGGCGGCCGCGGCTTCCTGCCCGCACCCGGCACCCTCACCGCATGGAAGCCGCCGTCGGGCCCAGGCGTCCGGCTGGACTCCGGCTACGAGGTCGGCGAGACCATCCCCGGGATGTTCGACTCCCTGGTGGCCAAGCTGATCATCACCGGCGCGACCCGCGAGCAGGCGCTGCAGCGTTCGAGCCGCGCGCTGAGCGAGTTCGTCGTCGACGGCATGCCGACCGTGATCCCGTTCCACGCCTCGGTGGTGGTCGACCCGGCCTTCGCGCCGATCGACGGCCCGTTCTCGGTCCACACCCGCTGGATCGAGACCGAGTACGACAACAAGCTCACCCCCTACGCCGGCTCCAGCGCGGACCCAGAAGAGGCCGCGGAGCGCCAGAGCGTCACCGTCGAGGTCGGCGGCCGCCGCCTCGAGGTGGTGTTGCCCGCCGGCCTGGCTGCGGCCGGCCCGGCTGCCGGCCCCGCGACGAAGGCCCGCAAGGCCGGGGGCAAGAAGGCCGGCGCCGCCGCGTCGGGCGACTCGCTGACCTCTCCGATGCAGGGCACGATCGTGAAGGTCGCGGTGGAGGAAGGCGCCACCGTGGCCGAGGGCGACCTGATCGTCGTGCTCGAAGCGATGAAGATGGAGCAGCCGCTCAACGCGCACAAGGCCGGCACGATCACCGGTCTGGCCGCCGAGATCGGCGCCACCGTCACCAGCGGTGCCGTGCTTTGCGAGATCAAGGACTGAGGGTGCGGGCGACCCACGTCGCCCTGCCCACCGTTGCCGGCGGCTTGGCCCTGGCGCTGCTCGTCTCAGCCGACGCGGACGCGGGTTCCGTGCTGATCGCCGACCGGTCCGAGCGGTCCCTGCCTGCGCATGTCGACCTGACCGGCGCCCAGTACGCGAACGACCTCGACGGCTTCTCCGCCCGGCTGACCGTGCGCGACCTCCAGCTCCGCACCAACACGGTCGGGTTCGCCCTGACGTTCCCGAAGACCGGACAGCTCTACCGCGTGACGGCCACCCGCACGAAGACCGGTAAGGCGACCTACCTGTGACCCGCGATCGCGGCGACCGTCGGGTCAAGCGCACCTGCGGGGGGGTTCACGGTGACCTGGGACGACACCCAGACCGTCCGCGTCGCGTACACCTGAGCCATCCGCCAGCCACAGCCAGCCAGGGGAGTTCTTCTCTTGATCGAGAGCACCACGCACGACCGCGTCACCGTGCTGACCATCGACCGGCCCGAGGTGCGCAACGCGCTCAACATCGCCGTCTGCGACGCGATCCGCATCGCGGTCGGCGAGGCCGTGTCCGGCGGGGCGCGGGCGCTGGTGCTGACCGGCAGCGGCTCCAGCTTCTGCTCGGGGGCCGACTTCGGTGAGGTCTACACCGGCGACTTCCGTCGCTCCCTTTACGGGATGTTGCGGGCCGTGATCGAGGCCCCGGTCCCGGTGGTGGCCGCGGTGAACGGGCCGGCCATCGGCGGCGGCACCCAGCTCGCGATCGCCTCCGACCTGCGGGTGGTCGCTCCGGGCGCGGTGTTCGCCGTCCCGACCGCGAAGCTCGGCCTTGCTGTCGACCCCTGGACGATCCGGCGCCTGGCCCAGCTCGCCGGGGAGGGTCGCGCGCGGGCGCTGCTGCTCGCCTGCGACGACCTCGATGCCGACGCCGCGTTGACCTGCGGCCTCGCCGACCGCGCCGGAGACCTCGAGGCCGCCCTGGCCCTGGCCCAGCGGATGGCCGAGCTCGCGCCGTTGACGCTCGCCTACAACAAGGAGGTACTGAACTCCCTGGCTGAGCCGACCGTGGACGAGAGCGAGCTGCTGGCCGCGTTCGAGGGCTGCTGGTCGAGCGCGGACCTCGCCGAGGGCCGCCTGGCCCGGGAGGAGAAGCGTCCGCCGGTCTTCCGCGGAGCGTGACGCTCCGCACGCCCGAGGTGGCCGGGCTCGGGCCTACGCGCTGGTAGGCTGACTCTAGGTCGGCGTCCTTCGCCGACGAACTTTGCGGGCGAGTTGCCCGCCCTGCCGCGAGCTTTTCCTCGGCACGTCATGGTTCCGGAACCCTCCGGAGTGCCTCGAGCGTGCATCGCGGCCGAACCGGGTCCTTCGACCCGAACGGAGCTACTTCACTTGTCTCAGTACGACCGCGCGCCTCGGCGCGCCACCACCACCCGCCCGACCCAGACCCGTCGCAAGCCGGCCGTGTCGCGGCCTGCGCGCCCTGTGCGCGACATCGCGCCCGTCCGTTCCGACCTGGACCTCAAGCTCGAAGCCGCGCTCGCCGCGCCCGAGCCGCCCGCCCGTACCTTCGCCGAGCTCGGCCTGCCCAAGGCGATGGTGCTCGCGCTCTCCCGGCGCGATATCACCAGCCCGTTCGCCATCCAGTCCCGCGCCCTGCCGGACGCCCTCGCCGGGCGCGACGTGCTGGGCCGGGCCCAGACCGGCTCGGGCAAGACGCTGGCCTTCGGACTGCCGATGCTGGCCCGCCTGGCTGCCACCGGTTCCCC
>NZ_JACDFE010000137.1 GCF_013815995.1 Sporichthya sp.
GCCCTGAGCCTGGTCGACTTCCTGGTCAGCATCGAGGTGCGGGCCAGCGAGGTCACCGAGCGCGCGGCCGTGGTCTTCCCGGTGCCGTCGGTGGCGGAGAAGTCCGGGACGTTCCTGAACTGGGAGGGCCGACTGCGGCCCTTCGTCCAGGCCCTGCAGGGTGCCTCACCGATGACCGACCTGCGCGTGCTCGAAGCGATCGCGGAGGAGATGGATCGCTCGCTCGGGCTGCGCGACGCCGGTTCGGCGGCGCGCGAGCTGGCGGCGCTCGGCCGTTGGTCCGGCCCGGTCGCTGCACCGACCGTTGCGGCGAACGGCGCTCCTTCGCCCCTGTCCGGCGAGGCGGTGCTGGCGAGCTGGAACATGCTGCTCGACCTCGGCCGCCTGCAGGACGGCGAGCCGCACCTGGCCCGCACCGCCCGCAAGCCGGTGGCCCGGCTCTCCGCCGCCACCGCCGCCGAGATCGGCGCCGGCGAGGGCGGGCTGGTCGTGGTCACCACCGACCGCGGCACGGTCACCTTGCCGCTGGCGGTCACCGACATGCCGGACCGGGTGGTCTGGCTGCCGATGAAGTCCCCGGGCAGCGCGGTCCGCCGCGATCTCGGGGTCGACGCCGGCACCGTGGTCCGGATCCGCGCGGGAGGCTCGCTGTGAGCTCATCAGTCAGCGGCGACCTGATTCTCGCCGACGCCGACGGCACACATCTGGCGCAGTTCGGCCACGACGTGTGGTGGATCATGCTGATCAAGGTCGTCGTGATCTTCGCGTTCCTGATGGTCTTCACGCTGTTCACGATCATCTTCGAACGGCGCGCGGTGTCCTGGATGCAGCAGCGCGTCGGCCCGAACCGGGTAGGCCCGCAGGGCTCGCTGCAGTCCCTCGCCGACGGCGTCAAGCTGATGCTGAAGGAAGACATCGTCCCGAAGGCGGCCGACAAGGCCATCTTCGTGATCGCCCCGGTGATCTCCGCGACCGGTGCCTTCCTGGCCTTCGCGGTGATCCCGATCGGGCCCGAGGTCTCGATCTTCGGCGAGCGCACCGTGCTGCAGGTGACGGACACCCCCGTCGCGGTGCTGTTCATCCTCGCCAGTTCGAGTGCGGCCATCTACGGCATTGTGCTGGCCGGCTGGTCCTCCGGGTCGACCTACCCGCTGCTCGGGGGCCTGCGCTCGACCGCGCAGATGATCAGCTACGAACTCGCGATGTCGCTCTCCTTCGTCGCGGTCTTCCTCTACGCCGGCTCGATGTCCACCTCGGAGATCGTCGCCGCGCAGGAGGACCTCTGGTACGGCATTGCGCTGCTGCCCTCGTTCGTGGTCTACCTGATCGCGATGGTCGGCGAGACCAACCGCCCGCCCTTCGACCTCCCCGAGGCCGAGGGCGAACTGGTCGGTGGCTTCCACACCGAGTACTCCTCGATCAAGTTCGCGCTGTTCTTCCTCGGCGAGTACATCGCCCTGATCACCGTCTCCGCGCTGGCCGTCACGCTCTTCCTCGGCGGCTGGATGGCGCCGTGGCCGCTCGGCGGGCCGATCTGGCCGGGCGCGAACGAGAACTGGTTCCCGGTGCTGTGGTTCCTCGGCAAGCTCCTGACCCTGGTCTTCGTCTTCATCTGGCTGCGCGGCACCCTGCCCCGGATGCGCTACGACCAGTTCATGGCGCTGGGCTGGAAGATCCTGATCCCGGTCTCGATCGGCTGGATCCTGCTGGTCGCCACCATCCAGGCGCTGCGCAACGAGGGCTACGAAGTGCGCAACATCGTCCTGGTCGCGGCCGGAGTGCTGGCGGCCCTGCTGCTGGTGACCTGGGTCTGGGAAGTGGTGCGGGCCAAGCCGCCCGAGGACGAACCGGTGGCCGAGGCTGTCGAGTTCGACCCGTTCGCGGGTGGGTACCCGGTGCCGCCGATGCCGGGTCAGGTGCCGGTCTTGGTGTCGACGCCGGTGTCGACGCCGGTGTCGTTCTCGACCTCAGGGCAACACCGCGTCGAGATGGTGGAGAGGGGTGATACCGATGCCTAAGGTCACCGATGCTCTCGCCGGGTTCGGCGTCACCTTCCGCGCGATGTTCCGGAAGAAGACCACCGAGTTCTACCCGGAGCAGGTGAAGGGCAAGGAGGGCGGGCCGCGCATCTCCCCGCGCTTCCACGGCCGTCACCAGCTCAACCGGCACCCGGACGGCCTGGAGAAGTGCATCGGCTGCGAGCTGTGCGCCTGGGCCTGTCCCGCGGACGCGATCTACGTCGAAGGCGCGGACAACGACGACCTGGCCGGCGAGCGGTTCTCGCCGGGCGAGCGCTACGGCCGCGTCTACCAGATCAACTACCTGCGCTGCATTTTCTGCGGCCTGTGCATCGAGGCCTGCCCGACGCGCGCGCTGACGATGACCAAGGAGTTCGAGCTCGCCGACTCCAGCCGGGAGAGCCTGATCTTCACCAAGGCCGAACTGCTCGGCCCGCTGACCGAGGGCATGGTCGAGGCCCCGCATCCGATGTACCCGGGCACCACGGACACGGACTACTACGCCGGCAAGGTCACCGGCGCCGAACCCTCGCTGTTCGCGATGCGTGAGGAGGGCTCGGCACCGTGAGCGAGCGCAGCGAGCGAACCACTAAGCACTGTCAGCACCTCGTCGCCCCGCGCGGCGCGCGAGGTGATCGCAATGGGTAACACGTCGAACGGCGAGGCCGTCCTGTTCTGGATCCTCGCCCCGATCACGGTGCTGGCGGCGCTCGCCGTGGTCGGTTCGAAGAAGGCGGTGCACTCGGCGCTGTGGATGGCCATGGTGATGGTCAACCTGGCGATGTTCTTCGCCGTGCAGTCGGCGCCGTTCCTCGCGGTCGCGCAGGTGGTCGTCTACACCGGCGCGGTGATGATCCTCTTCCTGTTCGTCCTGATGCTGATCGGCGTCGACTCCTCGGACTCCCTGGTGGAGACGATCCGGGGTCAGCGGATCGCGGCGATGCTGGCCGGGATCGGCTTCGGTGTCCTGATGATCGCCGGCATCGGCAACGCCTCGGTGGACGACTTCAACGGCCTGACGGCAGCCAACAGCGCCCAGGGCGGCAACGTCGAGGGCCTCGCGGCGCTGATCTTCACCCGGTACGTGTTCGCCTTCGAGGCGATCGGCGCGCTGCTGATCACCGCGGCGCTCGGTGCGATGGTGCTGGCGCACCGCGAGGAGATCGGCGAGAAGCTGAACCAGAAGGCACTGTCGATCCAGCGGTTCAAGGACGGTGGCATCGTCACGCCGCTGCCGGCCCCCGGCGTCTACGCGCGACACAACGCGGTCGACATGCCGGCCCTGCTGCCGGACGGAACGGCCTCGGAGCTCTCGGTCTCGCCGGTGCTACGGGCCCGCGGTGACGTGCTCGAGCCGGACGACTCGGTCGCGGCGGAAGCCTCGCAACGCGCCCAACTCGGGAAGGGCAGCAGCTCGTGAACCCGGCGAACTACCTGTACCTGTCGGCGCTGCTTTTCACCATCGGCGCGGCCGGGGTCCTGATGCGGCGCAACGCGATCATCGTGTTCATGTGCGTCGAGCTGATGCTCAACGCCGCGAACCTGACGTTCGTCACCTTCGCCCGCCAGCACGGCAACCTCGAGGGCCAGATCATCGCGCTGTTCGTGATGGTCGTCGCGGCCGCCGAGGTCGTGGTCGGCCTGGCGATCATCGTGACGATGCAACGGACCCGGCGCTCCGCCTCTGTCGACGACGCGCACCTGCTGAAGTACTGAGGCGGCCGAGATGATGATTCCTACTTCTGAGGCCCCTGCCGGTGCGGCCGAACAGCTCCAGAACATCGGTGAAGCGACCGGTGTCTTCAATCTGACCTGGCTGATGATCGCGCTGCCCCTCTTCGGCGCGCTCGTCCTGCTCTGCGGCGGGAAGCGCACCGACTCCTGGGGCCACATCCTGGGCTGCCTGACGGTGCTCGGCTCGTTCCTGATCGGCGCGATCCAGTTCCTCACCCTGCTGGGGAAGGACGCGGACGAGCGCGCTTACAACCAGCACCTCTACGACTGGCTGGACAGCGGGAACCTGCAGCTCGGCGTCGGCTTCCAGGTCGACCAGCTCTCGATCTGTTTCGTCCTGCTGATCACCTTCGTCGGCTTCCTGATCCACCTGTACTCGGTGGAGTACATGGCGCACGACCTGCGCCGGCGCCGTTTCTTCGGCTACCTGAACCTGTTCATCTCGGCGATGCTCCTGCTGGTGCTGGCCGACTCCTACCTGCTGCTCTTCGTCGGCTGGGAGGGCGTGGGTCTCGCGTCTTACCTGCTGATCGGGTTCTGGCAGCACGTGCCGGACTACGCCACCGCGGCCAAGAAGGCGTTCGTGATGAACCGGGTCGGTGACATCGGCCTGCTCGTCGCGATGTTCTTCATGTTCGACCAGTTCGGCTCGCTGGCCTTCGACGAGGTGTTCGAGGCGGTGCCCGGGGCCAGCGACGGCTGGGTCACCGCGATCGGTCTGATGCTGCTGCTCGGTGCGGTCGGTAAGTCGGCGCAGTTCCCGCTGCAGGCCTGGCTGCTCGACGCGATGGCCGGTCCGACGCCGGTGTCCGCACTCATCCACGCGGCCACCATGGTCACCGCCGGGGTGTACCTGATCGTGCGCTCGGCGCCGATCTACAACCTCTCCGACACCGCGCAGCTGGTGGTGGCCATCGTCGGCGCGATCACCCTCGTCATCGGTGCGCTGATCGGTACCGCCAAGGACGACATCAAGAAGGCGCTGGCCGCCTCGACGATGTCGCAGATCGGTTACATGGTGCTCGCCGCCGGCCTCGGCCCGGCCGGCTACGCCTTCGCGATCTTCCACCTGCTGACGCACGGCTTCTTCAAGGCCGGGTTGTTCCTCTCGGCCGGCTCGGTGATGCACGGCATGCACGACGACACCGACATGCGAAGGTACGGCGCGCTGCGAGCGGCGATGCCGATCACCTATGCGTGCTTCGGCCTGGGCTTCCTGGCGATCATCGGCATCCCGCCGTTCGCCGGGTTCTGGTCGAAGGACAAGATCATCGAGGCGGCGTTCAACGACAACATCGCCCTGGGCCTGTGCGCCCTGATCGGTGCCGGCATCACGGCGTTCTACATGAGCCGCGTCATGATCATGACGTTCTTCTCGGACAAGCGCTGGGACTCCGGCGTGCACCCGCACGAGTCGCCGAAGCTGATGACGCTGCCGCTGATCGTGCTGGCCGGTGGCGCCGTCCTCGGCGGCGGTCTGCTGATCAACGACGGCATCGTGACCTGGCTCGAACCCGTGGTCGGCCACGAGGAGGCCCACCACCGGATGCCGGTCTGGGCGCTCACCGCGCTCACCCTCTTCGTGATCGTGGTCGGCGTGGCGGCCGCGCTGAAGATGTACCAGTTCTCCCCGGTCGCGCGGACCCAGCCGCAGGGTGGCGTGCTGGTCCACGCGGCCCGCCACGACCTGTACCAGGACACGGTGAATGAGGCCGTGCTGATGCGCCCCGGCCAGTGGGCCACCCGCTTCCTGGTCTGGCTGGATCACCGCGGGCTGGACAACCTGGTCAACGGCCTGGCTGCGCTGCTCGGTGGCACGGCCGGCCGGCTCCGCCGGGTCCAGGCCGGATTCGTCCGCTCGTACGCCCTGACGATGTTCGGTGGAGCAGCCCTCACCGTGCTCGCTGTTCTGGTGGTGAGGCTCTGATGGAGGACTTTCCCTTCATGACGGTGGCGATGTGCGTCCCGCTCGCGGGCGCCGCACTCGCCGGACTGACACAGCGCTCGCAGGCCGAACTGGCCCGCCGGATCGCGCTGGTGGCCTCGCTGGTCACGCTCGGCGTCGTGCTGCTGGCCGCCACCGAGTTCAACTCGGACAACGGCTCGACCTACCAGCTGGTGGAGAACCACAACTGGATCTCCTCCTTCGGGGTCAGCTACGCGCTCGGCGTCGACGGCATCGGCTACGTCATGGTGCTGCTGACCGCGGTCCTGATGCCGATCATCCTGCTGGCGTCCTGGCGCGACCTGGACGAGGGCGAGCACGCCCAGACCGGACCGGGCGGGGGCACCACCCAGCTCTACGTGTCGATGATGCTGGTGCTCGAGGCGATGTCGATCGGGCAGTTCGCCGCCCTGGACGTGTTCCTGTTCTACGTCCTGTTCGAGGCGATGCTGATCCCGATGTACATCCTGATCGGGCGCTTCGGCGGCCCGCAGCGGCAGTACGCGGCGGTCAAGTTCCTGCTCTACAACCTGCTCGGCGGCCTGCTCATGCTGGTCGCGGTGGTCTGGATCAACTTCGCCGGACCGGGTGGGGAGAAGGCCTACTACCTGCCCAACCTCGTGCAGTACGACTTCGGCACCGACACCGCGCGCTGGCTGTTCCTCGGGTTCTTCGTCGCGTTCGCGATCAAGGCTCCGCTCTGGCCGTTCCACACCTGGCTGCCGGACGCGATGGCCGAGGCCACCCCGAGCAACGGCGTCCTGCTCTCGGGCATCCTGGACAAGGTCGGCGTCTTCGGGATGCTGCACCTGTGCCTGCCGCTGTTCCCCGAGGCGGCCCGGCACTTTGCGCCGGCGATCGTGGTGCTCGCGCTGATCAGCATCCTGTACGGCGCGATGGTGGCGATCGGGCAGACCGACCTCAAGCGGCTGATCGCCTACGCCTCGGTCTCGCACTTCGGGTTCATCGTGCTCGGCATCTTTGTGATGACCAGTCAGGGCCAGTCCGGCGCGACGCTGTACATGGTCAACCACGGCTTCGCCACCGCCGGCCTGCTGCTGATCGCCGGGTTCATGATGTCCCGGCGCGGCTCGCGGCTGATCTCCTCCTACGGCGGGGTGCAGAAGGTGGCCCCGGTGCTGGCCGGCTCCTTCCTGTTCGCCGGGCTCGCGAACCTGTCGCTGCCGGGCCTGTCCCCCTTCATCAGCGAGTTCATGGTCCTGATCGGCACCTTCACCCGGTACCCGATCGCCGGCTACTTCGCGGTCGCCGGCGTGCTGTTGGCGGCGCTCTACGTACTGATCGCCTACCAGCGCACGATGACCGGTGAGCTCACCGAGGGCAACGAGGACACCCCGGACCTCAAGACCCGGGAGCTGCTCGTCGTCACCCCGGTGATCGCGGTCATCCTCGCGCTCGGGTTCTTCCCGAAGCCGCTGCTGGATGTCATCGACCCCGCGGTCGAGCGCACGCTCACCCAGGTCGAACGCACTGATCCCAGGCCGGAACACCCGGTCCAGGTTGCCGCCGAGGAGAAGAAATGATCCGCCTTGCGGCGTCCGAAACGCTGATCCCCGCACCGAACATCGAGTACTACGAGCTCTCGCCGATCCTGATCGTCTTCGGCGTCGGCGTGCTCGCCGTGCTGGTCGAGGCGTTCCTGCCCCGGGCGCACCGGCTGCACGCGCAACTCGCGCTCTGCCTGACCGGGTTGGTCGCGGCCTTCGTCGTGGTCTGCACGCTGACCGACGAAGCGCAGGAGAACGCGCGGGCGGTCCCGCAGAAGGTGGCCGCCGAGGGTGCGGTCGCCATCGACGGGATGACGTTGTTCCTGCAGGGCACGATCCTGCTGCTCGGGGTGGTCGCGGTGCTGCTGCTCGCCGAGCGCCGCCTCGGCGGGGAGTTCGCGGCCTCCGCGGCGACGGTGCCCGGCTCGGCCGCGGAGAAGGAGACCACCCGCCTCGGCTGGGTGCAGACCGAGATCTACCCGCTGCTGATGTTCTCCATCGGCGGCATGCTGATCTTCCCGGCGGCCAACGACCTGCTGCTGATGTTCGTCGCCCTCGAGGTGCTCTCGCTTCCGCTGTACCTGCTCTGCGGCCTGGCCCGGCGCCGGCGCCTGCTCTCCCAGGAAGCCGCGCTGAAGTACTTCCTGCTCGGCGCGTTCTCCTCGGCGTTCTTCCTCTACGGCATCGCGCTGCTCTACGGCTACGCGGGTTCGGTGCGGCTCTCGGACATCAACGCCGCTGTCTCGGGTTCGGAGGACAACGACGCGCTGCTGTTGATCGGCATGGCGCTGCTCGCGGTCGGCCTGCTGTTCAAGGTCGGCGCGGTGCCGTTCCACGCCTGGACCCCGGACGTCTACCAGGGCGCTCCGACCCCGGTGACCGCGTTCATGGCCGCCGCCACCAAGGTGGCCGCGTTCGGTGCGCTGCTGCGGGTGTTCTACGTCGGCCTCGGTGGCGCGAAGTGGGACTGGCACCCGATGTTCTGGGGCGTCGCGATGGTGACGATGCTCTTCGGCTCGCTGGTTGCGCTGGTGCAGACCGACGTCAAGCGGATGCTCGCGTACTCCTCGATCGCGCACGCCGGGTTCATCCTGGTCGGCCTGGTGGCCACCAACGCCGAGGGCCTGTCCGCGACGATGTTCTACCTGCTGGCCTACGGCTTCTCCACGATCGCCGCCTTCGCGATCATCTCGCTGGTCCGGGACGGCTCCGGGGAGGCGACCCACCTGTCCCAGTGGGCCGGGCTGGGGCGGCGCTCGCCGGTGGTCGCCGGCATGTTCGCGCTGCTGCTGCTGGCCTTCGCCGGAATCCCGCTCACCAGCGGGTTCACGGCCAAGTTCGCGGTGTTCTCGGCCTCGGCCTCGGCCGGGGGGACCCCGCTGATCGTGGTCGGCGTGCTGAGCTCGACGGTGGCCGCGTTCTTCTACATCCGGGTCATCGTGCTGATGTTCTTCTCGGCCCCGGTCACCGACGGCCCGCGGGTTGCGGTGCCCTCGCTGACCACCGCGCTTGCGGTCTGGATCGGGGTGGCGGTTACCGTATTCCTCGGCGTGCTGCCCCAGCCGGTCCTGGACCTGGCTGACAACGCGTCGTTCCTGATCTCGTAGTTCGTCCCGGGAGGGCGGCGTGTCCAACAGCCTCGGGCTAGACCTCGATCGGGTCGCCCCTGATCTGGTCGAGGACCTGCGCGCGGGCATGGACGCCGTGGAGGTCATGCTCCGCGACGCCGTCAAGGGCGACTACCCGTTCGTCACCGAGACCTCCCGGCACCTGGTCGACGCCGGCGGGAAGCGGTTCCGGCCGTTGGTCGTGCTGCTGGCCGCCCAGTTCGGGGACCTCCACGCGCCGGGGATCGTCCCGTCCGCCGTGGTCTGCGAGCTCACCCACCTCGGGACGCTGTACCACGACGACGTGATGGACGAGGCGACCATCCGCCGCGGTGCGGAATCGGCGAACTCCCGCTGGGGCAATACGGTCGCGATTCTGACCGGGGACTTCCTGTTCGCCCGGGCCTCGGACCTGCTGGCCGACCTCGGCCCGGAGTGTGTCCGGATCCAGGCGCGGTGCTTCGAGCGGCTGTGCACCGGTCAGATCCGCGAGACCGTCGGACCGGGCGCCGGTGACGACCCGATGGGCCATTACCTGTCGGTGGTCTCGGACAAGACCGCGTCGCTGATCGCGACATGTGCGCGTTTCGGGGCCCTGCTCGCCGGGGCGCCGGAGATGGTGGTCGACGAGCTGACCCGGTACGGCGAGCGGATCGGGGTGGCGTTCCAGCTCTCCGATGACCTGCTCGACATCACCTCGGACTCGGATGAGTCCGGCAAGACCCCGGGGACCGATCTCCGTGAGGGTGTGCCGACCCTGCCGATGCTGCACGTGCTCGCCTCGACGGATCCGGCTGATGCGCGGTTGCAGGAGCTGCTGCGCTCGGATCTGACCGACGATGTGCTGCACGCCGAGGCGTTGGCGTTGCTGCGGGCGAACCCGGCGATGCAGCGGTCCCGGGTGGATCTTCAGCGGTGGGCCGATGAGGCCCGGGCGTCGTTGGCGCCGTTGCCGGCCGGGCCGGCCCGGGAGTTGTTGGAGTACCTCTGCGACGTGGTGGTCTCGCGCACCGCGTGATCGCCATCTCCCAGGCGGACGCCGCGGAGACCAGCACCGTGTTGGCGACGTCCGCGATCGCCGCGCGAGCGCGGTCGGACAGCTCGTTCGGCGCGGTGACGGCCCACACGTACGCGTAGGCGAGCAGCAGGACGCTCACCTCCAGGCCGCGAGCTCGTCATCGGCGAGGGGGTCGAACCGCTCGATCGGCGTGGACAGCGGGAGGAAGCCGCGCTCCCGGCTCGCCGGTGGGGTGACCGGAACCAGCCGGACCAGCGGGCGACCGGCGCGAGCCACGCTCACCTGATCGCGACGGCTGTAGATCAACGTTGAAACGGGAGTGACGCCGATCCGCCCGCGGGCCGCATCATCAGTACCAACGTTGATCTACAGCCGTCGCGGCCGATGCACAACCACAGGGACTCGGCAAGCCGGAGCCCTTGAAGTACGACTTCGGCGGCCGCCTGGTCGCGGCGCATCACGCAGGAGCATCGACGTCTTCGTCCGGCCATCATCGTCGGCACGTCATTGTCGTGTCGGCTGCCCAACAGTCTCGCTCTGGTGGTGCCCTGCACGAGCACCCTGCGGGATTTGGATGCCCATCCGCGGGTGCAGTTGGCGCAGCCTGGCGCGGCGATGTGCGACCAACTCAAATCCGTCAGCCGGGATCGACTGGTTTGGCTGCTGCCGCACACACTGACCGGCACAGAGATCGTCCGGATCAAGTTCGTGCTCCGCCAACTCGTCGCCGTCGACTGAGGGGGCGCCCTGCTGCGCACGGTGCCGGCCCGCGCGGGGCAGGAAGCGTCCCGGCTCGTCCCGGCCCCGAGCTATCGAAGATGACGCATCATCAGATCACGACGACCGGATCTGGGATGGTCGTTCGGTGCCTCGTGGCGGTGCTGGAGCCCCGGGCTCAGGCGACCAGGGCCGCGCGGGCCGCCTCGAGGCGGTGCTCTTCGAGTCCGGCGATCTGGTGCTCGGCCCGCTTGGCCAGCCCGGGCAGGTCCACGCCGGCCAGTCCCGGCAGCTCGTCGGCGACGGCGATCAGGGCTCGCCACAACGCGAGCTTGCCCTCGATGCCGATGGACATCACCTCGAATTCCATCAATCGGGTCAGGTCCGGGTCGCCGGTCATCCGGTCACTGAGCTTGAGCCGGGTCATCTTCTCCGCGACCCAGCCGGTGGCCTGCTTGATCACGTCCGGGGAGATGTCCAGGCTGCCCATGACCTCGGTCAGGGTGTCCTTGTCCTGGTCGATGTCCCGGCTCAGCTCGGACAGGAACCCGCCCAACGGGCCGGTGGTGTACTCCGAGCCGAGCTTGCGCGCCAGTTCGCTACCCGCCGTCGCGCCGGCGAGGTGGTCCTGGAGGTAGGTGCCCAGTGCCTTGGTCGAGGTCATGGCTGTGCTCCCTTCGCGGGGCGCCGGCGGCGCCACCTGCCCCGGGGAACTGCCCGGTGGCGGCGGGTTCGAACCGTGATTGGAGTACAAAGGGGGCCCAGGACGAGAGGTGGGGGTAGCCGGCGTGAGCACGTTCAGCGTCACCGTGGACTCCGGCGCGGACCTCGACGCCGATCGCCACGAGGTCTGGGTGCGCCTGATCGACCCGGACACCTTGGTGCGCCTCACCCCGGGGCTGGCCCGGATCGAGGCCGACGGGGACACCTGGGTGTGGCACCTGGAGAAGATCGGCGCGATCGGGATACACCTGTCCCCGAGCTTCACCGAGACAATGGTGTTCGAGCCCGAGACCTCGATCGCGTTCACCCATTGCCCGCCTGACGGTGAGTCAGAACGGATCGGGGCGGCGGGGCGCTACGAGCTCGCGGATACGCCTACCGGCGTGCGGGTGTCGATGACGCTGACGATCACCGCGGACCTGCCGCTGCCGGAGTCGGCCGGGGAGATGGTGCGCGAGCTGATGCAGGACAAGCTCACCGAGCTGGGGGACGGGTTCGGGGCCAACCTGCTCGCCGACCTGCCGCCCCGCGCGGTCTCGTGAACGCTGTCGTGAGCGCGGCGTGAGCGCGGCGTGAGTGCTGCCGTGAGCGCTGTTGTGCGTGGGCCGGGACGGCTGGTGCTGGTGCGCCACGGCGAGACGGAGTGGAGCCGGGCGCATCGGCACACCGGGCGCACCGACATGCCGTTGACGGCCGCGGGGGAGCGCGCCGCGGCCGGGCTGCGGGCCGTGCTG
>NZ_JACDFE010000138.1 GCF_013815995.1 Sporichthya sp.
TCAACCGCGTCAAGAACTGGCGCGCCCTGGCCAGCCGCTACGACAAGCACGCCGTGATCTACCGCGGCGCGGTCGTACTCGCCGCGATCCTGGACTGGCTCAAATGACTCGTGAGACGCGCCCTAGCCCGGTGCCCGTTCATGTGTACCCAATTCCTGCTTGCCCGACGTCCATCGACGCGGGGCGGCAGGAAAAGGTTCACATGGGCTACCAGCCGGACAGAAGCGTCTAGTCCGGGGGCTCCGGCGCGGGGCTCTCCGGGGCGCGATCCGCAGCCGGGGCGGACGACCCTGACAGCTCAACGGCCGCCGCGCGCACCTCGGCATCGACCTTCGCGTCCAACTGGTCGACGGCGTCCCGGGCGTCGTCCGGCGTCGACGGGAGATCGCGAGAAACCGGTCGGACATGGCGTGCGGTCATCAGCCTCACCTCACGGGACGGGTGGCGGACTGTCGGACTACCCCGCCGTGGCCCAGCGATGCGGGCGGTGTCGGCGCCTCGTGAATGCCGGAAGCACCGGCCGCCCCGAGGGCGCCGGTGCTCCGGGGTCTGGTCGTGCTGCGCGGGCTACTTGGCCGCGGTCGGGTCCACCCTGGAACTCGCGCTCGCGAAGGTCGAGTCGCCGGCGTAGACCGCGCGCCACGAGCCCGCGCCCGGGGACCTGGTGGTCAGGGTGAACGTCCCGTTCGGGGCGGTCACCACCGTGCCACGGGTCGCCCAGGTCGAGGTGCCCTTCCGCTGGAACTGCACCGTCACGACCTTGTTGCCGTAAGCGGTCCAGCCCGACGACGCGACGCGCTGCAGCTTGCCCACGACCGCTACCTTCTTAGCCACCTTCGCCGGGGCGGCATTGAAGCGGTTGATCCGGCTGGCCCACTTCAACGTCAGGCTGTCGCGGACCTGGCTGAGCCCGGTCGAGTAGTTGTTGGTGCTGTCCAGCGCATACGCAGTCACCTTCCAGCCACCGAGCGGGAAGTTCGCGGGCAGCGTGACCTTGATCTGCCAGACCCCGTTGTCGGTGTAGCCGGAATTCGGCGTGGTCGCCGAGCCGACGCCGTAGGGCTTGGTCATGGTGCCGGCCGCGTCGAGCAGCCCGACGCCGACCTTGGTGATCTCGATGTTGTCGGTCGCCTTGACGTCGACCGTGAACGTCGCCTTGCCGTCGGTGCGCTTGCCGATCACGGTCGGAGCGGAGACGGAGACAACCTTCGGCGCCTCGGTGTCGCTCTTGGCGGACGCCGCACCAGCCGGAAGCACCACCGCGGCGGCCACCGCGGCCAGAACGGTCGTACCCACGAGCGAAGCGCGCATCGGATCCCCCTGCTAGACCCGGCCCGGCGACCCCCCGCCGCCGCGCTCGGTAACAGATTGACGCGGTCGCTACCCGGTCGGTTGCACGATCCGCTCGATTTCGGACCGGATGTGGCCGTTAGTTGGGTCCGGCCATCAGCCGTTCGGACGAGGGCCCGCCAGTCCGTCGTCCGTCAGTCCGTTGGGGGGCCGGGCTCCCGCTGGCGCCGACGCTCGACGATGTCGGCGATGACGGCGTTGCCGCCCCTGACCAGGCGGGTGACATGCTTCCGCAGGAACGGCAGCGGGATCAGCAGCAGGTCGCCGATGCCGTTGGCGGTCTCCCGGTCGTACTCGACCCGACGCTTCGGGTCGGACAGCACCTGGAAAGCCCGCTGGGCGGCGAGGAACCTCGCCGCCGCCTCCGGGCGCGGATCCCGGTCGGGGTGCCAGCGCCGCACGGCGTCCCGGTACGCCGTGCGCACAGACTCGTTGTCGGCACCGCGCGAGAGCCCCAAGGCCGCGTAGTGGTCCATCGGGCAACTATGCCCGCTCGGGTCCGAGAACGCGCCACCGGTTGACGCCGACTCAGACGACCTTGGCCCCGGCCGTTCGGACGAGTCACACCGATAGCGTCGGGACATGGTGGATCTGTCGAACTTCGCCCGCGTGGTTGCCAAGGACACCGGCCTGTCGATCGTGTCCACGCTGCGGGCCAACGGGACCATCCAGTCCTCGCTGGTCAACGCCGGCGTGCTGGACCACCCGGTCACCGGGGAACCGGTGGTCGGCTTCGTCGCCGTCGGCGGGACCCGCAAGGCCGCGAACCTGCGGGAGCGACCACGGATCACCGTGGCGGTCCGCGGCGGCTGGGAGTACGCCGTGGTCGAGGGCGACGCCCAGCTGATCGGCTCCGAGGACCCGGTGCCGGGCGTCGACGCCGAGCGGCTGCGCGTGCTGCTGCGGGAGATCTTCACCGCCTGCGGCGGCACCCACGAGGACTGGGGCGCCTATGACCGGGCGATGGTCGACGAGGGCCGGGTCGCGGTGCTGATCCACCCCGACCGCGCCTACCCCACCGCCCCCCGCGGGTGAGGTTGCTCGACCTCTCCCACCCGATCACGTCGGGCATGCCGGTCTGGCCGGGCGACCCCGAGGTCGCGCTGCTGCCCGCCGCGAGCACCGTGACCCACGGCTACAACCTGCTCAGCGTCCATCTGGGCTCACAGACCGGAACCCACGTCGACGCCCCGTTCCACGTCGACGACGCGCTCCCGACCCTCGACCAGATCCCGTTGGAGCGGTTCACCGGGCCGGCCGTGGTCGCCGACCTGCGCGGGCAGGAGGGCGCGATCCGCGCCGAGGACCTCGACGACCTCGATCTGCGCCAGGGCGCGGTTCTGCTGCTGTGCACCGGGTGGTCGCAGTACTGGGGCACGCCCCGCTACGCCGAGCATCCCTGGCTGGACCCGACCGCGGCGCGGCTGCTGCTGGGCACCGGCGTGCGCACCGTCGGGATCGATGCGCCAAGCATCGACCGTCCGGGCGACCCGGCCCTGCCGAGCCATCACCTGCTGGCCCGGGCCGGCGCGGTGATCGCGGAGAACCTGACCAACCTCGACGCGGTGCCCACCGGTGCCCAGATCTGGCTGCTCCCGCTCCCGCTGGCCGGCGCCGACGGCGCGCCAACCCGCGCCGTCGCGGTGTTCTGAGCCCTACGCCGGGCACACTCGAGGACATGGCGAGGAACCCGTTGGGCTGCGAGGCGACCCCGGGGACCGACCTTGCCCTGAACCCACCCGGGGCGGTCTCGCTGGAACGGGCGCACGACCTGCGGGCCACCAGCCCGCTGCGCTCCCGGGCCGAGCGACTGCTCAGTGTCCGCACCGGCGAGGCGTGGCTGCGCGAGACCGCCAACGCCGAGCGCAAGGTGGCCGTGGACCTGGAGCGGCTCGGGCCGCGCTGGCGGGTCCTGCACGCCGTCCCGGTCGGCCTCGACCGGCCCGCGATCAGCCACCTCGTCATCGGCCCGCCGGGGGTCTACACGTTGGCCACCAGGGGCTTCCGCGCGCATCACCCGCACGGCCCGCGGGACCGGATCGAGGCCCAGGTGATGGGCGATGAGATCAAGATCCACGGCGCGTCCTGGCCCTACCTGGGTGAGGCGCGGGCGCAGGCCTGGCGTAGCGCCCGTGTGCTGTCCGGGGCCCTCGGGCAGCGGGTCTTCGTCCGGCCGGTGATCGCGCTGGTCGGAGTCGGCGAGGTGCGCTTCTACGACATCCCGAACCGGGTGGACGTCCTACCGCGCCGCCAACTGGTCCGCTGGTTCCAGGGCTTCCCGGCCCGGCTGGACATGGCCGAGGTCGAGGCGATCTACACCGCGGCCCGGTCCGGTGACACCTGGCTGGATCCGACGGGCAGTCACTTCCGTTAGGCGACTCGCCCTGACGTAGCGTCACCATCACTCGCTGACCTCGCGTTCGGGGTCGGGCACGGACTCCAGCACCCGCTCGACCGCGGGTTCCAGGATGTGCGCGGGCGCATCGGACAGCCCGCTGCCGGTCCCCAGCCGGAACCAGACACTCTTGCCGGTCGCGTGGTGGCTGGTTCCCCACGAACTGGCCAGCCGGTCCACCAGCAGCAGACCGCGGCCGCGCTCCTCGAGCTCGACGGTGGGGTCGTCCCAGACCGGGTCCGGCACGGCGGCCAGGTGCCCGTTCGGCGGCTCCGCGCCACCGGCGGCGATCAGGTCGAACGGTCCGCTGCCCACCCCGATCGCCATCCCGGCCAGGCCGGTCTTCTGGTCCGAGACCGTGATCGTGACCCCGGTCTCGTCGGCCACCACGTCGACGTCCACCGGGGTCCCGGCGTGCACGATCCCGTTCGTCGACAACTCGCTGACCAGCAGCAGCGCCTCATCGAGCTGGTCCGCCCGGCCGCCGGCCAGCAGTACCTGTCGCACAGCTGCGCGCGCGACGGCCGGAGTCCGGTCGTCCGCGGGCAGCCGTAAGTGCCGGTGGGCTCGGGTCATGACGCAGGGCGTTCTTCCCTCCTGCGGACCGATTCAGTCGCTCTGGAGTCCCCGGAAATCCCGCATTCCTGAGCGGCTAGATGTCAACCGGGTTGTCGCCGCTGCCGGCCACTCGGACCGAGGAGTGCCCGGGCTGGACGTAATCCCCGTCCGAGGTATGGATGTGGATGCCGGAGAAGACCCCGATATCGGCCCCGGACCAGCTGTGCATCCGGGCCGCGGTGCGCCCGAGGTCGTCCAGGATCACGTCGCGAGCGATCGTGGTCAGCCCCACGATGCTCGGGACGGTCCCGTAGGAGATGGAGCGCAGCAGGCGCTGGCGCATCAGGCTCATCTCGAGGTCGTACGGATCGACCTCGCTGTTGACCCGGCCGGACTCCAACTCCGAGCGGAAGGCCATCAATGCCCCGCAGGCGGTGGTCGTGACGTCCTGGCCCGGCCGGTGGACGTAGCCGACCCGGCCGTCGTCGTCGATCCCGATGTGCGGCATCGCGTAGACCACGTACCGCTGGCGGCCGTCGGCACCCGGCGCGTGGAACTGGGCGGCGCGCAGCCCGGCCTGGCCGAGGAAGAGCATCCCGGCCATCCCGCTCATCCGGAACGGCGGCCCCCAGGCCGCACGGATCGGCTCGGTGAGGGCGTCGGTCAGCTCGTCCCGGCACACCCCGACCATCGCCAGGGTCTTCTCCGACACCAGCCCGTGCTGCAGGCAGGCGTCGTAAGTGCGCTTGACGTAATCCTCGACCCGGAGGGCCCCCGGGAACGCGTCCAGGCTCATGGGTGCAGACGGTAACCGGTGCGCTCGGAGGTTCCGGACTCCACCGGATCGCTCACCGCGACGAGGGTGGCGAACACCACAACGTTGTCCTGGTAATCGCCGGCGGAGTCGAGCGATCCGCCGCAGGTGAGCAGCCGCAACCCCGGGTGGTCCAGGTCGCCGTAGACGGCCTCGGTCGGGAACTCGGCCTTCGAGTAGCGGGCCACCTCGGTGATCAGAAAGGTGAGGGTCTTGGTGTCAGCACGCACCACCTCGACGGAGTCGCCGGGCTTCAGCAGGGCCAGCCCGTAGAACACCGACGGCTTGCCCTCCGGAGTGTCCAGGTGACCCTCGATCACCGCCGGGCCGCGCTCCCCCGGCGTCGGGGAGTAGCGGTACCAGGCGGCGTGGTCGTAGGTCGGTCCGACCGCGGGGACCTCGATCTGCCCGTCCGGTCCGAGGCCGACCTCGCCGACCGGGCTGCGGACCCCGAGGGAGGGGATGGAAAGCGCCACCGGCAGCGAGCGGTTCAGGGCCTCCGGCGGGATCATCGGCGGGACGACATCCGCAGGCGGCCGGGCGGCCGACGCCACGTACGGCGCCTCAACCCGGGGCGCCTCAGCGCGCGCGGCAACGCCCACCGTGACGGTGTAGACACCGCCGGTGAGGATCAACAGCCCGAGTCCGGTGAGGATCCGAGACGCACGATTGCGAGCCACCACCCGGCCGATCAGTTCCGACGAGCGGCCGCCTGGGCCGCAGCGAAGAGTCCGATGGAGCCGGCTACCGCCGCGATCCCGACCCCGATCAGCAGGCCGCCGTCCGTACTGCCGGCGCGCTGCCCACCACCGGCGGCCGCGCCGCCGACCGGCACGACCTGGACCTGGGCGGCCGCAACGGGCTCCGGCACCGGGTCGGGCCCTGACCCCGGCACGGTGTAACGCAGCGTGATGCTCGAGTGGGTGTCGTCCACGTCCACGACGCTAGCCCCGCCGTCGACACCTTCATAGGCCCCGGATCCGCTGATGAGCTCGAAGGCGTTGGGGCCCTCGGCGTCCTCGGCGACCCGGCCGGCCACGTTCAGCGTCCCGTCGGCGAGGGTGACGATCACCTTGCAGGCCGCCGTGCCGAAGGACTCGAAGGTGCACACGCCCTTGTCGGTGCCGATCAGGGTGGCGCCCTGGTACAGCGACTCCTCGAAGGAGACCGCGTCGCCGACCCCAGGCGCCTCGGTCGGGAACTGCGCAGTGGGCGAACCGCCCTTCTGGATGAACATCGAGCCGGTCTGGGTGGCGGTCAGCTCCATCGTGGTGACGCCGCCGACGATCGTGACCGTCGGCGAGGCGAGGTCGTGTCCCAGCGCCATGGCCGGCATCGCCAGCCCACCGGCGAGCATGCCGGTGAGCACCCCCGTCGGTAGGAGCCGTGGAACGGTGACTGTCATGTACTTCCCTCGGAGGTCGTTCGTGGTGTGACGAGCGCGCCGGCTCCTCGGCGTGCATCCCAGGGCTCGGCATTCCCGGGACGAGAAGCATCCTCATCTGCCGTCACACCGGACTCAATGCGTAACGATCACCCCATTTGTCCAAATTGTCCCAAAACTCACCATGATCCACTTTGATCCCGTTTCGATTCACCGGCCGGACCGGCTCCGGCCACCCGGCGTTAACCCCGGCCGACGCTTCGGACCCGGGGGCGGAGATAGCGTCCGCCCATGCACGCGATCACGATCACCGCGCCAGGTGGGCCCGAGGTTCTGCAGTGGACGGAGGTCCCCGATCCCGAGCCCACTGCGGGCGAGGTCCTCATCGACGTCGCCGCCACTGCGGTGAACCGGGCCGACCTGCTGCAGCGCCAGGGCATGTACAACCCGCCGCCCGGAGCTTCGCCCTACCCGGGTCTGGAGTGCTCGGGCCGGATCTCGGCCCTGGGCCCGGACGTGACCGGTTGGGCGCTCGGCGACGAGGTGGTCGCCCTGCTGGCCGGCGGCGGCTACGCCGAGCGCGTCGCGGTCCCGGCCGTTCAGCTGTTCCCCCGCCCGGAGGGCATGAGTCTGGTCGAGGCCGGTGGCCTCGCCGAGGTCGCCTGCACGGTCTGGTCGAACCTGTTCATGCTGGCGAACCTGCGCCCGGGCGAACTGCTGCTGGTGCACGGCGGGGGCAGCGGCATCGGCACCACGGCGATCCAGCTGGCCAAGGCCGCCGGGGCCCGGGTCGCGGTGACGGCCGGCAGCACCGAGAAGCTCAAGCGCTGCGCCGAGCTCGGCGCGGACCTGCTGATCAACTACCGCGACGACGACTTCGTCTCCGCCGTGAAGGCAGCCGGCGGCGCCGACGTGATCCTGGACAACATGGGCGCCAAGTACCTGGAGCGCAACGTGAGCGCTCTGGCGGTCAACGGGCGCCTGGTGGTGATCGGAATGCAGGGCGGGACCAAGGCCGAACTCGACCTCGGCACCCTGCTCGGCAAGCGGGCCGCCGTGCTGGCCACCTCGCTGCGCGCGCGGCCGGTGGCAGAGAAGGCCGCGATCGTGGCCGCCGTCGCCGAGCACGTCGTGCCGCTGATCGCCTCGGGCGGGTTGCGCCTCGTGGTGGACCGGGTGCTGTCGATCACCGAGGCCGCTCAGGCGCACCGCGTCGTCGCGGCCAGCGAGCACGTCGGGAAGGTCCTGCTCACCGTTGAGCGTTAGGGCGTCAGAGGAAAGGAACCGCACATGACCGCGCAGCCACACACGGGTGACCACAACCGACCTGGCCAGGGGACCGAGCAGCAGACCGAAGAGAACACCGACCAACGGGTGCTGGTGGTGACCCCGGCCGGGATGGCCGTCGAGGGTCCCCCGGACGACGGCACCGACGAGCAGTCGATCACGCAGATGGTCGAGCAGCCGGCCAAGGTGATGCGCCTCGGCAGCATGATCAAGCAGCTGCTCGACGAGGTGAAGAGCGCCCCGCTCGACGAGGCCAGCCGGGCCCGCCTGGCGCAGATCCACCACTCCACGATCAAGGAGCTCGAGCAGGGCCTCGCGCCGGAGCTGGTCGACGAGCTGTCCCGGCTCTCATTGCCGTTCGGTGAGGGGCAGGTGCCGAGCGAGTCCGAACTGCGCATCGCGCAGGCGCAGCTGGTCGGCTGGCTGGAGGGCCTGTTCCACGGCATCCAGACCGCGTTGTTCGCCCAGCAGATGGCCGCCCGCGCCCAACTGGAGCAGATGCGCCGCCAGCTCCCCGGCGGCCCGCAGGTCGCGATGGACCCCAGCGCCCTGCCGATGGGTGGCGGCGGCCAGGGCCAGTACCTGTAACTGGTCCGGTCTGCGCCGGCAGCACGCCATCGACCTGTTGCGCGCCTGACGGACCATCAGAACTCGCTCAGGGACTGAGCAGCTCCTCGAGAACCACGGCCACGCCGTCGTCCTCGTTGCTGGGCGCGTGGTTCCCCACGGCCGCCAGCACCTCGGGGTGCGCGTTGGCCATCGCGTAGGGCCGGCCCGCCCAGCCGAGCATCGGCAGGTCGTTGCGCATGTCCCCGAAGGCGACGACGTCTTCGGGCCCGATTCCCTTGGACGCGCAGAGCCGGGCCAGCGCGGTCGCCTTGGTCACCCCGGCGGCGGAGGCCTCAATGAAGGCCGGTCCCCGGTAGGAGGAATGGGTGATCTCGAGCAGCCCGCCGACCACGTCTTGAATCACCCCGGCGAGTTCGTCCGAGCTCTGCACCTCGTGGCGCATGATCAGCTTCGCGCCCGGCCGGCCCAGCAACTCCGAGGCGGGCACCTTGCGGTGGTCCGGGCTGGACCACTTGTCCTCCATCGGGAACGCGGACTCGTAGGCGAACAGGTCGCCGTACTCCATCCCGAAGGTGACGCCGGGCACCGCGCCGCGGATCATCCCGATCGCCTGGACGAGGATCTCCGGGCTGATGAGGTCCTCCTCGACGACCTTCTCGGTGTGCAGGTCATAGAGCTGCGCCCCGTTCGCGCAGATCACCAGACCGCGGTGGTCGGTCTGCTCCGCCACCGGGTGGATCCACCGCGGCGGGCGGCCGGTGACAAAGGCCAACAGAATTCCCGCCGCCTCGACGTCCGCCAGCGCCTTGCGGGTGCGCGGGGACACCGTCAGGTCGTTGCGCAACAACGTGCCGTCCAGGTCGCAGGCCACGGCCCGCGGTCGTCCCACGTTTGCGCTCACGCCCTCATACGATCACGCCACCGGAGCGCGCGAGTGGGGGGACACCACCTCTGACGGGTACTTTTCCCCACATGACGCCCGACCTGGTGCGCCTCGTCCGACGCCTCTGCGTGCCGGTCGTCGTGCTGACTGCGGTGCTCGCCGTGGTCGGTCTGGTCATGCACGAGTGGCCCGGGCCGGAGTGGCCCTACGAGGCCCGCGGCGGCTGGCGCGGCCTGGCCCGCTCGGTCGAAGCCCTCGGCACGGCCGCGGTGGCCGTGCCGCCGGTGGTGCTCATCGTCGCCGGCATGCGGGTCGGTTTCCGGCGCTGGCGGGAGAGCATCTTCCTGCTGAGCGCGATGCTGATCGCCGGTCTGGCGCTGGTGGTGGCCAGTGCGGCCGTGCCAGGCACCAGCTTCCCGGCCGCCGCCTCCGGGCTGGCCGCGGCCACCTACGGCGGTATCTCCGTGGTGCTGGGCCGGCGGCTGCGCACCCCGGTCCGGCGCAGCATCGGCAGCGTCGCCCCGTGGTTCCTCGTCCTCGGCGTCGCGGTCAGTCAGCTCTACCTCGGTGAGTACCGGCTGGAGGAGATCGCGGCCTCGGTCGCCGCCGGCGGGCTGGCGGTCGGGGTGGCCACCCGCTACGTCCTGCTCGGCGGCAGCTTCGAGCAGCGCCCGATCGCGATGGACGACATCCCGCTGCCAGACCGGCGCCGGGCCGCGGTGATCGTCAATCCGACCAAGGTCGCGGACATGGAGGAGGAGCGCCTCGCCGTCACCGCCTACCTGGCCGCAGCCGGCTGGCACACGCCCTGGTGGCTGGAGACCCGGCTCGACGAGCTCGGCCACGGCCACGCGAAGGCGGCCGCCGACGGTGGCGCCGACGTGGTGTTCGCCTGCGGCGGCGACGGCACGATCATGAGCGTGCTCTCCGGCCTGGCCGGCACCGGCGTCCCGCTGGCGATCCTGCCGGCCGGCACCGGCAACCTGCTGGCCCGCAACCTGCAGCTGCCCCCGGACCGGGACGCCTGCCTGCGGGTCGGCCTGGGCGGGGTGGACCGCAAGATCGACGTCGGCCGGGTGGACGAGACGCACCGCTTCGCGGTGATGGCCGGCATGGGCCTGGACGCCGCGATGATCATGGACGCCCCGGAGAAGCTGAAGAAGCGGATCGGCTGGCCCGCCTACGCGGTCTCGGGCGCCCGGCACCTGTTCGACCGTCGCGCCCACGTGACCATCACCGTCGACGACGCCGAGCCGGTCCATCTGCGCGCGCGGGGCGTGGTGATCGGCAACGTCGGCAAGTTGCAGGCCGGCATGGTGTTGATGCCGGAGGCGGTGCCGGACGACGGCATCCTCGACGTCGCGGTGCTGGTGCCCAAGTCCCTGCGGCACTGGCTGATGCTCGCCTTCCACGTCGCCGGGCGGCGACCGAAGGCCCGCGCCTCGCGGATCGAGCACTTCCGCGGACGGCGCATCCACCTCGCCTGCGACCGGGTGTGGCCGCGCGAGATCGACGGCGACCTGCTCGAGCCGAGCAAGGAGATGACGATCGTGGTGGAGCCGAAGGCCCTGATCGTGCGGATCCCGCCCGGCACGGACGCCATGACCTGACGAGCCGTCAGCGGTCGGTGTACACCGGGGCCTTGGTGGGGCTCGGGATGCGGACCGAGCCGTTGCGGGTACCCGGGCGTAGCGCGGCGTCGACGACCTGGATCTCCTCCGGCGAGAGCCGGATGTCCGGGACGCCGCGACGCATCGTCTTGACGTAACAGCGGCTCTCCGAGCGGTTCACCAGCGCGGTCAGCACGACGCCGTCGGCATGGTCGTCCAACAGCGCGACGGACCAGGACAGCCGGCCGCCCATCTCGCCGAACGCGTCGTAGCGCAGCACCGCGACCCGGCGGATGGACTCGTCGAGCGCGACGCGGAACTGGTCGAACTCGCGGTGCAGGCGAGCCACCTCGGCCCGCAACCGCTCGATCTCGGCGGTCTGCCGGGAGACGGCGACGATGAATGAAGTGTGCTCGGCGTCGCCCTGCAATAGGGAGCAGGCCTTGCGCAACCGGCGCAGGCGCAGATGGGCACCGGCGGCAAAGATCACCGCGAGCCCAGACGTACCCGCCGCGGCCAGGCTCATCGGATCGCTCACGTCCTCAGGCTAAGGCTCGCCCCTAGGGTGAACGGCAATCGGCACGCGAGCGAATCGAGGGGATCGAGGGTGGGCACGCTCCGGCGGGTGGGCGGGGCTGCGCTAGCCGCCCTCGCCGTCGCCGGGACCTTCGGGCTGCTGGAGACCGGCCCGTCCGGTACTGCCCTGCCCACCGTCAACCTGCCCGGCCTGCAGTCGGCGGCCGTGACCAGCCACCCGCCGGTGTTCCCGGACGGGGCACCCACCCCCGCCGTCGTCGTGGTCGGCGTCCCCGGCCTGCGCTGGTCCGACGTCCAGGGCGAGATCCCGACCCCCGGGCTGTGGCTGCTCGCCCGCGACTCCGCGCTCGGTGCGCTCTCGGTGCGCACGGTCGAGCCCACGACGTGTCCGTTGGACGGCTGGCTGACCCTGAACTCCGGCGCCCGGTCGGTGGGACCGCGACCCGACGGCGACTGCGCCCCGGTCCCGGCGCCCCGGGTGGACGGAACGGCCGCGACGGTGCCGGACTGGGCCGCGCTGGTGGCCCCCAACGACGACCACTCCTACGACCCGGCCTGGGGCACGCTGGCCG
>NZ_JACDFE010000139.1 GCF_013815995.1 Sporichthya sp.
TCCCCGGCAATCACCCGGGTCAGGCTGCCCTCAGCTTCACCACCCCGCTGCGACGAGGCGGCGGCGAAGGTCTCTCACCTCCACTCGAATCAACAGCGCCTCACGGCGCACGCAAGCATCTCGGCAATCGCAGTCGATGGGAACTACGTCCCCGCCAGCTTCTGATTGTGGACGAGGCCTCGATGGTCGCCACCTCCGATCTCGACCGCATCGCAACCCTGGCCGAGGCGGCCGGGGCGAAGGTCGTCCTGGTCGGTGACCACCACCAACTCGGCGCTGTCGGCGCCGGTGGCGCGTTCGCTCTGCTGGCTGAGAGCCCGCACGCGCAATCCCTGGCCGAGCTCTGGCGCTTCCGCCACCGCTGGGAAGCAGGCGCCACCCGGCAACTCCGCGAGGGCGACCCCGCTGCGATCGATACCTACGCCGAGCACGACCGAATCCACGACGGCCCCCACGAGCTCATGCTCGACCGCGCCTACACAGCCTGGGCCGCCGACATCAACGCCGGCCGAAGCGCTCTGCTCCTGGCCGCCGACCGCGCCACCGTCACCGCGCTGAACACCCGCGCGCACGACGAGCGCGTCAGAGCCGGGCACGTCCAACCCGGCGGAATCCCCCTGGCCGACGACACCACATGCGGGCGCGGCGACATCATCGTCACCCGCCGCAACGACCGCCGCCTCACCACCGCAGACGGCGGCCACATCCGCAACGGCGCCCTCTGGGAAATCACCGGCGTCCGGGAAGACGGCGGCCTCGACGTCACCAGCACCGAACACCGGGGCAAGCCCGCGGAGACGGTGCGGCTACCGGCGGACTACGTCCGCGATCACGTCGAACTCGGCTACGCCGCCACCGTGCACCGCGCCCAGGGCACGACGGTCGACCACGGCCATGTCCTGGCCACCGCGGCGATGACCCGGCAGACGCTCTACGTCGCGATGACCCGCGGCCGTGAAACCAACTACGCCTACGTCGCCATCGACGGCCTGGACACCACCTGCGCCGACCCGACCAGCCCCGAGGTCCCGACGGGCCGTCAGGTACTGCACAAGGTCCTCGCCACCGACGGCAGCGAACTGTCCGCCACCGCCACGATGCGCGGTCGCCAGAACGAGGCCACCTCCCTGCGCCGACTGCTCCCCATCCGCGAAACCTTGATGGCGAGTTTCGGCCTCGACCCCGACGACGCCCCTACCTTGGCCCAGATCAATGCCCTCCTCGCCGCCCGAGCCGCCGCGATGCGCTCCCCCGGACCGGCACCCAGCACTCCGGGCCCAGATCATCGCGCCGGGCGATCGCGAGGAATCCAGCGATGACCCCCACCGAGACCGAGCACCTTCCAGCGATCGTTACCCACCTCCCCGTGCTGGCCGGCCGGGGCACGGCAAGCGGGCCGGCAAGCGGGCCGGCAAGCGAAACCGACCGGCTCACCCCCGGCACGCAAGCATCTCGGCAATCGTCCCGGCGCAGTCTCAACAATCCGGCACAGCCCCGTCATGTCTGGGCGGTGCCCCGTCGATGTCGCGACCCGACGAGCACACCTGAAGACGCGCCGCCGTGATCATCCACCCACAGCGCGATCCGACCATCGCACGACCGCGACCCGCAGACCGTGGGTCCCTTAATCACCCAAGGAGCGACACCATGCCGACCGAGGACACCAGGCTCAACGTGCGCGCTGGAGTCGCGACCACCCCGCTACCGCCCGGGGAGCCGATGCTTCCGGTCCAGCGCACCGGCGGCCCACCTGCGGGGGCATCCCTGCTCACCGTTCCCGAGGCGATGGCCGCCCTGCGGCTGTCCCGAACCACGCTCTACGAGTTGATTCGCACCCGCGAGATCAGGACCGTGAAGGTTGGGCGCTGCCGGCGGATCCCGGCTATCGCGCTCGTCGAATATGTCGACCGGCTGCTCGAGCAAGCCGGCTGATCCGCCGGCCCACCCTCGGCCAAGCAGTCACCGGCGGGAAACTCGGTGCAACGCCGACCGTCACCGGTGCGATCTATGATCCCGATGCGCCAACAGGCAGGAGGCTCCGATGAGCAGGCCACGCGCACCCGGCGTGACACGTAACTCCCACGGCGAGTCCACGATCAGCCAGGATGCCACCGGGCGTTGGCACGGCTACGTATCGATGGGCTTGAAGGACAACGGCCGGCGCGACCGACGCCACGTGAGTGGGGCACGGCGAGCCGAGGTCGTCGCCAAGGTCCGCGCCCTGGAGGAAAAGCGCGACGCGGGCACGGCCGGGGCCGCGGGCAAGGCCCCGACCGTGACGACCTGGCTGGAGCACTGGCTCGACACCATCGCAGCCCGCCGCGTCCGCACCTCGACCCTCACCCGGTACCGCCAACTGGCCACACATCAACTCATCCCCGGGATCGGGCATCACCGCCTCGACCGGCTCCAGCCCGAACACGTCGAAAAGCTGTACGCCGAGTTATCTGCCCGCGGCTTGGCCCCGGCCACGGTGCGCCAGGCCCACCGGGTTCTGTCCCGGGCGCTGAAGGTCGCCATGCAGCGCGGGAAGGTCACCCGCAACGTGTGCACCCTCGTTGACTCACCGACCGTGGACCGCGGCGAGGTTGAGCCCCTCACCGGAGCGCAAGCACGCAAGATCTTGGCCACCGCAACCGGCACGCGCAACGCCGCCCGCTGGTCGGTCGCGCTCGCGCTCGGACTACGCCAGGGCGAGGCCTTGGGGCTGCCCTGGGACGCCCTCGACCTCGACGCGGGCACCCTCACCGTGCGGCAGGCCCTGCAGCGCCAAGCCGGCGCCGGGCTGGTCCTGGTGGCACCCAAATCGCGGGCCGGGCGTCGAACAATCGCCTTGCCGGAACAGTTGCGGGACGCCCTCAAGGCCCACAGGGGCGCCCAGCTCGCCGAACGGATGGCCGCCGGCCCCGAGTGGCACGACCACGGGCTGGTGTTCGCCCAACCCAACGGGCGCCCGATCGACCCCCGCGCCGACCACCGCGCCTGGCGTGCCCTGCTCGTGGCCGCCGACGTCCGCGGCGCCCGGCTGCACGACGCCAGGCACACCGCCGCGACGCTGCTGCTCCTGCAAGGGGTACCGGCCCGGGTGGTCATGGAAATCCTCGGCCACTCCCAGATCAGCCTCACCTTGGGTACGTACAGTCACGTCGTTCCCGAGCTGGCCCAGGACGCCGCCCGACGCATGGGCGATGCGCTGTGGGGCTGAAAATTTCAACTGGCCACCAAACTGGCACCATGACGGACCGTCAGAGGCTGTCACTGCGGACGAAGTACCAGGTCAGAGGGGTGGGCCGTCGGGGGATCGAACCCCGAACCCGCGGATTAAAAGTCCGCTGCTCTGCCAGTTGAGCTAACGGCCCGGCGGGCAAAGGCTACCTGGCTCCTAAGTGACGACGACCTTGGTGCGGACGGCGGCGAAGTCGTAGAGGTGCTTGATCAGCGGGTGGGGCATCCGGATGCAGCCGTGGGACTTCGACAGGTCGGTGCCGGCGTAGTAGTCCGGGTGGATCGGCCGGCCGGTGCGCTTGGACACCGGGATCTCGTGGAAGCCGACGATGCAGTCGTGGAAGCGGACGAAGTAATTGATCTGCAGGCCGCCGGAGCGGTCGGTGCGGTAGCGGGAGCGCGCGGGCTTCCCGCACTGCGCGCCGGTGTAGTACACGTCCTGGGGCAGCCAGTCGTTGTCGACGATGCCGCCCTGCGCCTTCACTGAGCCGTCGGCATTGACCAACCAGATCCAGTTCTGGCCCTGGCTCATCACGATCCGCCGGCCCTTGCCGCTGTGGGAGGGGACCGGGCGGTCATCGCAGGCGACGGCGTTGTTCTTCTGCATCCGCTTCATCGTGGCCTTGGTCAGCCGGCCGCTCTGGGTCATGCCGTTGGCAGCCTGAAACCGGATGACGGCGGTCTCCAGCCGCGGGCCCTGCGCGGGCCGGGCCGATGAAGCAGCCCAGCGATTTCAACGCGGACTTGGCGACCTTGTTGGCGGCCACCTCCGCCGACGCGACGTCCTTCGGCTGAGCGGCACCCCGAGCCTGGGCAGCGTCCACCGGCCCGAACGCCGTCACGGCGATCAGGGCGGCCAGCGCGGCTGCGGTCGTCCGTCCCCCCACGCGTCGGATTATGGAGTCGGACCCAGGCGCCCCGTGGGAACTTGCTGCAATCGGGAAGGATCGCTGCGTGGACCCGATCACCATCACCTCCGGCGGCGTTCAACTGACCGCGGACTTCTACCCGGCTTCCGGCGATCTAGCGTTCGTCGTCACCCACGGCTGGGGCAGTGAGCGACCGGTCGACATCCCGGCCGCGCTGGCCGGCGCCGGCTTCCCGACCCTGGCCCACGACCTGCGCGGCCACGGCGAGAGCGGCGGTGTCCTCGAGCAGGCCTCGCGGGCGGACTGGGTGGCAGATCTGGTTGCGGTGATCGACCGACTGCACGCGCTCGCGCCGAGCGCGCGCATCGGGCTGCTCGGCGCCAGCTTCGGCGCCTACCTGAGCCTGATGGCCAGCGACACCCGCGCGGTCGCCGCGCTGTCCCTGCGGGTGCCGGCCAACCTTCCGGACGACGACTTCGATTCGCCGTACCTCGACCGGTTCGGTCCGGGCAACCGGCGCCGGGAGGACATCTACCCCGCGGACAGCCGCGCGCTGCGGGCGCTACGCGGCTTCGGCGGTTCAGTCCAGCTGATCGACGCCGACGGCGACGGGGTGATCCCGGCGCAGACCATCGAGGACTACGCCGCCGCTGTCGAGCCGTCCCGGCTGAGCCGGTACACCTTGCACGGCCCGCACCACCTCGCGACGCCCGAACTGCGCGGGGAGTACATCGCGGCCCTGCTGGCGTGGGCCGACTCCGTCTGACTGCGCGCCGCGACGGCCCTCAACCTCTGCCGGGCGGTGCGCCTATCGGCGCGACGCGATAGGCGCGACGCGATAGGCGCGACGCGATAGGCGCGACGCGCCACACAAGACGCACTGCGGGGCAACCTCTGTCGCGGCCAGGGGGCGGGTCGAAGGGGCGGCGCGGAGCTCAGCCGTCGAGGCGGTCGCGGACGCGGGCGGCGGCGCGCTTCGCGATCGACATCTTGTGTACTTCTGTCGCACCGTCATAAATGCGGAAGGCGCGGATCTCGGCGTAGACGCGGCCGATCACCAGGTCGTCGGTGGTGCCCATGCCGCCGGCCAGCTGGACGGAGCGGTCGACGATCCGGTTTACCGCCTCGGAGATGAACACCTTCGCCTTCGAGGAGGCCTCCGTGGCAGCGGCCGGCTCCGCGGACTCCACCTCAAGGCAGGTCTGCAACAGCAGGGCGCGGCACACGGTCAGCTCGATCTCGTTGTCGGCGATCATCGCCTGGGCCATGCCGAGGTCGGCGAGCGAGCTGCCCCACATCTCCCGGTGCACCGCGCGGTGCAGGGCGATCAGGTGCGCGCGGCGGGCGGCGCCGAGCCAGCGCATGCAGTGCGTCAGCCGGGCCGGCGCGAGGCGCACCTGGGCGTAGGCGAAGCCGCGGCCCGGCTCACCGAGCACGGTCTCGTCGGTGACGAAGACGTCGTTCAGGCCGATCTTGCAGTGCCCGCCGGGCATCGTGGAGTCCAGCGTGCGCGGGTGGCCCCTGACCTCCCAGCCCGGGTTGTCGGTGTCGACCAGCAGCATCGTCGCGCCCTTGCTGCCGTCCTCGCCGCCGCCACCCTTGGCCATCACGATCGAGAACGCGGCGCCCTCGGCCCCGGTGATCAGGTGCTTCTCCCCCGAGATCACCCAGCCTCCGGAGACCTTGCGCACGGTGGTCCTCATGGAGCTCGGGTCAGAGCCCGCACCGGGGGGCGGCTCGGTCATCGAGAAGCAGCTGCGCACGTCGCCGTGGGCCAGCGGGACCAGGTACTTCTCCCGCTGCGCCGGGGTGGCGATGACGTTGAGCATGTGGATGTTGCCCTCGTCCGGGGCGTGGCAGTTCAGCGCCAGCGGGCCGAGCAGCGAGCTGCCGGCCTCCTCCAGCAGGATCGCCGACTCGGCGAGGGAGAACCCACCGCCGCCGAGGTCCGCCGCCGCCTGCGGGGCGAACACCACGGCCTCCTTGGCCGCGGCCTGCAGCTCGCGGCGCAGGTCGTCGTCAGCGCCCTTGGCGAACGCCTCCTGCTCACGGGGGACCACGACCTCCTCGACGAAGTCGCGGATCCGGTCCTGCCACTCGGTGACCCGCTCGGGCAGCGAGAACTCCAGCGCCATGGGTGGCCCCCTTCGTGAGGTCGTCGAAGGCAGTATCCCCACTGGGGGAGGTGCTCAGGTCATTCGGGTCGGGGCCTCGGGCCCCGGGTTCGCACCCGACGCGGCCCGGGCGCCGGTTTGGCCACCGGCGTGGGCGGGGGCGCCGGTTTGGCCACCGCCGGGGCCGCCGGTGTGGGGGCCGGCCACGACCCGTGCGCCCCGAGTTCGCGGATCCGCGCCCCGAGGGCCTGCAACTCGGCGTCAGGTTTGGCCGAGGCCGCGATCCGGGCGATCTGGTTCGTCGTGAACTGCACGCCGTGACGCTGCGTCAGGAACGCCTTGAGGTTGGTCGCCTCCCGGCCGTCGAACGAGTCCCGCCACGCGGCGAGCAGTTCGTCCCAGGTGGCGCCGGGCACGAACTCGTCCGCCGGCAGGTAGCAGATGACGTCGGGGGCGGAGAGCGTCTCCAGCTTGATCCGGTGGGCCCGCTTCGCGCGGATCGCCCGGGTCAGCAGGTTCTGCAGCCAGCGCGCTTCGGCGCCGGGCATCTTGCCCAGGGGCACCAGGGCGCGGATCGCGGACTCGGTGCCGCCGCGGGAGATCGCGGCCTGCGCCTTGTCCCACACCGGCTGGATCGAGGCGCGGGCGATGTTGTCCAGCACCAGCACGATCGCGGCGTCGGTGAAGTCCCAGATCAGGCCGGCGGTGGCCAGGGACTGCATCTGCTTGGCGCCGCCGACGGGGTAGATGACGCTCCACGAGTCCAGGTCCGGCGCGAGCAGCGCACCGAGCACCTCCTCGTCGTGCTTGCCCTCGACGATGACGAAGCAGCGCACCATCTGCAGCAGGTCGGCCGGAGTCAGGCCGAGGTCCTCGCGCATGTGGTCGCGCTTGAGCTCCTCGCGCAGCGCGAAGTCCATTCCGCGGGCGGTCGCGGCGCCGGAGGCGAGCCGGGTGACGTGCATCAGGGAGACCCGCGCCGGGTCGAGCATCGCCGGGGAGTGGGTGGCCACCGCCATCCGCAGCCCGGACTCGTCGGCGATCTTCACCAGGGCATCCGGCAGGGCGGACTCCGCACGTCGGTGCAGGCCGGACTCGGGCTCGTCGCAGAGGAAGACCACCGGCAGCGCCTCGGAGCCGGCCACCGAGACCGCCAGCGCCGCGGACAGCGCGGCCCAGCGGCGCTGCGCGGTGGAGAGCGCCGCCAAGGGCAGCGTCGCCGCGGCGGCGGTGCCGGCCTGCGGGAACCGGGCCACCCAGCTCGGCAGCACGCCGGCCAGCCAGTCGTTGGGGTCACCGGGGGCGAAGACCAGTTCGGGGGCGTCCGGGAAGACCGCGCGCAGGTAACGGGTGGCCAGTTCGGTCAGGCGCGCCAGCAGCGGATCGACGTGCGGGTGGAAGTGGGCGCCGCCCCTGGCGAAGGAGTCGAGCATCTGCCCGCCGGCGGCGCGCAGCACCTCCTCGCGGGTCAGCTTGTCGACGTCGGCCGGGCTGGTCTCGTCGGTGACCAGCTCTACCAACGGCACGGTGATGGTGGCGATCTCCACCACGGGAACGGTCGCCCACAGCGGCCACGGGACGCCGCGCACGTCGGTGCCCAGCTCCGGTGAGGTGCCGGGGCCGACGTACCCGCGGCCGGAGATGAACGCGTCGCTGATGTCGGAGAGCTCGCGCCACGGGAACCCGGAGTTCGACAGCACGACGCCCTCGTCGAGCGCCAGCCGCAGCCGGGCCGCCGGCTCCTCTTCCTCGTCCTCGATCGGGTGCGAGCGGTCCTGCTCGAGCAACACAGCGCAGGCGATGTCTTCCTCCGACGCGGCGGAATAGACCGACCAGCGCGGGGCCTCTCGGCTGCCGATCGCACGCAGCACGAAGTGCCCGCCGCGGGTGATCTCGGAGACCGCGGCCGAGTGGAAGCGCATGAAGTCACCGATGTGCTCCAGATCGGACATCAGCATCTGCTGGGCGGCCAGGTGCGCCCCGACCAGTTCGCGCAGCGAGGTCGGGCTGTGCGCCTCGTCGACGACGGCCTGGGTGAAGGAGCGGAAGTCGTCGAGCACCTCGGCGTAGTCGTCGCCCGGGCCGACGTCGAACTCCTCGTCGCGGCGACGGGCGAAGTGCGCGACAACGTCACCGCGAAGGCGGTTGAGGTGCTCGCGCATCGCCCGGGCCAGGGCGTCGCGCCAGGGATCGGAGCCACGGTCCTCGAAGTCGGCGTCGGCATCGGCGACCCGCACGTGCACCAGGCCCCAGCTGTCGGGCTGCGCCTCGCCGCGCAACGCCGCGACCACCGCCGACAGGATGCGCGTCTTGCCGGCACCGTTGCGGCCGTAGAGCGCAACCAGCGGCTCGTAGAGCGGGACGTGCACCCGCCCGACCGGGGCGGGGCCGCAGACCGTGACGCCGAGCAGCCGGACCGAAGCTGCGGCGTGCGTGGGTGCCAGGTCCGACATGGCTCGCAGGCTAACCCCTGACCCCGGGCCTGCGCCGGACGTTAGGACGCGGCGGGCACGCCGAGGACCTGCTTGAGGCCCTCGAGGTCCTGCGCGCCGAAGACGACGCGGTCGCCGGTGGCGACGTAGACCAGGTCCAGGTTGACCCCGGCCTTGGCGATCCGGCGGGTCACGTCCGCGAGCTCGCCGGGGCGGTCGTGGACGTCGACGATCACGACGTCGCGTTCCCGGCTGACCGTGACGCCGGTGATCGACAGCGAGTGCTTCGCGGCCTCGGCGTGCGGGACCAGGATGTGCAGCTCGGCGTGGTTGTCGTTGCCGAGGCACGTCGCCGCCGCGATGTTCACCCCCGCGTCGCTGATCGCGGTCGCAACCGTCGCCAGCGCACCCGGGGTGTTGTCGAGGTCGATCACCAGGTCGACCGCCATATGTCCCATCGCGCTCCGACCCTATGCCCGGGCGCAAGGATGGGGCCATGCCCGGAACGACAGTTTCCCGCCTCGCGTGGCTCGGCAAGGCGGCGGTCCTGGCGATGCTGCTGTTCGCGGCCACCCACACCGAGTACGACCGGTTCGCCGGCAAGGCGATGGCCGGCCGGGCGGTCGCCTACCCGCTGGCGCTGCTGATCATCCCGGCGGTCTGGTGGTTCTGGCGCCGCTCCCGGCCCTACCCCGCACTGGCGGACCTGCTGGTGACGCTGCCGTTCGTGGTCGACGTCGGCGGCAACTGCCTGGACCTCTACGACCGGATCGACCGGTTCGACGACGCCTGCCACTTCGGCAACTGGGCGATGCTGCTGGGCGCCCTCGCGGTCTCGTTGCCGCCGTCGCTGCCGGAGGCGGCGCAGCTCGGCCTGGTCGCCGGCCTCGGCTCCACGACGGCGCTGCTGTGGGAACTGATGGAGTACGAGACGTTCATCAAGGGCGGCACCGAGCTCGACACCGCGTACACCGACACCCTGGGCGACATGACGCTCGGCACCATCGGCGCCACCCTGGCGGGTCTGCTCGTGCTCTGGCTGCGCCGCCGCTCGGCTACGGACGCAGGACGTCGACCAGGAACGAGGTGACGCGCGGATAGGCGTCGAGGCGGTTCTTCAGCTTCGCCAGGCCGTGGCCCTCGTCGGAGTAGATCGCCATCTCGGTGCGGATGCCCTTGCCCCGTAGGGCGGCGTAGATCTGCTGGGCCTCCCCGACCGGGACGCGCGGGTCGTTGACGCCGTGCACGAGGAACAGCGGAGCGCGCATCGCGTCGAGCTGGTTGATCGGCGAGAGCTCCTCGAGCAGGTCGCGGTGGTGCTCGAGCGAGCCGTACTCGCGCTCGCGGAAGGCCCGGCGCCAGGACGCTGTGTTCTGCAGGAACGTCACCAGCGACGACATCCCGACGATGCAGACGCCGCCGGCCCACAGGTCGGGCTGGAACGCCAGCCCGGCCAGGACCATGTAGCCGCCGTAGGAGCCGCCGTAGAGCGCGCAGCGCTCCGGGTCGAGATCATCGGTGGCGGCGATCCAGCGGTGGATCCACTCCATGTCGCGGACGGAGTCAAAGCGCTTCTCGACATCGTCGAGAGCCTGGTAGCGCCGGCCGTACCCGGTGGACCCGCGCACGTTCGGCGCGATCACCACGAAGCCGCGGGCGACCAGGTACTGCGTCAGCGCCGCAAACGACGGCCGGTACTGCGACTCCGGGCCGCCGTGCAGGATCATCACGACCGGCCGCTTCCCCTCGGCGGGGCCGCGGGGGCGAAAGACGTAGAGGGGAATCGACTCCCCGTCGTGCGCGGGCACCCGGACCAGGTCGGGGGCGACGAGGGTCGACGGGTCGAGCTGGTGCGGCGAGATCGTCAACCGCGTCGAGGTCCCGGTGTTGGTGTCGTAGAGCCAGCCGTCGCCGGGAACCAGCGGCGAGGAGTAGGAGTAGGACAGGTAGCGCCCGTCGCGGGAGAAGGAGAACCCGCCCGCGACGCCGGTGCCGGGCAGGGGCACCTCGGCGGTGATCTCCAACGTCGCCGGGTTGTGCAACCGCGCCTCGGTGCGGCCGTCGGCATTGGTGACGACGAGCAGGTGACGCCCTGTCCAGTCCACTGCGCAGCCGGCGTCCCACTCCGGCTCGAGCACGAACTCCCACGCCCCGTCCGGGGTGCCGCGCGCGATCGCGGACATGTCCCGGCCGACGTCGTGGGAGAAGAAGAACGCCGAGGAATCCGGCAGCCAGGAGGTGCCGCCGATCTCGGCCGGCTCGGTGTGCGGGGCGAGCTCGACCAGGGACGCGTTGGTCCGGTCCAGCAGGTGCAGCGTGGAGTCGCCGGGCTGCTCGGTGAGCGCCCCGAGCGAGAGGTAGCGCCCGTCGGGAGAGAAGTTGCCGGCCCAGGTCCAGCCGCCCGGGGCGTGGACCAGGTGCTCGTCGCCGCTGGCGAGGTCGCGGGTCCAGATGTCGAAGTCCGAGCCGGTCCGCCGGTTGGTGGCATAGGCGAACGTGCTGCCGTCCCGGGTCACCCCGCCCGAGCGGTGGATGTGCTCGGGGTCAACCACCAGCGGGGTCAGCGCGTCCAGTCCAGTGACGGGGGCCGCCGGGGCATCCGCGCCGACCGGGAGCAGGTAGAGCTGGTGCTTCTCGTTTCCGCCGGCGTCGATGCCGATCAGGACGGTGTCGCTCAGCCCGTCAGGACCGTCGAGCGGCACCGGCAGATACCCCCCACCCGCGGGCTCCGGCAACGCTGTGACCTGCCGCAACGTCTCGATCGGGACCCCGTCGGGCTGGGCGTCGGCCATCTTTAGCGCATACAGCTGGGAGCTTCCGGGCAGATCCGAGCTGATCAGCAGCCGCTCGCCGGTCGGGGAGAACCCCGACGGGCCTGCGCTGCGCGTCTGCAGGTACGCGTGGATGTCGGGTTCGGAAACGGCAGCGTCTGGAGTTGTCACCGGGACAGCGTGAAGCACCTCACGGTGAGCCCGCCAACCACCACGCCGCCCAAGCAATCGCGTGTACTTTGCCGAGTGACTCGTCGGGAAGGCAGGGAGGCTCGATGAGCGACCGCGACCCGGGGCCCTGGTTCCGTGACGAACTCAGGCCCCAGCCGGCTCCGCCGGAGGACCCCCCGGAGGCGCCGACGGTTGTCGTGCGACCCGGCGGGAACTCGGCTGCGAACCCACCCGCGAACCGGCCCTTCCCGCCGGTGCACCGGCAGGACCCGGGCGCGCCCTACGGTCGGATGCCCGCCGTCAACGCCCCGCCGCGCTCGGTCGACGCCTACCC
>NZ_JACDFE010000140.1 GCF_013815995.1 Sporichthya sp.
CACCGGGAGCCCCGGTGGGCGGCTGTCGCGCGGAGGATCACTAACGCAGCCGAGCTCAGTTCGAGCGACGGCGCCGCAGCGTCTGCGCGCCCACGATCGCGCCGGCGAGTGCCATGGCCGTCAGAGGGAACGCCACGTCGGTGGCGCCGCCGCTCAGGCCGCCACCGCCGGTGTCCACGCCGCCGACCCCACCGGGGCCGTCGTCCTCGTCCGGCTGCCCGACGCCGCCGACGGTGCCCGGCGGCTCCGGGTTGTTGCCGCCGGGGCAGTTGATCTCGAACACTTTACTCTTCGAGCCGTCAGTGGTAGTGACGGTAACTTTGTACCGCCCGTCGGGCAGTGTGTGGTCAGTCTTCTCGAGCACCGGAGTCCGGCCGTCACCGCGGGGCCGCCCGTTGTCCGGACCGGCGGTGAAAGAACCGGGAGTCCCCTCGGGGTCGCCGCTGTTCGCCCCGCCCTGAACGGTGAACGAGTAGCTGATCACCTGGTTGGAGTCGAAGTTGAAGCCCGCCAGGTAGAAGGCGCAGATGGGCTGCTGGGACTCGCTGGCGTTCCGCTCGAACGGTGTGCCCGGCTCATGGACCTTGAGGGTGCCGTTGTTGCCGGGCGCGTCCGCGGCGGCGGCGGTACCCGGGAGGGCGATCGGCAGCACCAGGAGGGCGGCGACCGAGGCCAGCCCGGCCAGGCGGGCGCTCCGGAGCGTCGGCGAGTGGTTAGGCATCTGGAAGTTTCCTCGCAGCTGGGGGTGGATTGACCGTCGTGTCGGCAATGTACCGCTTTTGCCCCATTCCACGTGACAGAAACGCTGTCGGTCCCGGCACGTACCGTGGGCCCCGTGCGACCCACCACCGACCTTGAGCGCAGCACCGCGCCGTTTCGCGTCATCAGCGACTTTCAGCCCTCCGGTGACCAGCCGGCCGCCATCGATGAGCTGGAACGGCGGGTTCGCGCGGGTGAGCAGGACGTCGTGCTGCTCGGCGCGACCGGGACCGGAAAGTCGGCGACCACGGCCTGGCTGATCGAGCGCCTGCAGCGCCCGACGCTGGTGATGGCGCCGAACAAGACCCTGGCCGCCCAGCTGGCCAACGAGTTCCGCGAGCTGCTGCCGAACAACGCGGTCGAGTACTTCGTCTCGTATTACGACTATTACCAGCCCGAGGCCTACGTCCCGCAGACGGACACCTACATCGAGAAGGACAGCTCGGTCAACGACGAGGTCGAGCGGCTGCGGCACTCCTCGACGAACTCGTTGCTGACCCGCCGGGACGTCATCGTCGTGGCCTCGGTGTCCTGCATCTACGGCCTCGGCACCCCGCAGGAGTACGTGGACCGGATGGTCCGGCTCTCGGTCGGCGACGAGGTCGACCGGGACACCCTGCTGCGGCAGTTGGTCACCATGCAGTACACCCGCAACGACCTGGCCTTCACCCGCGGCACGTTCCGGGTCCGCGGCGACACCCTCGAGATCTTCCCGGTCTACGAGGAGCTCGCCATCCGGCTGGAGTTCTTCGGCGACGAGATCGAGCGCGCGATGACCCTGCACCCGCTCACCGGCGAGGTCATCGCCGAGAACCAGAGCATCCACGTCTTCCCGGCCACCCACTACGTGGCCGGCCCGGAGCGTATGGAGCGGGCGATCAAGGGCATCGAGCTCGAGGCTGAGGACCGGATCGCGCAGATGGAGAAGCAGGGCAAGCTGTTGGAGGCGCAGCGGCTGCGAATGCGCACCACCTACGACATCGAGATGATGCGCCAGGTCGGGTTCTGCTCCGGGATCGAGAACTACTCGCGGCATATCGACGGCCGCGAGGCAGGGACTCCGCCGCACACGCTGCTCGACTACTTCCCGGACGACTTCCTGCTCGTGATCGACGAGTCGCACGTGACGGTGCCTCAGATCGGTGCGATGTACGAGGGCGACATGTCCCGCAAGCGGACCCTGGTCGACCACGGCTTCCGGCTGCCGTCGGCGATGGACAACCGGCCGCTGCGCTGGGAGGAGTTCGTCGAGCGGATCGGGCAGACGGTCTACCTGTCCGCGACCCCGGGGCCGTACGAGCTCGGCAAGGGTGACGGCGTGGTCGAGCAGATCATCCGCCCGACCGGCCTGATCGACCCGGAGATCGTGGTCAAGGCGACCAAGGGCCAGATCGACGACCTGGTGCACGAGATCCGGATCCGGGCCGAGAAGAACGAGCGCGTCCTGGTCACCACGCTGACCAAGAAGATGTCCGAGGACCTCACCGACTACCTGCTTGAGCTCGGCATTCGGGTGCGCTACCTGCACTCCGAGGTGGACACCCTGCGCCGGGTCGAGCTGCTCCGCGAGCTGCGGCAAGGCGTCTATGACGTGCTGGTCGGCATCAACCTGCTGCGCGAGGGCCTGGACCTGCCCGAGGTCTCCCTGGTCTCGATCCTGGACGCCGACAAGGAAGGCTTCCTCCGCAGTGGCACGTCGCTGATCCAGACCATCGGCCGCGCAGCCCGCAACGTCTCCGGCCAGGTCCACATGTACGCCGACAAGGTGACGCCGTCGATGGAGAAGGCCATCGACGAGACGAACCGGCGCCGCGCCAAGCAGGTCGCCTACAACACCGAGCACGGCATCGACCCGACTCCGCTGCGCAAGAAGATCGGCGACATCCTCGACTCGATCGTCCGGGAGGACGCCGACACCGCCGAGCTGATCGGGGGAGCGGGCCGCCAGCGCAGCCGCGGCAAGACGCCGGTCCCCGGACTGTCCTCGAAGGTCAGCGCCAAGGCCGGCTCCGAGGTGGGGCGGCACGCCGCCGACCTCGCGGACATGCCGGCCATCGACCTCGCCGAGCTCATCCAGCAGCTCACCGACCAGATGCACGCCGCGGCCGCCGAGCTGCAGTTCGAGCTGGCCGCCCGGCTTCGCGACGAGATCCGTGAGCTCAAGCGCGAACTACGAGGCATGCACGAGGCCGGTTCGGCGCGGCGTTGATCCGGCGCTGATCCTCACCCGGAGCAAGATCGCTGGGTACGCTTCCCGGATGTACAGAGGTCGGCTCCTCGCCGCGACAGCGCTGACGTTCGCCCTGCTCACCGGCGCTTCCGCCTGCGGCGGCGACGACGATGAGAAGAAGGCGGACGAGAACCAGGAACCGACCGAGTTCGGCGACCTCAAGCCCGAGGACGTCCGGGCCTCGCCGGCCGAGGTGGCCGACGGCTTCCGTGAGCTGGACCGCTACGCCGCCGACGTGGTCGCCAAGCTCGGCGTCGACGAGCCCGCCGCGGAAGAGGCGCAGGAACGGCTGCTCACGATCTGGGAGAGCATCCTCGGCACCGTGAAGGCGAACGACGGGTCCGCCTACGACAAGCTCGACACCGCGCTCTCGCTGCTGATGACCGTCCGCGGCGCCGACGACAAGGCCGGCGCGCAGGAGGCGGCCGACACGGTCGAGGAGACCGGCGCGGACTACCTCAAGCGCTTCCCCGGTACCGGCTCCGCGGCGCCGAGTTCCACCTCGTCACCGTCGACCTCGTCGGAGTCCACCGACGGCTCGGACGCTGACCAGAACGAGGACGCAGACCCCCCGATCAGTTACTGACTGCTCGTTGGCGGGGAGCGGCTGACGAATCAGGCGACCGGCGCCGGGCGACCCGGCCCGGCGGCACCGGCGAACGCTTGGGCGATCGACAGCCAGGCGTCGGCCGCGGCGCCGGTGACCTCCAGCTTGGTCTCGTCCCGGTGCCGGCGCTGGATGACGAGCAGGCAGAAGTCGAGCGCGTCGCCGGTGACGCGCTCGGCGGCATCCTCCGGGCCCCAGCTCCAGATCGAGCCGTCCGGGGCGTTGAGCTCGACCCGGATCGGCACCTCCGGCACCGGCAGCTCGCGGATCGCGAAGCTGTAGGCCCGGGCCCCGACGCCGATGTGCGCGATGTGCTTGAGCCGCACCGACGGCTCGCGGAGGACGCCGAGTGCGTCAGCGATGTCCTGCCCGTGAGCCCAGGTCTCCATGATCCGTGCGGTCACGGCGGAGGCCAGACTCATCGACGGGCCGTACCAGGGCACGCGGTCCTTGGGGTCGCGCTCCCCGGTCTCGGTGATCAGCGCGATGCGGGCGCGCCGGAACCAGGCGTGCAGCTCGGGGATCGGCAGGGCGCGGTACTCGCGCGCCAGTCGGTCCGGGAAGTCCATGCCCGCTTCGATGTGGGCCTTGGCCTCGGCCGTGAAGCGTTCGGGCTCCAGCACCGAGGTGATCGTGGCCTCGTCGAAGAAGGCCAGGTGGGAGATCTGGTCGCGGATCAGCCACCCTTCGGCCGGGGTCGGCTGCTCCCAGGCATCGTCCGGCAGGCCGGCCAACATCTGCTCGATCACTTCGGTCTCGGCTGCGAGATCGGTGACGAGCTCGGACATCAAGGCGGCCACGAATGGTCCTTCCGGTGGAGACGATCGATCCTTCGGCCCTCGTCGCCGGGTGCCTTGGCGAGTCTGACGAAGAGTCAGTTCTGCGTCGGATCCTTTGTGGTTCAGATGATCCGCATGGAGTCCAGGAACTTGATGCCGATTTGGTCGTCACCCTTGATGGCCACACCGGCCTCACGCCACGGCTCGCGGGCGGTGCCCCAGACCGGGAAGCCGGCGGCCGGGCCTTCGATGGTCGCGGCAGCGCCGGGGGTACCGCCGGCGGTCACCTTCACCCGCTTCTTGCCCGGCGCCACGGTCCAGGTCCCGCCGGCCGGGCCGACCAGGCTGAACTCGACGGGGGACTGCAGCCAGTCGAAGCGGTCCCCGCTCATCACCGACAGGCCGGCCATCATCCACTCGAGCGAGACCCCGAGTTGGTTCTCGTCCTGCGGCGGCACCGTCCGACCGAGGGCGACGGCGATGTCGTACCGCGCGTGCAGGCCGTGGTCGAAGACAAAGGCACTGGTCAGCATCTTGGCCGGGTAGGCGCCGACCTCGGCGACCCGGACCGGCAGCGAGCGCACGCCCGGCGCCTGGACGACCTTCATCGCCGGCGCGACCCGGTTGCCCCACACCTCGTACTCGCGCAGCAGCTTGGCCGGCTCCCAGGACTTCCGCTTCTCGGCGTCCCGGTTGTTGGCCTCTTCGATGTCCTTGCCGGCCAGCAGCTTGAGCACCCAGGGCGTGAACGTGCCGTGGCAGGCGGCGCCCATGTGGGAGACGACGTCGCGGACCGCCCAGCCCTCGCACTTGCTCGGCGCGGCCCATTCGTCGTCGCTGAGGTCGTGCAGGAGGGCAAGAATCTGGGGTCGATCGGTCTTGAAGGCCGCAGCCCTGTCCAATGCCATGGGGCAAGTTAACGGCTGATCACGTCTGTCGTCAACGCTGCGTGGGTGCTGCGTAGGTGGCAACCGCCAGAACTCAGCGGTAGGATGACGGAAGAGTTATCTACCATTAACAGTCTCAGCCGATTTTCGAGGATGGATGCGATGACCTCAGTCGCCGACCGGTCCACCGAGAGCGCCGCCACGGACCCGGGGGCCCAACTGGCAGCCGACACCGTCGCCAAGCTCCGGGCCACCTTCGCCACCGGGCGCACGCTGCCCCTGGAGTGGCGTAAGCGGCAGATCGAGGGCATCGGCCGCCTGGTCACCGAGCGCGAGGTCGAGATCGCCGATGCGCTCGCCGCCGACCTCGGCCGCACGCCCCACGAGGCGTGGTTCGGCGATGTCGCGTCGACCAAGGGCGAGGTGGAGTTCGCGCTCAAGCACCTCAAGAAGTGGATGAAGCCGACCCGCACCCGCGTGCCGCTGACCGTCCTGCCCGGCAAAGCGGCCTACCGCTACGAGCCGCTCGGGACCGTCATGGTCATCGGGCCGTGGAACTACCCCTTTTACCTGACCCTCAGCCCGCTGATCGGGGCCCTCGCCGCGGGCAATACCGTGGTGATCAAGCCGTCCGAGCACGCGCCGGCCACCTCGGCCGCTCTGGCCCGGCTGATCCCGGAGTACCTGGACTCCGAGGCGGTCATCGTCGTCGAGGGTGAAGCGTCGATCACGCAGAAGCTGATCGAGCAGCGTCTCGACCTGGTCTTCTTCACCGGCGGCACCGACATCGGTCGCCGGATCGCGGAGGCCTGCGCCCCGCACCTCACCCCGGCCATCCTTGAGCTCGGCGGCAAGAGCCCAGTCATCGTCACGAAGAACGCCGACCTGGAGGTCGCCGCGCGCCGGATCGCCTTCGGCAAGCTGTTGAACTCCGGGCAGACCTGCGTGGCGCCGGACTACCTGCTGGTCGATAAGTCTGTCCGCGAGGAGTTCGTCAGCAAGCTCAAGGCCACCCTCACCGAGTTCCAGGGTGGATCCACGGCCCCGCAGAAGATCGTCAACGACCGGCAGTTCTCCCGTCTCGCCGGAATGTTGGAGGGCCAGGACATCGTGGCCGGCGGCAACCCGGACTCCGGCGCCACCACGATGGAGCCCACGGTCGTGCTCAACCCCGACCGGCGTTCTCCGCTGATGCAGGGTGAGATCTTCGGCCCGATCCTGCCGATCATCGACATCACCTCCCTCGACGAGGCGATCGCCTTCATCAACGACGGTGAGAAGCCGCTCGCGGCCTACATCTTCAGCAAGAACAAGGCCGAGCAGATGCGGGTGATCGAGGAGGTGCCGGCGGGCGGCGTCGTCGCGAACCACATCGCGATGCAGGTCCTCACCCCGCAGCTTCCGTTCGGCGGCGTCGGCCACAGTGGCATGGGCGCCTACCACGGCAAGTGGGGGTACGAGGCGTTCAGCCACCGCAAGGCGACGCTGCGCATGCCCTCGCGTCCCGACCTGAAGATGATCTACCCGCCGTACAGCGAGCGCGACAAGAAGATCCTGCGCAAGCTGGTCTGAGATCGTCGGTCGCCGCAGCCGTAACCGCCTTCGGGACGGGCTCCCGCTCGCTGGCGCTCGCTTTTGCGTGTCCTTCGGCCACGCGGGTCGCCTTTAGGTCCCTCAGGCGGTCACGGCTGCGCCGCCCTCCTTAGGCCTAATACGACTTCGGCAGGCCGAGGCTGTGCTGGGCGATGTGGTTGAGGATCATCTCCCGCGACACCGGGGCCACCTTGATGAGCCTCGCGAGGCCCCAGAGGTGGGCGATGCCGTACTCGGTGGCGAGGCCGTTACCGCCGTGGGTCTGGATGGCCTGGTCGACGCACTTCATGGCGGCGTCGGCGGCGGCGAACTTGGCCATGTTGGCGGCCTCGCCGGCGTCGCCGCGGCCGTCGTAGAGCTCGGCGGCGCGGTAGGTCATCAGCCGGGCCAGCTCGAGCTGGATCTTGGACTCGGCCAGCGGGTGGGCCACGCCCTGGTGGCTGCCGATCGGCACCTTCCACACCACGCGCTCGTTCGCGTAGCGGACGGCCTTGTCGAGCACGTGGCGGCTGATGCCGTTGCACAGCGCAGCGCCGGTGATCCGCTCCGGGTTGAGCCCGTGGAAGATCTGCTTCAGCCCGTCGCCGGGGTTGCCGACCAGACGGCTCGCGGGGACGCGGACGTCGTCGAAGCTGAGCAGGAACTGCTTCTCGGGCAGCACGATCTCGGTCGGGATGTGGGACTTTCCGAGGCCGGCCGCGTCGGTGTCGACGATGAACAGGGCGAGCTGGCCCTTACCGGTGCGCTCGTCCGTGCCGATCTTGGCCACGACGAGCATCGCCTGCGACTCGTCGACGCCGGAGATATAGATCTTCGAGCCGTTGAGCACCCAGTCGCCGTCCGGCTGCTGGACCGCGCGGAGCGAGAGGTTGTGCGAGTTCGACCCGGCGTCCGGCTCGGTGATCGCGAAGCACATCCGGAAATCCGGCTCGGTCCAACGCGGCAGCCATTCGGCGCGCTGCTCGGCAGTGCCGTACTCGGCGATCACGGGGCCGCAGATCGCGGAGTGCACCACCATCAGCAGCAGGGGAGCACCGCCGGTGGCGATCTCCTCGCAGACCACGGCGAGCTCGGACAGGCCGGCTCCGCCGCCGCCGAACTCCTCGGGCAGGTTGACCGAGGTGAAGCCGCCCTTGACCACGGCCGCCCACAACTCGTGGGTCGGTTCGCCCGAGGCGGCGTGTTCGCGGAAGTAGGTTCCGCCGAACGGGGCGACCGTCCCGGCGATGCTCTTGCGGAGCAGCACGCGCTCCACGTCGTCGTTGTCGATCGTGGACTGCGCAACCATGAGCGGTCCTCCCATGCGGTTACTACTGCCGGGTACACCCTAGGCCCGCATGTGAATACGCGCTAGTTACAGCATCGTCTAGTTGCAGTGCTGTCTAGTTGATAGCGCGGTCCTTGCCCGCCCAGTACGGCGCGCGCAGGTCCTTCTTCAGCACCTTCATCGCACCCGAGAGCGGGAACGGGTCGATGCGGAAGTCCACCGACCGCGGCACCTTGTAGCCGCCGATCGAGGTCCGGGCATGCGCGATGACGTCGTCGGCGGTGAGGGCCGAGCCCTCCTTGACCACGCAGATCGCGTGCACGGCCTCGCCCCACTGCTCACTCGGGATGCCGATGACGGCGACCTGGATGACCTCGGGGTGCGAGCCGATCGCGTTCTCCACCTCGACCGAGTAGATGTTCTCGCCGCCGGAGATGATCATGTCCTTGGCCCGGTCGACCAGGAACAGGTAGCCCTTGTCGTCGAGGTAGCCGACGTCGCCGCTGGCGTACCAACCGCCGCGGAAGGCCTTCTCGGTCTCGGCGGGCAGCTTGAGGTAGCCCTGCATGAAGTTGCCACCGCGGGCGTAGACCTCACCGGCCTGGCCGGTCGGCAGGTCGTTGCCGTCCTCGTCGACGATCTTCAGGTCGATGCCGGCGAGGGCGCGGCCGCAGGAGCCCAGGCGCGACCCCTCGCGGTGGTCGGCGTCGGTGAAGAAGGTCAGCACGGTGGCCGCCTCGGTCATGCCGTAGCCCTGGTAGATCCCGGTGTCCGGCAGCATCGCCAGGAGCTTCTCCAGCAGCGACTTGGGCATCGGCGAGGCGCCGTAGATCAGGCGCTTGATGGAGGAGATGCGCTCGGGGGCGAACTCCGGATGGTTGACCACCATGCCGATCATCGTGGGTACCAGCACGGTGACCGTGCAGTTGTATTTCTCCACCGCGGCCATGAAGCCGGCCGGCTCGAACATCGGCTGGATGACGACCGGTACGCCGAACATCGCCGCGCCGACGACACCGAGCATGCTCGCGCCGTGGAACATCGGGGTGGAGACGATGTAGGCGTCGTTCGGCTGCCACGGCACGGTCATCGCGATGTGGTACTGGTTCAGCACCTCGGCGCGCTGGTCGAGCATGACGCCCTTGGGCTTGCCGGTCGTGCCGCCGGTGTACATGACGACGCAGAGGTCGTCCTCTTCCGGCACCTCGGGCCACACGTTGTCGGCGCCGGCGAGCAGGTCCTCATAGGTCAGGTCGGCCGCGCCCTCGCCGCCCCCCATCAGCACGACGTGCTTGAGGCCCGCCGCATCGCGGATCTTCTCGATCATCGGGGCGAAGGTGGAGTCGACGAAGCAGACGCTGGTCTCCGCGTCCTGCAGGACGTAGATCAGTTCCTCGGCGGAGAACCGGAGGTTGAGCGGGTTCACCACGAAGGCGCCGAGGAAACCGGCGTGCCAGAGCTCGAGGTACTCGATGCTGTTGATGCCGAGGACCGTGACCCGGTCCTTGAGGCAGATGCCGAGCTTGGTGGACACCGCGTCGCACAACCGGGAAACCCGGTCGGCGTGCTCGCCGAAGGTCCGCTGCTCACCGGTGGCAGCGTTGATGAAGCCGATCTCGTCCGCCCCTCGCTGCCAGGCGGGCAGGAGTGTGCGGGCGAAGACGAGTTCCTTCATGGCGTGACCTTCCTTGGAGTCCGGGCGGCAGTCCCCGGACAGGTGCCCCGGCGGAAGAGACTATTCCGCCGCCGGATCGCTCAGCTCAACGAGAACGGTGCCGCGCTCCACCTGAGTTCCCGCGGTCACGTTAAGAGCGGTGACGACGCCGTCGCCGGGGCTGGTGATGGTGTGCTGCATCTTCATCGCCTCCAGCACCAGCAGGGGCGTGCCGGCGGTCACGGTGTCGCCCTCGGCGACCATGACCCGGACCACGGAGCCGGGCATCGGGGCGATCAGGCCACCGGCCGGAACGCTGGACCCGGGGGCCGGCAGCGGGTCGACGACGCTGAACGCCGAGGCGCCGCCGACACCGTCGACCAGTGCACCGTCCAGACCGCCAACGCCGGTCAGGTGCACCCGGTAGCGGCGGCGGACACCGCCGATGGTGGCGTCCACGAGTTCAGAGCCGGCGGAGTGGATCTCCACGATCACCGGTTTGCCGTCGACCTCGATCACCGGGGCGCCGCGCTGCAGGTTGTAGGCGACCTTGATCGGGTCGCCCTCGCCCTTGAGCTCGACAATCTCCAGGGTGGCGCGGTTGTTGCGCCACCCGATCGGCAGGCCGGGCTGCACCGAGCGGTCCGCCGCCCGGCGCGCGGCCAGCGCGATGGTGGCGATCACGGCGTGCTGACGGTGCGTCGGTTCGTCGGTGAGCGGGGCGGTCAGGCCCTCGACCCGATCCAGGAAGTCGGTGGTGGTGTCACCGGCCAGGTACTCCGGGCTGCGCAGGATGCGGACCAGCAGGTCGCGGTTGGTGGTGATGCCGTGCAGGCGGGCCCGGGACAGCGCGTCGGCCAGGCGCCCGGCGGCGGCACTGCGGGTGGGGCCGTGCGCGATCACCTTGGCGATCATCGAGTCGTAGTACGGGGAGACCTCCGAGCCGGTCTCGACCCCGGTGTCGACGCGGATGCCGTCGCCACCGACCTCGAACAGGTCGAAGGTGCCCGAGACCGGCAGGTAGCCCGCGGCCGGGTCCTCGGCGCAGAGCCGGACCTCGATGGCGTGCCCGGTGATCGTGGGGTTCATCGCCTCCGGCGGCAGAGCCTCGCCGCGGGCGACCGCGATCTGCAACTGCACCAGGTCCAGCCCGGTGATGCACTCGGTCACCGGGTGCTCGACCTGCAGGCGCGTGTTCATCTCCAGGAACGCGAAGGTGCCGTCGTTGCCGGCGATGAACTCGACGGTGCCGGCGCCGCGGTAGTCCACCGCGCGCGCGGCCTTGATCGCGGCCTCGAGGAGCTTGGCGCGCCATGCCTCGTCCACGACAGGCGAAGGAGCTTCCTCCACGACCTTCTGGTGTCGGCGCTGGATCGAGCACTCGCGCTCGAACAGCGCGGCCACCTGGCCGTGGGCGTCGGCGACGATCTGGACCTCGATGTGCCGGGAGGGCGAGATGTAGCGCTCGATGAACACGGTGCCGTTGCCGAACGCGGCGACGGCCTCGCGCTGCGCGCTCTCCACGGCGCTGAGCAGTTCGTCGGCCGAGTTGACGATGCGCATGCCGCGCCCGCCGCCGCCGGCCGAGGCCTTGATGATCGCGGGCAGACCGATGCCGGCCAGTGCCGCCTGCAGATCCTGCGCGTCCCCGCCGGCAGAGACGTCGGTGACCGTGACGCCCTGCAGGGTCGGGACGCCGTTGGCGGCCATGATCTCTTTCGAGGTGACCTTGTCGCCCATGCTGCGGATGGCCGCGGGCGGCGGCCCGATGAAGGTCAGCCCGGCCTTCACGCATTCCTCGGCGAAGTCGGCGTTCTCGGACAGGAAGCCGTAGCCGGGGTGGATCGCGTCGGCGCCGACCTTGGCGGCGGCGTCCAGGATCAGGCTCGCGACCAGGTAGGTGTCCGCGGCCGCGGTGCCCTCCAGACGCACGGCCTCGTCGGCCTCCTGGACGAACAGGGAGTCGGCGTCGGCGTCGGAGTAGACGACCGCGGTCCGGATGCCCAGCTCGCGCGCCGCGCGGATGACCCGGCGGGCGATCTCGCCACGGTTGGCGATCAAGATCTTTTGCATGACGCTCTTTCCGCTCAGGACGCTGGTACTCCGGGGGCGTGGGGGGGGGG
>NZ_JACDFE010000141.1 GCF_013815995.1 Sporichthya sp.
CTGCAACGAGGTCCAGAAGGTCCTCGACGCTTCGGGCAGCAAGATGGTCAAGAAGCTCGACGTGGGCATCTCCGAGACCTCGCTCTCGGCGCAGATCCTGGCGATGCGTTCGGCCAACCCCGAGCACATCGTGCACTACGTGATCAACCCGGCGACCATGGCGAAGTTCATGGTCGAGGCGGCCCAGCAGGGCTACTACCCGAGCAAGGGCATCTCCGGTAACCACCTGGCGGCGGAGATCCTCGGTTCGCTGTTCGGCAAGCACCCGGTCAACCGCTACTGGACGAACACGACCTACAAGCTGTGGGGCGCGGAGTTCATGGCGACCATGAACAAGTACGCCCGTGGCAACAAGGGTCTGAACCACCACATCGTCCAGGCGTCCTACGTCGGGTCGCTGATCTTCGAGCGCGCCGCGAAGGCGGTCGGCCCGAACCTGACCCGCGAGCGTCTGATGGCGCAGCTCGGTAACGGCGACATCTACTCCGCCGACGCCTCGCTCGACCAGCGGTTCACGTGGACCAAGGCCGAGCGCGGTGGCGACAGTTCGAACCAGACCTGGAACGCCGAACACGGCCAGGGTCGCGAGTTCATGTACAAGTACACCTCCACGAACACCGTCTCGGACCCGAACGGCACGCCGTCGGGCTTCCAGCCGGACCCGAACCAGTTCGTGATCTACACGGGTAAGTGATGGTCGGTCAGTAACTCAGCACCACCTGGGGCGGGCGCCGAACGGCGTCCGCCCCGGTTCTTTGTTCGGGGGTCCGTCGGCGCCGGGTGGGCCTCGTCGGCACAGGCCTCCCGCTCGCTGGCGCTCGCTTCTCGCGCGTCGCTTCGCGCTCGCTTCTCGCGCGTCGCTTCGCGCCGCGCGGGTCGGCTTAAGGCCTCCTCGGCCCACCCGGCGCCGACGGACCGCGGCCAAGGACGGGAGCTCTGGCCTTCCAGCGCGAGCCCCGGGGGCGGAGTTCCTGCCCTTGGGGTCAGGCGGGGGTGCCGGCGAAGCGCGTCGGCACGGCGACCGTGGCGGCCGGGGAGTCGGGGGCGCGGCGACGGGCCCGGACCGGGTCCGGCCGGCAGGACTGGTAGGCCGCGGCGAGCATCGCGTGGTCGCGGGCGATGACCGAGCGGGCCATCACACGGGCCGCGAGGGCCGGGATCTCGATGGCGTCCAGCAGCCGCTTGCGGGCCAGCTCGTCAGTGAAGACGATCGTGTCGGCGAGCGCGCACTGCACGAGGACGGCCCAGGTGTGCAGGTCGTCGTGGGCGGGCGGCACGAATCCGCGGCCGAGGACGGCATCGGCGAGGATGTCGAGCAGGTCCGAGTGCGGGGCGCGGGCGGCGCTCGCGGGGCCGGGGTGCAGACCGAACTCAGCGGTCCACGCCACCTGCGGGTGCCGGACCTTGTACCAGGCAGCCAGCAGCGACTGAGCGTTGCCGCCCGGCCCGCTGTAGAGGCGCGCGTAGCGGCCCTTCTGGGCGTCCTGCGACGTCAGGAAGGCCATGCCGTCCTGGACAACGGTCAGGGTCTCCTCGCGGCTGCGCACGGCCGGGTCGAGCCCGATGCGGTGCACCGTGTCGACCAGTTGCGCGGGCGGCGCGGGCGCCTCGGTTCCGTCGACCTGGACCAGGTCCACCAGCACGCCCAGGCCGCTCAGGCGGTTCCAGGGCTCGGAGTCGAGATCGGGGGCGAGCACGGCGAGATCGCGCGCGACGCCGGCGTTGAGCCGGTCGTAGGGGATGCTCACCAGCCCGCGGCGGCGAATGTCGGCCAGCACGCCGGCGTGCCGGGACGGGTTGGCGCGCAGGAAGTCGTTGACCGCGCCCGTCTCCGAACCCGTCCGGTACTCGACCACCCGGTGCTGCCACTTGGTGGCCGGGCGCAGGTCCTCGATGCGCTCGATGACGTCCAGGCGCTGGGTGACGCTGAAGTCGTAGGACGGATCCTTGCGCGAGTTCGAGCCGGGCACGACGCGCCGGTAGTAGACCGCGTTGGCCTCGATCGGGCACAGCCGGACCTTGAACGGGAACGCGATGAAGAACTTCAAGTAGAAAGCGATGTCCTCGCCGCTGCGCAGATCCGGGTCGAAGCCGATGTAGCGGGCCGGGCCGGTGGGCAGCAACTTGCCGACGCTGTAGGAGAGAACGACCATGACGTCGCCGGGGGAGAGCGTGCGGCCCGCGTGCGGCAGCTGGACGGCGATGCGGTTGGCGAAGTCCGGCGGCGAGTCGGCGTCGACCACATCCGCGAGGTGCGCGACGGCGACGGTGTCGCGTCCGCTGGAGGCGAGCAGGCCGGCCAGGTAACCGACCGAGACGGTGTCGTCGTCGTCGACGAAGGTGACGTAGTCGCCACGGGCGATCGCCATGCCGGCGTTGCGGGCGCGGCCCAGGCCCGGGGTCGCACAGCTCAGGCGGCGCACGACCAGATCGGGGTACTCGAGGCAGACCTCGTCGAGGACCTTGAAGGAGTGGTCGGCGGGGCCGTTCTGCACCACCACGACCTCGAAACGGTCCCGCGGGAGGGTCTGCCGGGCGAGCGACCGAACCGCAGCACCGATGGTGGCCGCCCCGTTGTGGGTCGCCATCACCACGCTTACGGACGGTAGGCGCTTGGCGGACAAATCGACCCTTTCGCGGCGGGGTCGACCGCGGGGGTCGACCTTCCTGACATTCACCGTTTCGTTATGTCGGAGGAGCCACTGGCGTACCATGATCGCTGGTCAGATGCGCCGTAGGCCGGGCAGAGTCTACCCTGAATCGGCCCTTTAGCATCAGGAGCGGACTGTGCGTGTGCGCACACGGTTAGGTGACTCTGCGTGACTGCGGCCTCCGATCACTCTCTGCATACCCCGGCAGACCTGCCGGCACGCGCTTTATTGATCGCGCCTACCGCCGAAAGGGCCGCCACGCTGGGCATGGCCTTCGACGAGGTCACCATCGTGATCCCGGAGGAACTCGCCGACGTACTGGCGGTTACCGGCCCGGATGCGCCGTGCGTGGCGATTACCGGGGTGCCCACCCGCGGTGACCGACTCGCCGGGGTGATCCGGCAGGTGCTCGCGGCGGCCCCGGAGGGTGTTCAGGTCCTCATCGACGTGCGTGACCCGGGCGGGGCGGACCTCGCGGAGAACGGGACCGCGGCGCTGCGCGGGTTGGTGCCGGTGGACCGGGTGGACCTGTGGGGCGTGCCCTGCCTGCGGCTGCGCCGCGGCGCCCATCCCGACCGGGCGCCGAACCTGGAGTCGTGGCGCGAGGCGCTGTGGGACCGTCCCCCCACCCCGTTCGACCCCAGCGAGGCCGCCCGCCGGCAGTCCGCCGAGGTCCAGGTCGGGCCGCTACGGGACCGCGTCGCCGAACTCGAGCGCGAGGTCGAGAAGCTGCGGGAGAACCTCTCCACGACCCGTCACCAGCTCGGCGGAGCCCGGGCGGCCGAACGGCTGGCCCGCGACGCCGTCGCGCGACTGCAGACCAGCAAGCTCGCCAAGACGGTGCTTTGGGCCGAATCGGTGATCCGTCGCGGCACCGGTGGCGCGACTCCGCTCGGCCGAATGCTGCGCACGCTCGGCGTCGCGCTGATCGGCGGCGGGATCCTCGCGGCCGGCGCGGTGGTGATGGGGGAGCTCACCGACACGGGTTATATCGGTGCGGCGGTCACCGCTGCGCTCGGGCTCCTCGCGGTCCAGCTGGTCTATCTGTGGCAGTCGCAGACGCGGATGTCACGCCGGATCGACCGTTCGGCCAAGCGGATGGTCGAGGGCGTCACGACCGACGAGAACACGCTGCGCCGGCACGCCCGGCTCGAGGACACCCTCGCCGCCCAGCAGGCGCGGCTGAAGGAGATCGAGCACGATCTGGCGATCATCGCGGCCTCGACGGTCGATGTGGCGCAGTCTGTTGCCCGTCTGCACACCGACGGACCGCCGGTCGCTTGAGCGCGCCGCGCTTCCTTCGGTGTCGGTAGCCGGTCAAGATCGTCCTTGGCTGGTGTTCCATCTGACGAAGGGCCGGGGATGAATCGGCGTAAGCGCGCGCGGCTGTGGACAGCGGTCGGGATGGCCGCGCTGACGGCCCTGGCGGCCTGCGGGGGTGGCGGGGACTCCGGAGACTCAGGAGACGACAAGGCCGCGCGGCCGACGCCCACACCCGTGGTGCAGCCCTCCGACGTGCCCACGGCCGGAGCCGGCGAGGGCGGCGACGCGGACTCGCCCTTCACCAGTGGGGCGACGCCGAAGTCGGTGGCCGAGGGCTACGCGCTGGCGTGGGCGGACGAGTTCCTCGGCGAGGCCCTCGGCCCGGACTGGGCGGTCCGGCGCGTCATTGCCCCGAACCGGGCATGCTCGCCGCCGGATGAGGGGCAGACGACGGTCAGCGGCGGTTTCGTGCGTCTGGCGGTCACGCGCGATCCGGCGAAGGTGCCGAACGTGACGAAAGCGTGCCCGGACGGGCAGTACCTCAACGCCATGATCGGCACCGACAACACGAAGTCGTTCACGTACGGGATCTTCGCCGCGCGGATCAAGTTCCACGCCGAGCAGGGCGCGCACGGCTCGTTCTGGATGCAGCCGCACCCCAAGGGCGGCGCCGACCCGACCGATGCGAAGGACACCGGCGTTGAGATCGATGTCAGTGAGTACTTCGGCGAAGGTTTCGACAAGAGCTCGCTCACGAGTTTCATCCACTTCCGCCCACTCGGACAGAAACAGATCCGCAGTGGTGGATACGTGAAGAACATGGACGAGGTGTTCGGGGATGAGCTGCCCTCGGACGACTACCACGTGTACTCCGTCCAGTGGACCCCACAGGAGTACATCTTCCGCATCGACGGGAAGGAAACCTTCCGAACCTCGCAGGCAGTCTCCGGGGTGCCGCAGTATTTCATCCTCAGCTTGCTCAGTTCGGACTACGAGATCCCGAAAATCACCGATGATGTTCTTCCGTTGACAATGAGTGTGGACTGGGTGCGCGCATGGCAGAAATGAAGACGCGGGCTGCGGCGGCGTTGACCGCCCTCGGCCTGGCGTGTGGGGGGATGGCCTTCACCGACGGCTCCGCAGGAGCCGTCTCGACGGCGCCGGGGGCTGCATCGTCGGAAGACGGTGCCGTCACGACCAGCTCGTTCAAGCTGGTCTTCTCGGACAACTTCAATGGCAACAAGCTCAGCAAGGCCTGGAGCTTCCGCAACGCGCAGGCGCCGCAACGCGTCTGTTCGAAGCCGGATGCCCGCATGGCGTCGGTCAAGAACGGCAAGCTCCTGCTGCGCGTGCAGCGCGACGCCTCCCGCAAGCCGAACGTCACGAACCGGTGCCCGAACGGGCAGTACCTGAACGGCATGATCGGCACGCCGAACACGACGTTCTCCTACGGCAGGTTCTCGGCGCGGATCAAGTTCCATCAGCCCAAGGGCGCGCACGGTGCGTTCTGGCTGCAGTCGCCGAGTACCGAGGTCGACACCATCGAGTACTTCGGCAGGGCCGGCAACAAGACCGGCGGGCTGCGCAGCTACGTGCACCGCCCGAAAGTCGTGAATGGGCAGACCAAGTTCGTGACCAGCGGTGGGCCGCTCAAGGCGTCGAAGGTCCGGTCGATCATCGGCAACCACCGGATCTCCGACGGCTTCCACACCTTCACCGTGGTGTGGACCCCGACGTCGTACGTCTTCAGCATCGACGGCAAGCAGACGCTGAAGGTCACCGACGCCGTCTCCAGCTCGCCGGTGAATCTGGTGCTCAGCCTGCTCAGCTCGGACTACGAACTCCCGGCGCTGAAGAGCGCCAAGCTGCCCGCGACCATGCAGGTGGACTGGGTCAAGGTCTGGCGGCGTCGGTAGTCCTTCGGGACCGCCCTACCATGAGCGGCCATGACCTGGCTGCTGACCGGTGGGGCGGGCTACATCGGGGCCCACGTGCTCCGGGCCCTGCGCGCCGACGGGGTGGACGTCGTCGTCTGTGACGACCTCTCCACCGGGATCCGCGGGCGGGTCCCGGCCGACGTCCCTTTTATCGAAGCCAATGTCGGCGACGTCGACCGGATACTCGTCGCGCTCCGGGAGCACCGGGTCTCCGGCGTGCTGCACCTGGCCGCGCGCAAGGCGGTCCCGGAGTCGGTCGACGATCCCGCGCTGTACTACCGGGAGAATGTCGTCGGGTTCGAGCGCCTGCTGGCCGCGATGCGCGCCGCCGGCGTGGCCGCCATTGTGCATTCCTCGAGTGCCGCGGTGATCGGCAGCCCGGTGCAGGAGCAGGTTGACGAGGACTCGCCGACGGATCCGCAGAACCCCTACGGACGGACCAAGCTCATCTGTGAGTGGATGCTGGAGGACCTTGCTGCGGCGGGCGAGCTGAGCTTCGTCAACCTGCGTTACTTCAACGTCGCCGGCGCCGGTGCGCCCGAGTTGGGCGATGTCGGAGTGTTCAACCTCGTTCCGCTGATCTTCCGAGCCCTGGACAACGGCATTGCCCCCGAGGTGTTCGGGGACGACTACCCGACGCGGGACGGTTCGTGCATCCGCGACTTCGTCCATGTGAGCGACGTGTCCCTGGCCCACCTAGCCGCGGTGAGGCAGTTGGATGGGCGGACGGGGCGCGTCGCGCGGACCTACAACGTCGGCCGGGGCGAGGGGGTGAGCGTGAAGGAGGTCATGGCCGCCGTCGCTGCCGTCACAGGTCGGGATTTCAGCTACGCGGTCGGCCCGCGGCGCTCAGGAGACCCCGCGCAGGTGGTCGGCGTGGTGGACCGGATCGCCGACGAACTCGGTTGGCGGGCCCGCGCGGACCTCACCGACATGGTGCGCAGCGCGTGGCAGGCGTGGCAGCACCGGGCGACCGTGGGGGACCGGTCGTGACGGGGTCCTCCTCCAGCGCGCGCCAGGTGGCGGGCAAGGTGCGGCGACTGGTGCGGCGCAACGTCGCCCGCCGGGTCGAGCCGCGACGACAGACGCAATCCGGTGTCGGGTCCGGTCGGACCCACCGCATCGTGCTCGTCGCCGTCACACCGGCCGAGGCCAACGCCTTTCTGCGCGCGGGGCGGGTTCGCCCCACCGGACCCATGCCCACGGTGATCGCCGCCAGGGACCTGAAGGAGAAGGACCAGCGGGTCGAGAGCGGGGAAATCACCGTGGTCGCCCGGTCCCTGGCCGACCTTCGGCAGGTCATGCCCTGGTTGATACGCGCGGGGCGTAGCGCGCACGTGACGCTGGGCGTGGTCGAGACCACCCGGCCCCGCCTGCTGCGCGCCCCCACCGTGGTGACGGGCACCGAGGTGACGCGGGTAGAGCGTCACCAGGTGGCGGGCAGCGGCGTCGCACTCTCGGTGCGCCTGGCCGGGCCCGTGCCGGTACGCGACGTGCTGCGCACCGTGCTCCAGGAACCCCGGCCGGCCGGGCGGGCCGCACCGTCCGCGGGTCTGCGGTTGGGCGTCACCGCCTACGACGCTCTGGCGTTCGCGGCAGGCGACCCGACCGCGCACTTTGTCGGGCCGAAGACGACGGTGGCGCGCGAGGTCGAGCACGAGGTGATCGACTTCCTGGTCGGGCCGGTGGTGCATCCCCAACCCGACCCGCGGATCGTGCACCTGTCAGTGTCCGAGCGGCTGTGGTTGCCTCCGGTCGACACTTCCGTCCTCTCCCCGGTCGGGTTCCGCCGGGAGGCCGCCGGCGTCGGCGCCGTGCGCATCTCGGCGGGGGAGGCCCCCACGCTCTCGGTGTCCGGGCCCGACGGTGCACTGTCCGGCGCCAGGGACGCGCGCTCCGGGCTGACGGAGAATCAGATCGAGAGCCTTCGCGGATGGGCCGGCGTCGAGGTGACGGGCGACGCGGATGCCGCGCTGCTGGGCCGGGCGCTGAGCCAGCTCGCCTGCGCCGGAGTTCCGGTGCGACCGCTACCTCTGACCCCCGAGCTTGCGGGTGCGCTCGGCGAGGATCTCGCCGCGCGGTTCGCGGTGGACTGGGACCCGGCCGACCCGACGGACCGGGAATCGTGGTCCGTGGCGACCCGGCGGCTGGCGCTGCGCCGTTTCGCCCCGGAGGCCTACTGGGGCGACCTGGCCCGCCGCCACGCACGGCCCAGCGTGGCCCCGCCGTCGATCAGCGTCCTGGTCCCGACCCGCCGGGCGGACTTCCTCCCCTTTGTGCTGGCCCAGATAGAGCGGCAGGACTATCCGGACTTCGAGACCGTCCTGGTCCTGCACGGCCTCGCGGCTGACGATCCGTCAGTGCAGAAGGCAATAGCCGGATTCAGCCGACCCCTGGTCCTTGTCGAGGTTCCCGCGGCGACCGTGTTCGGTGCGGCGCTGAATGCGGGCGTGGCGAGGTGTTCGGGCCAGCTGCTCACCAAGATGGACGACGACGACTGGTACGGCCCGCACCACTTGACCGACCTCGTGCTGGCCAGGGCGTACTCGGGCGCGACCGCCGTCGGCCTGACGGGGTATCACGTCTATCTCCACGGGTCGGATACCACGATCCGCTGGACCGCCCCGCCCACCGAGGCGCCCGCCGGCTGGCTGGCCGGCGGCACGATGCTGCTCGGGCTGGAGGACGTGCGCGGGCTCGGTGGCTGGCGCGCGACCCCGAGCGCGGTCGACTGGCATCTGCTCGCTTCGGTGCGGACGGCCGGCGGGTGGCTCTACGCCACACATGATCTGGGCTTCCTGTACTACCGCGGGCACGACCACACCTGGTCCCCGGCGGGCGACCGGGGCGATGCAGTCTGGCTGGAGCGCGACCCGGCGCCGCGGGCGGGGTTCCACCCGCCGCCGCAGCTCGACCCGTTGACTCATCCGCGGGTCGGCTGAGGGCGCTGCTCATCGGGCCCGCAGCTCCAGCGCGGCGTCCAACAGCACCCGGGCGCGGGCGTCGAAGGAGTGCCCGGCATGGACCCGGGCCGCGACCGCACGCCGTTCGGCGTCGTCCCCGAACGCGGCCAGGTCGGCGGCCAGGCGTTGAATGTCCTCCGGGCCGCGCGCCACCTGGACCGAGCGACCGAACACCCCGGCCAGGGCGTCGAGCCCGGTGACGTCGTCGGTGATAACCCGAGCGCCCGCAGCCGCAGCGTCGAACAGGCGGTTCGACACGAAGCCGCCGGTGCGCATGGCGGCCCAGTGGTCGTTGAGCACGATCCCGGCGCCTCGGTAGGCCACGCCAAGGGCGTCGTTGTCGAGGTAGTCCCCGGCGATCTGCGACGCGGGGAGGTGGCCGTCCCAGCCGGTGCCGTAGGCGGTCACCGTCAGACCGGCCTCGGTCGCCTGGCGGACGATGTCGCGTCCGCCCTCGCGTGCGCTGCCCACGAACAGCACCGGGTGCCCGGAATCGGGGGCCGCGCGATCCGGGTGGAACAGCGCGGCGTCGGTGGCCTGCAGCAGCGGGTCGATCCGGAGGTGCCACTCCCGGGAGCGCTGCTCGGCCCAGGCGGGCCCCGCGGCGAAGACCCGGTCGTACGCGGCCGCCTCGTTCGCGGTCAGGAGTTCGGGGTGCGAGATCAGCCAGGCCAGGTTGATTGCGCCCGGCGTCGGGGTGTGGGGGCTGAGGCCGCGGACCACGAGCGTCACGTCGTCGAATTGGCCGGTGGGCCGGTCGAAGGCCTCGCGGTGATCGATAGCGACAGCCTGGCCCAGGCGACGCAGCGCCTCGGCCAGCCGGCGGCAGAAGTGGGTGTCGCCCCACTGCTCGCCCCGGCTCAGCGCGGTGGCCGGGTTCTTCACCGCCCATCGCAGGCAGGGCACCCCCTGACGAACCGCCACGGGCAGCCGTCGGAGCTCCGGCGTGCCATCCGCATCGTGGCCGGTGACCGCGAACCCGGCGCGGCGCCACAGCTCGACGTCGTCGCCGGGCCCTTCGGGCCAGTGGGCGGTGAAGCGCGCACGCTCCTGGGGACTGGGTGAAGCCGGGTTCCGCACCACGACCGAGGACTGCAGGCTGGTCCGGAAGTGGCCGGAACGGGTGGCGGCCAGCAGCAGCGAGAAGTCGGCCCAACCCAGCGCGTCCCCGGTCTCCGGGCGTGGACCGCCCAGTGCGGCCAGGTCCGCGGTGCGGAAGGCCACCGCGGGGCCGTGGACGGCGCTGAGCGGGTGCTCTGCGAGGAACGCCGCGTCGGCCGGCGGAAAGCCCGCCAGGAACGGCTGGGGCGCGTCTCCGGGCGGAAAGGCGGAGCCGGCCGAGACCAGCGTGCCGTCCAGGGCCCGCAGCACCGGTGCGGTGCCGAGGACCGCCGGATCATCGAGGGTTCTGAGCAGCGGCGGGAGCCACCCCGGCTGCGGCTCCACCCCGGGGCTCAGCGCGACCACGACCTCCGCAGTGGCTTGTTCCAGAGCCCTGGCGAGCGCGCCCCGGCTGTCCAGCCGCGCGGGCAAGGTGAGCAGCTCCAGTTCCGGGAGTCGCGCCCAGAGGGCGTTGACCTCCGCGATGGTCGCGGGCGGAGACCCGTTCGCCACCACCAGAATCCCGACCGGCTGCTCCGGATCGCGCGTGTCGGCGAGCCGGTTGAGGGTGCGGACGGTCGCCCGGGCCTCCTTGTGCATCACGAGAACGACGCAGGCGGGTGCGCGGTCGCCCGCGGGTTCCGCCGGTCTCTCCCGCCGGAGCAGCCGGCCCACGCTTCTGGCCACGTGCCCCTCCGATCGGTGATCCGGTACGCCCTAGAATTTCAGTCCTGTCGGCCATGGCCGAACGACGCGGCCCGGCTGCGTCGGTGAAGCGGCGACCGACCCTGAGGAGCAGCGATGCCTGGCCGATCCGCCGTCCCGCCGCGCCCGGGCCTGGTCTCTATTGTGACGGTCTCTCAGGGCGGCGCCGACGAGGCGGCCGCTCACGTTCGAGGGCTCGACGGGCTGAACTGGCCGGTCGAGCGCCGCGAGGTGATCTGCGTCCGGCCGATCGGCGAGGGCGTCACGATGACGGCTGGTGGGGAGAACCCAGGAGCCAAGATCGTCGAGTCCCCGGCCGATGCGGGTGCGGCCGGGGCAGGCAACGTCGGAGCGGCCCACGCGAGCGGCGAGCACCTGGCCCTGATCGTCGATGCCATCCCTGACCCTGACTGGCTGGTCGCCGCGGTGGAAGCGTTGGACGGCGATCCGTCGATCGCCTGCGTGGCCAGCACGGTGCTCGATCCGGGCGGCGCGGTCGAGTACGCGGGCGCGGCCATGACGTGGTTCGGGGAGGGGTACGTGCCCGAGGGAGAGTGCGCCGACGCTGCGCCGGTGGACGTGCTCTACGCCTCGGTGGCGGCGCTGGTGATCCGTGCCGACGCCTTTGCCGACGTCGGTGGGTACGACGACGCGCTCGGGAGCGGTGCCGCGCTCGACCTGGGCTGGCGCTTGAATCTTCTGGGCCACCGTGTCCGCTGGGTCCCGGGCTCGCGGGTGACGCGTGCGCATTCCCAGTCCGTGGCGGACAGCACGCGGGGCGCTCTGTTCGCGCTGTACAAGAACCTCGACGACGCCTCGGTCGCGCGGGTGCTCGCGCCGGCGCTGGCGTTGGCAGTGCGCCGGGCGTCCGTGGACGGCACCCCTGCGCAGGCCCTGTCCGCGATCGACGACCTGGTTGAACAGTTGCCCTCCCTGACCGAGCGCCGCGCGGCCGTACAACGCCGGCGCACCCGTTCCGACGCCGACCTTGCTCCGCTGTTCGGGCCGGTGGTGGCCGCGCCGGCGGGCGGTGGGCGCTATGCCACGGGCTACACCGCGCTCGTCGAGGCGTTCGGCGTCGCGGAGGCCTACGCCGGCGCTGTCTCGGTTCCCGCTCCCGTCGCTGCGGCGGACTCCGCGCTGGAGCAGTGCCGGGACGCCGCGGCTGAGCGGGCCCGGCGGATCACCGAGCTCACGGTCGCTGTGCAGGCGACCGAGGGG
>NZ_JACDFE010000324.1 GCF_013815995.1 Sporichthya sp.
GCCGTGCCCCGCGCCCGCGCGCAGGTCGCGCGGGCCAGCCGCATCTACGTCGAGGGCAAGCACGACGCCGAACTGGTCGAGAAGGTCTGGGGCGACGACCTGCGCGGCGTCGGCGTCGTCGTCGAGTACCTCGAGGGCATCGACGACCTGCCCGCGATCGTGCGTGAGTTCTCCCCCGGGCCGGGCCGCCGCCTCGGAGTGCTGGTCGACCACCTGGTCGCGGGCAGCAAGGAGAGCCGACTCGCGGCCCAGGCCCGCGGCGCGCACGTCCTGGTGGTGGGGCACCCCTACATCGACGTCTGGCAGGCGGTGCGCCCGCAGGTGCTCGGGTTCGAGGCCTGGCCCGAGGTGCCCCGCGGACAGCCCTGGAAGGAGGGCGTGATCGACGCCCTCGGCTGGCACCTGGAGCCGTACGCAGCGTGGAAGCGGATCCTGGGGTCCGTCCGCGGCTGGACCGACCTGGAGCCCGCCCTGCTGGGCCGGGTCGAGGAGCTCATCGACTTCGTCACCGCCGGCGATCCGTCCCTGCCGGACTGAGCCCGCGTGCCCACCGAATCCGAGCGGCGCTGGGCGGCGGGGGCACACCTCGCGTCGATCCCCGGCATGGCGCTCGGGCTCGGGTTCGTCGGTCCCCTGTTGGTCCTGTGGCTGCGCTCGCGCGGTTCCCTGACGGTCCGCCGGCACGCCGTGGCCGCGGTGAACTTCAACATCACCGTCGGACTCGTCGGGCTGGCGAGCCTGATCACCACCGCGTCGCTGGCCCGGCGCGGTGACGACAGTGGTCCGGACTGGGCCTCGGGTGCGACGGCCGCGATCATCGTCCTGCTGACCGTGTACTGGTTCCTGTTCACGGTGCGGGCAGCGATGACGGCGCGCTACGGCGAGCGCTGCCACTACCCGCTCGCCCTGCCCATCCTCCGGGTCTGACGCCCTGATCTGACGTTCGCTCAGGTCAGCTCTCGGACCACAGCGTCGGCGAGCAGCCGGCCGCGCAGGGTCAGCACCGCACGGCCGGCGTCCAACGCCGCCGGTTCCAGCAGCCCGTCCGCGCCCGCCCGCACCGCGGCGGTCCGGCCGGCCTCGTCGAGGTCCACCAGCGGAAACCCTTCGACCAGGCGGATGCCGAGCAGCACCCGTTCCAGGTCGCGCTCGGCGGCGGTGAGCAGCTCCCGCCCGGCGCCCGGGCTGAGCCCGCCCCCGATCCGGGACGCGTAGTCGCGCGGGTGGCGCACGTTCCACCACCGCACGCCGCCGACGTGGCTGTGCGCGCCGGGCCCGATACCCCACCAGTCCCCGCCGGCCCAGTACCCCTCGTTGTGCCGGCACCGCGCCGCCGGCGACGCGGCCCAGTTGGAGACCTCGTACCAGGACAGGCCGGCCGCACTGAAGGCTGCGTCGGCCGTTTCGTAGCGGGCGGCGAGCACGTCGTCGTCCGGGGCGGGCAGAACACCGCGTCGCACCTGCGCGGCCAGCCGGGTGCCCTCCTCGAGGATCAGCGCGTAGGCACTGATGTGGTCCGGCTGCGCGTCCAGGGCCGAGGAGATCGAGCCCGCCCAGTCGGCGTCGGACTCCCCCGGGCTGCCGTAGATCAGGTCGAGGTTGACCCCGGCGAAGCCGGCCGCGCGGGCCCAGCGGGCACACTCGGCGGCCCGGCCCGGCGTATGCGTGCGGTCCAGGACCGCGAGCACGTGGTTCGCCGAGCTCTGCATGCCGAAGGAGATCCGGGTGAACCCGGCCTCCACCAGGGCGTCCAGGGCCGGCCCGTCGACGCTGTCCGGATTGGACTCGACACTGACCTCCGCGTCCGGGGCGAGCCCGAACTCCTCCCGCACCACCGCCAGCATGCCGCCGAGCTGACAGGGCGTCAGGAGTGTGGGCGTTCCGCCCCCGACGAACACCGTCGACACTTCCGGGACCGCACCGCGAGCGGCGAGCACCTTGGCGGCGAACCGGATCTCGGCCGCGGCCAGGTCCGGGTACCCGTCCCGGGAGAGACCGGGCCCGAGCTCGGTGGCGGTGTAGGTGTTGAAGTCGCAGTAGCCGCAGCGGCTCGCGCAGAAGGGCACGTGCAGGTAGATGCCGAACGGTCGCTCCCCGAGTCCGGCGAGCGCCGCGCCGGGCAGCGCGCCGTCGGTGGGGACCGGCTCGCCAGAAGGCGGCTGACCGGCCATCAGGCCGGCTGCGCCCCGACGTACTCGCGGGCCCAGTCGTGCACCTTCGCCGGCAGCTCGGGCACGTCGAGCAGGCCTGGCATCAGCGTCTTCTCCGTCATGATCGCCCGGAACACCTCGGCGATGGTGACCCCATGGTCCGGGCGGTGCAGCACGACGATCTCGTCGCCGGCCCCGACCTCACCCTCGACCAGCACGCGCAGGTACGCGCCCGGCCGGCCGTCGGCGGTGAAGGTCTTCACCCAGCCACGCAGGTTGTCCAGGTGGTTCTTGAAGGTGCCGCAGGGCGTGCGCGGGGAGGAGACCTCGAACTCCGCACTGCCGATCCGCCAACGCTCCCCGATGACGGCGGCGGCCAGGTCGACCCCGCGGGTGGTCAGGTTCTCCCCGAAATTGCCGTCGTGCAGTTCGCGGCCGAGCTCTTCGGCCCAGCGGTCGAGGTCCTCGCGCTGGTAGGCGTAGACCGCCTGGTCGATACCACCGTGGTGCTTGGTGTCGGCGACCTCGTCACCGGCCAGGCCGGTGGTGTGCGCGCGCACCCGGGCGGACATGGCGCGGTTGTCGATGCCCGTGCGGCCCAGCAGGCTGCCCGGGGTGTCGACCACCCGGCCGACGTTGACGGACACCACCGATGCGCTCATGGCGTCCATTCTGCCTGGGCGAGCGGGGGCCGCGCCTTGGAGTACCGGCGGGTCAGTCGTCGTGGGCGAGGGTCAGCGGCTCCGCGGTGGTCTCGCCGTTTCCGGCGACGACCTCGGTCTGCGAGGGCGGGTACCCGACCGCGACCACGGTGTAGTTGCCGGTGTCCAGGCCCGGGAAGCTGTACGCGCCGTCGGCGTCGGTGCGGGTGACCGCAACCTCGACGCCGTCGGCGTGCAGGCTCACCCGGGCGTCGGCGATCAGCCAGCCCTCGGGGGTCTGGGCGGTGCCGGAGACCACCCCGCTGCCGCGCACCTCGACGTCCTGGCGCACCTTGCCGCCCGGCGGGATGGTGACCGGGATGGCGATCGGGCGACCGGACGGAGCGAACACCGCGAGCGTGCCGTCCTCGACGGTCAGGTCGACCAGGTCGTAGGCGCCTTCGGCGTCGGTGCGGGTGCTGGCCGCGACTGCGCCGTCGACGCCGGTGAGGGTGACCAGCGCGCCCTCGACCGGGCGACCGGTGGCGTTGGTGACCACACCGGACAGGCGAGCCGCGCCCGGGACCAGGACCTCGACCTCGACGGTCGGAGCGGGCTGCTGCTGCAACAGCACCGTCCGGGCCTGCGGCAGGTAGCCCTCGTGGCGAACCACGAGGAGGAACTCGCCACCGGAGGCGGAGAGGAACTCCGAGACGCCGTTGCCGTCGCTTTCCGCGCGGGAGAGTTGACGGCCGGCGGAGTCGAGCAGCGTCACCGTCGCCGCGGGCAGCGGCCGGCCGTCGGCGCGGCGCACCGTGACCCGCAGCGCCGGGC
>NZ_JACDFE010000142.1 GCF_013815995.1 Sporichthya sp.
GGCCAGCACGAGCCCGCGTCCGCCCGGGCTGACCACGGCCTCGCGGAGCGCCCGGAGGACCTCCGTGCGCCCCACCAGGGGCCACTCCCGCATCACTCGGCGAGGGTAACGCGCGTCACACGCGACGTCCTTGGCCCGCGGGGCGCGCCGGCGCACACCGCATTCAGTTCACTTCGTGCCATCACCGCGGTGACGCCGACCCATTCCGCCCAGTCCGAGCAGCGAGCCGGTCGTCGAGACGAGCCGCGCCGGGGCCGGTGTGGAGCCGGTAGCCGGCGCGAAAGCGATCTCCCACCCTGACCTACCCCTGGATGCCGTTATGCGTGGCTGTCGAATGCCGTTATCCGAGGGTGTTCAAAGACGTTATCTGAGCAGCAGGCTGGGGCCACGAATCGACGCTTAGAGCGCGATCGTCTCCACGATCGTCCGGGTGGCGTCGGTGATCAGCGTGGCCGCCTGCCGGTGCACCTTGGCACTTCGGCCCATCGGATCCACGATCGCGTCGTCCGCGGGCGAGGCCGCCCGCACCTTCCCGCGCAGGGACCTGGCCCGGGCGACCAGCGCGTGGGCGCGCTCGACCGGCGTCGCGGGCAGCTCCTGCGGTTCGACCGCGGCGGCCAGGCGGGCGAACTCGCGCAGGGTGAAGGTCTTGGCCAGCGCCTGCGGGCAGAGCGTGAGCGCGGCGGCCCGGTGCTCGGGCGTGGCGGTGAGTACAACGTCGGCCTGCTCGATCATCGCCGCGGTGAGCTGGCGGGCGGAGAACCGGTCGGCGTAGGCGCCGTCCAGCTTCCACGGCGCGAGCTCACGCCGCGCATCCGGCTGGATGGGCTCGCCGACCATCGCCTGGGTGCCGGCACTGCCGAGCTGGAACCGCCGGACCTCCGACCCGACGCGCTCGGCGAGCAGGTGGGCGGTGATCAGCTCGGCGAAGGCCGAGCGGCACACGTTGCCGGTGCACACGAACAGGAGGCGAAAGCCACGGAGGTCATCGTCGCTCGCCACGATCCCCCTTCATCCCCGCCGCACCTCGGTGCGGCCGACCAGGGGCCACTCCCGCATCACTCGGGGAGAGTAACTCTTGCCCTCGTTCGGACGATTAGTCCTCAAGCGCACAGGGCCCGTAGGTAGCCTGCAGCGGACTTATGGACACTTCCCGGATATTGCAGACGTTTCAGGACGGCGGGGGACGCATGCCACGTATGGGTCGGATGATGGGCGCCGCGTGCGCCCTGGCCCTGGTAGCGGGCTCCGCCCTGGTGTCATCCGGGTCCGCGGATGCCTCTGCCAGTGCGCCGGCCGTCTCCGGGGCGACCCCGATCTGGCTCGGTTACGACCGCCTGCCCCAGTACCAGACGGTCAGCACCGAGGTCCGGGTGCCGATGCGCGACTACACCCAGATGCGATGCACCCTCATCCGCCCGGCGCGGGGCGGGATCCCGACCTCCCAGAAGGCACCGGTGATCGTCGCGAATTACTTCGCGTACCGCGCGCTGCAGCCCGTGATTGCGACGGCCGACTACTTCGCCCAGCGTGGGTACGTCTCGCTGTCCTGCTCGCCGCGCGGATCCGGGGGGACGGCGGGTACCTGGCGTCCGTTCGAGGCGCAGGAGGCGCGGGACAACTACGACCTCATCGAGTGGGCCGGCGTCCAGTCCTGGAGCAACGGCAACGTCGGGCAGACCGGGATCAGCTACGGCGGCATCTCGACGATGAAGGCGGTCGCCACCAACCCGCCGCACCTCAAGGCCGCGGTTCCGGTCGTCGCCTACCAGGACCTGTACCGGGAGATGGTCTACCCCGGTGGAGTCCGCGGCACCACGCTGCGCTGGTGGCCGTACTTCACCTGGGGCACCTCGATTCCCGACCAGGGTCCGGACGTCTCGCTCGCGACCTTGCCGCAGTACGCGGACTTCGAGACGCGGGCCGCCTCGCACCCGCTCTACGACAGCTACTGGAAGTCGCTGGCCGTCGACATCGGCGCGGCGAACAAGACGAAGATCCCGATCCTGCACATCGGCGGTTGGAACGACCTGTTCCCCGAGGGCACGGTGCGCAACTTCCAGGGCACCAAGGACCAGAGCTACCTGCTGATGCTGCCGGGCGCGCACGCCGAGTTCCTCCCCGGCGTTCCGCAGTTCGACGCCGCGCAGCGCGGCACGCTGGCGTTCTTCGACCGGATCCTGATGGGGCGTCAGGACGCCCCGCTGCCCGGCTCGAAGGTCACCAGTTGGATGATGCCGCGCGGCACCGGCGGCTGGTTCGAGATGAACGACTTCCCGACCGGCAAGCCCAGCGTGCTCGCCCTCGCCGGCCCGCAGGGCGCGGCGGTGGCCACGCAGTTCACCTACACCGCGAACCCGTTCGACAACGGCTGCGCCTGTCTGGAGCACGGCCTCTACAACTCCACCGAGTACCCGCTGAACAGCCAGGCGATCCAGGACACCCAGCGGGTGCAGTTCAACGGTGGTCCCTCCGCCGGTGACGTGGTCCTCGCCGGCGCCCCGGTGGCGCACCTCAAGGCCGCGTTCTCCACGCCGGACGGCGTGCTCGTGGTGCGCCTGGAGGACGTCGGTCCCGACGGCAACTCCACGGTGATCACGACCGGCTGGCTGCGGGCCAGTCACCGCTTCGGCCACGGCAGCGCCGTGCCGGTCAGCCCGGGGCAGGCCGCGGACTACACCGTCGAACTCTGGCCCACGCACTGGCGGCTGGCGGCCGGGCACGCGTTCCGGATCACGATCAGCAGCGGCGACCTGCAGCACATCGAGCCGGTCGCGGCGCCCGGGTCGACGGTGACGATCTTCGCCGGCCTGAACGGTTCGACCTTCGACATGCCCTTCTACCAGGGCTGACGCTACGGCTTGAGGAAAGCCGCGACGATCCGGTCCGCGGCGTGCACCGGCGAGAGTTCACCGGAGCGCACCGCGGCCTCCAGGTCGGCGCGCAGCTTCTTCACGTCCGCCGACGAGCGGAGCCGGGAGTCCAGGTCGTCGCGGACCGTGGCCCACATCCAGGCCACCTGCTGCTCGGCGCGCAGCCGCTCGAAGCGACCGCCGGTCTGCAGGTACTTCAGGTGGGACTCCAGGCCGTCCCAGACCTCGTCCAGGCCGGCGTCGGTGAGCCCGGAGCAAGTCAGGACCGGGGCGTTCCAGCCGGTCTCGTTGGTGCCCATCAGCCGCAGCGCGCCCTCGAGTTCGCGGGCGGCCCGCTTGGCCTCGATCTCGTGCGGCCCGTCGGCCTTGTTCACCGCGATCACGTCGGCGAGCTCGAGGACGCCCTTCTTGATGCCCTGCAGCTGATCTCCGGTGCGGGCCAGCGCAAGCAGCAGGAAGCTGTCCGTCATCTGCGCGACGGTGGTCTCGGACTGACCCACCCCGACGGTCTCGACCAGGATCACGTCGTAGCCGGCCGCGGCCAGCACGACCATCGTCGACCGGGTGGCCCGGGCGACGCCGCCGAGCGTCCCCGCGGTGGGGGAGGCCCGGATGAAGGCGTTCTCGTCCACCGCGAGCCGCGCCATCCGGGTCTTGTCGCCGAGGATCGATCCGCCGCTGCGCTGCGAGGAGGGGTCGACCGCGACCACGGCGACCTTGTGCCCGCGCCCGGTCAGCCAGGTGCCGAGGGAATCGATGAAGGTCGACTTGCCGACCCCGGGCACGCCGGTGATGCCGATGCGGCGGACGTCCTGCGCCTGCGGGGTGAGCACATCAAGCAGTTCGCCGGCGAGCTTGCGATGGTCGGCGCGGGTGGACTCCACCAGCGTGATCGCACGCCCGACCGCCGCCCGCTCGCCGGCTCGGACCTTGTCGGCGAGGTCGCCGACGTCAACCTTCATCTCAGGCGACGTCGGCGGCGGCGTTCAGGGCCTGGATGAGTTCGAGCGCCGCGTCCGGGATCACGGTGCCGGGGGCGAAGATCGCGGCCGCGCCGAGCTCGCGCAGTTCGGCGAAGTCGCCCGGAGGGATGACGCCGCCGACCACGATCATGATGTCCGCGCGCCCGGCATCGACGAGCGCCTGCCGCAGGGCCGGCACCAGCGTGAGGTGACCGGCGGCCAGCGAGGAGACCCCGACGATGTGCACGTCGGCCTCGAGGGCCTGGCGCGCGACCTCCTCGGGCGTCTGGAACAGCGGGCCGACATCCACGTCGAAGCCGAGGTCGGCGAACGCCGACGCGATCACCTTCTGGCCGCGGTCGTGTCCGTCCTGGCCCATCTTGGCCACCAGGATGCGGGGCCGGCGCCCGTGTGCGGTCTCGAATTCTGACGCTGCCTCACGGACCTCGGCGACCTTGGGGTTGGCCCCGGCCTCGGCGCGGTACACGCCACTGATCGTACGGATCGCGCCGGCGTAGCGGCCGTAGACCTTCTCCAGGGCGTCGGAGATCTCACCCACCGTGGCCTTGGCCCGGGCGGCGTCGATCGCGAACGCAAGCAGGTTGGTGTCGTCGCTGTTGCCGCTCGGTTGCCCGGCTGCCCAGGTCAGCTTCTCCAGCGCGGCCTGGCACGCGGTCTCGTCGCGCTCCTCGCGCAGCCGGCGTAGCTTCTCGATCTGCTGGGCCCGCACCGAGGCGTTGTCGACCTTGAGCACCTCGATGTCGTCCGCCCCGCGCGCGAGGTACTTGTTGACCCCGACCACGGTCTGCGTACCGGAGTCGATGCGGGCCTGCGTGCGGGCCGCCGCCTCCTCGATGCGCATCTTCGGGATGCCCTCTTCGATGGCCTTGGCCATTCCGCCCGCGGCCTCGACCTCCTGGATCCGCGCCCAGGCGCGGGTGGCCAGTTCGTGGGTGAGCCGCTCGACGTAGGCCGAGCCGCCCCACGGGTCGATCACCTTGGTGGTGTTGGACTCCCGCTGCAGCAGGAGCTGGGTGTTGCGCGCGATGCGGGCCGAGAAATCGGTCGGCAGGGCGAGGGCCTCGTCGAGGGCGTTGGTGTGCAGGGACTGTGTGTGGCCCTGGGTGGCGGCCATGGCCTCGACGGCGGTGCGCGTGACGTTGTTGAACACGTCCTGCGCGGTGAGTGACCAGCCCGAGGTCTGGCAGTGCGTGCGCAGCGAGAGCGACTTGTCGCTCTTGGCCCCGAAGTCCCTGACGATCTTCGCCCAGAGCAGACGGCCCGCCCGCATCTTGGCGACCTCCATGAAGAAGTTCATGCCGATCGCCCAGAAGAAGCTGAGCCGCGGGGCGAAGGCGTCGATGTCCAGGCCGGACTCCACGCCCGCGCGCAGGTACTCCATGCCGTCGGCGAGGGTGTAGGCCAGCTCAAGGTCGGCCGTCGCCCCGGCCTCCTGGATGTGGTACCCGGAGATCGAGATCGAGTTGAACTTGGGCATGTGCCGGGAGGTGAACCCGAAGATGTCGGAGATGATCCGCATCGACGGGGTCGGCGGGTAGATGTAGGTGTTGCGGACCATGAACTCCTTGAGGATGTCGTTCTGGATGGTCCCCGTGAGCTGGCCCGGCTTCACCCCCTGCTCCTCGGCCGCGACCACGTAGAGAGCGAGCACCGGCAGCACGGCGCCGTTCATCGTCATCGACACGCTCATCGTGTCCAGCGGGATGCCGTCGAAGAGCGTGCGCATGTCGTAGATCGAGTCGATCGCGACGCCGGCCATGCCGACATCGCCGGGCACCCGGGGGTGGTCGGAGTCGTAACCGCGGTGGGTCGGCAGGTCGAACGCGATCGACAGGCCCTTCTGACCCGCCGCCAGATTCCGGCGGTAGAAGGCGTTGGACTCCTCGGCGGTGGAGAACCCGGCGTACTGCCGGATCGTCCACGGCTGGTTCACGTACATCGTCGGGTACGGCCCGCGCAGGAACGGCGCGATCCCCGGGTAGGTCCCCAAGAAGTCCAGCCCGGCCAGGTCGCCGGCGCCGTAGAGCGGCTTGACCTCGATGCCCTCCGGGGTCGCCCAGGCGGCCCCGTCCGGGGACTCGCCGGCCTCGGCGGTGAAGGAGTCCCGGTAGCGCTGGCGAATCGGTTCGGGCGTTCCGCCCAGCTCCTCCTCGGCGAAGCTCTCCAGGATCGGCAGACGCCGGATCCGCCAGTCGTGGCCCGGCACGACGACCGGTCGCTTACCTACCGCCATCGGAAACCTCCAGCGCCTGGGACCAGCGGATCCGGGGCAACCCGCCGCCGGGTGGCTCCGGTGCGGGTGACCGTTCGAGCAACGTCTCACCCGCCGGCGGGAATGCGTTGACGCCGAGCACGGTCTCGGAGCCGTCGGCGACCGCGGCCAGCCGGGCCTCGCGGGCGGCGGCGATCCGGTCGGCGAGCGAGCCGTCGGTCAGTGCGGTCATGATGCCGCCGCCGGCCTCGATCTCGGTGAAGATTTTCCAGGCCTCCTGGGCCAGTGCCTCGGTGAGGGCTTCGACGTAGCCGGAGCCGCCGGCCGGGTCGACGACCTTGGCGATGTGTGACTCCTCGACCAGCAGGTTCGGGGTGTTGCGCGCGATCCGGCGGGCCAGCGGGTCGGGCAGCCCGAGGGCAGCGTCGAACGGCAGCACGGTGATCGAGTCGGCGCCGCCCACGCAGGCGCCGAAGGCGGCGACCGTGCCACGCAGGATGTTCGTCCACGGATCCTGACGGGTCGTCATGGGCCAGGAGGTCACCGCGTGCTGGCGCTGTCCCGCGGTCGGGCCGTCCAGTCGGGACAGTTCCGCGACGCGCGACCAGCAGCGCCGCGCGGCGCGCAGCTTCGCGATCGTCGCGAACTGGTCCGCGGTCGCTCCGTAGCGGAACTCGAGCTGGGAGAACGCGACCCCGGTCGGCATGCCTTCCTCGGTCAGCAGCCGCAGGTACTGCACGCCGGTGGCGAGCGCGGCGCCGAGTTCCTGGGCGTCGGTCGCCCCGGCCTCATGGAAGACCAGGGCGTCGACCGTCATCGAGCGCATGTTCCGGTAGGCGTAGGCGACCTTCAGTGCCAGGGCGCTGATCGCCAGGACGTCTTCCCGCTCCAGGCTGGTCTCACCGGTCCGGGCCAGGACGCCGATCGGGTCCATCCCGATGGAACCCGTCATGGCCTCGAAGGGGACCCGCTGCTCCAGGGCCATCGCCAGGTAGGCGTTGCCGACCGCGAGGGCCTCGGCGCCGGCGTCGAGAGTGACCGAGGCGACGTCCAGCAGGACCCCGTCGAGCACCGTGCCCAGTTCAGCGATCGGGGTGCCGCCCTCGCCGAGGACCAGCCAGAGCGAGTTCGCCCCGCCGGCCAGGTCCTCCAGGGCCTGTTCGTTGGCGACCTTGGCGTCGGGGTGCGCCTGGCGGGCGATCACGTCCCACCCGGTCCGGTTGCCGTTCGCGCTCCGGCCGCGGGTGTACGGGGCCTGGCCGGGCAGTCCGAGCTCGAGAGCCGGGTCGGCGAGGTAGAGCGGCTCGATCGGGATGCCGTCGGCGGTGACCGAGGCCAGGACCTGCTCGGGGGCATCAGCTGAGAATTCCGCGCCGGACTTGGCGACGATCTTCGCCACCAACGCCCGCCATTCCGCGGTCGTCGCGGTCGGGAACTCGGCAGCGAGGACGAGATCGTCGGGCACGGGGCGCTCCTCCGGGGGTCTAACTGCGCAGGTCAGCGTAAGACAGTGTCTGCGGCGCCAGCCGGGCGCCTCACTGCGTTGTCGTCGTCGCGGGTGGGACGGCGCAGAGTACCCGCGGCCGCGAGCGCGGCCGGTGACGACAACAAGCCCGCGGCCGCTTCCTCCTCCGCCTTGTGATGCATCCCGGCTGATCACCGCATACATCCCACCAGATCGGTCATTCCGACTGAGGCAGCTTGGCGCGCCCGCGCGGGGCTCCGGCCGAAGGCGGCGGGATCATCGGGCCGATGTCGCCGTCCGGTGCGGTGTCCAGGTCGACCATCACCGGAGCGTGGTCGGACGGGCCGGTGCCCTTGCGGGCCTGCCGGTCCACCCAGGCGGCCCGGACCCGGTCGGCGACCGGGGCGGTGGCCAGGATCAGGTCGATCCGCATCCCGAGGTTCTTGTGGAACATGCCGGCCCGGTAGTCCCAATAGGTGAAGACCTGCTGGTCGGGCCAGCGCTCGCGGACCACGTCGCGCAGGCCGAGGCCGACCAGGGCATTCAGGGCATTCCGCTCCGGCGGGGTGACGTGGGTGTGGCCCACGTAGGCGGCCGGGTCGAAGACGTCCGCGTCGGCCGGGGCGATGTTCATGTCCCCGCACACCACGGCGTCCGCCGGGCCTTTCGCGATTGCTTCGCGCAGCGCTTCGAGCCACTCCAGCTTGTAGGCGTAGTGGTCGGAGTCCGGCACCCGTCCGTTGGGCACGTAGAGCGAGTGCACCCGCACACCGCCACACGTCGCGGCGAGCGCACGTGCTTCCTGGTGCGGGAATCCGGGCCCGCCGGCCAATCCGGCCTCGACGTCCTCCAGCCCGACCCTGGACAGGATCGCGACCCCGTTCCAGCTCTTCTCGCCCAGGGCGGCCCAGGCGTAGCCGCGGGCCTCCAGTTCGGCGCCGAGCAGCTCACCGAACGCCTCCTCGGTGAGCTTGAGCTCCTGCAGACAGACGACGTCGGGAGCCCGCTGATCGAGCCAGGGGAGCAGCCGGGGGACCCGTTGCTTGACCGAGTTCACGTTCCAGGTCGAGATGCGCACAGGTGAAAGGTAATGGGCGGGAGAAATCTGCTGCCGTCCGCTTTGTCCCGTGGCCGTGTCCCCGCGGCTCCGCTTCAATGCAAGTGGGGCCGCTTCATTGCAGCGCCGGCGCGGCGGGGGCCGCGAGTCGGGGGACAGGGGATCACTCATGGGCGATAACGGGCATATGTCCGGCCGGGGCACGTTCAGCTGCCGGATCGAGGGCCGGGCCGGTTACCTGCGCGTCTTCGACGACCGCCTCGAGGTGGTCCGCTCCGGCCGGGGCTCGCAGGCCCTCGCGCCCGAGGTCATTCCGCTGCACCTGGTCACCGCCGTCACCACGGGCAAGGTCGGCCGGCTGCTCACCGCCGTCGAGCTGGTGGCGGCGGGTGCGTACGTCGAGCTGAAGCTGCCGAGCATCGACGCGCCGCGGGTCGCCGAGCTGATCGCCGCCCTGGCCGCCGACGCCCTGATCCTGACGCCCGACCCCTCGATCCTTGCGCTGGTGGCCCCGATGCCAGTCGTCGTCCCGCTCGCTGCCGTCGCGCCGGTCATCCCGGCCCAGGTCTGTGAGTCGGTGCGTTCCGAGCCGGTGTTCGCCGAGCCGGTGGTTTTCGACCCTGCGCCCGCCGATTCGGTGATGGCTGGGTTCGTGATGCCGGACTTCTCGATGAAGGTCGAGATGCCGGAGTGGAAGTCCTTGCCGGAGACCGATTTCCCCGAGCTGGCGGACACGCTCAGCGAGATCCCCGCACCCCCGGCCGGCGTGGTCGTGCCCGAGCGTTCTGACGAGGAGCCCGCTGCCGGGCCGCAGACCCCGGTGAGCCTGCCGCCGGACCTGCAGCGGCGGCTGAACCGCCTGGAGGTGCTGCGCAACTCCGGGATCATGACCGACACCGACTTCGAGGCGGCTGAGGCCGAGCTCTTCGAAGCGGCCGGCTCGGCGACCTGAACCCGTCCGGAGCTAGTGCTCGGGCAGCGTGTGCAGCCCGAGGATGGCGATTCCGCTCGAGGTCCGGACCACCTCGACCGGCGTCCGGTACAGCTCGGTCAGCACAGCTGAGGTGAGGATCTCGCCCGGCGTGCCGAGACGGACTCCGTGCGGAGCCACGAACAGCACCCGGTCCACCACCGGCAGGATCGGGTTGATCTCGTGGGTCACCATCACCACCGCGGTGCCGTGCTCGCGCCGGCGCGCGTCGAGCAGGGCGACCACACCCTGCTGGTGGGCGATGTCCAGGGACAGCAGCGGTTCGTCGCAGAGCAGCAGTCGTGGGTCGGTGGCCAGCGCCTGCGCGATCCGCACCCGCTGCTGCTCGCCGCCGGAGAGCAGGCCGAGGGGGGCGTCGGCGTAGCTGGTCGCCCCGACCGCGGCGAGCAGTTCGTCGACCCGGGCCCGCGCGCCGGGGGTCCGCCCGGGACCCCAACGGTGCCCGTCCACGCCGAGGCGCACCAGGTCCCGCGGCCGCAGCCCGCTCGCCGAACTCAGTGCGTGGTGCTGCGGCACGTAACCGACCAGACGGTTGCCGCGGCTGACCGGCAGCCCGCCGATCTCGACGTGGCCGGCGGTCAGCGCGGTGAGGCCGAGGACGACGCGCAGCAGGCTGGTCTTGCCCGCGCCGTTCGGCCCGAGCACGGCGAGGAACTCACCGGGCGCGAGCTCCAGGTCGAGGTGCTCCCAGAGGTGACGCTCCCCGTAGTGCAGGGAGGCGTCCCGCAGGGAAAGGACGGCGGACACATCCGCGACCCTAGAGGGCGCGACCGCCTCGGTGAGCGTCATGCCGGCCCCTCCTCGAGAGCTCCTTCGAGGGCATCCAGGTTGGCGCGCATCCAGCTCAGGTAGTCCTGCCCGGCGGGGAGCGTCTCCGACATCGGGACGACGGGGATGTCCGCGTCCTCGGCGGCGTCCTGCACCCGCTCGGTCTGCGGCCCGGTGGTCTGGGAGTTGTAGACCAGGACCTCGACGGCATGGTCGGCGAAGAGGTCGAGGGTCTCCTGCAAGGTCCGCACCGGGACGTCGGTGCCTTCTTCGATGGCCTCGCTGAACCCGGCCGGGGTCTTGTCCACCAGCCCGCAGTCGTTCAGCAGGAACAGCGGCAGGGGCTCGGTCACCGCGACCGCGAGCCCACCGTGCTTCTCCCGGATCGCGGCCTGACGGTCTATCAGGTCGGACAGCTCGGTCTGGAACGCGCCGGCCCGGGCGGTGAAGCCGGCGCTGTCGGCCGGGCGGAGCGCGGCCAGCGCTCCCGCGATTCCGGTGGCGAGGACGTTCATGGCCTTCAGGTCATACCAGACGTGCTCGTTGGAATCCTCGCCATGGTCGTGCGGGGCCGGGCTGCCGGCCGCCACGGCTTCGCCCTCGTCCTCGTGGTTCGCCTCGGTGACTGCGGTCAGCACGGTGCGCTCGCCGCCCGCGGCGTCCAGGGCGCGGGTGAGGAACTCGTCGTAGTGCCCGCCGTTGGCCATCACCAGGTCGGCTTCCTTCACCGCGAGTTGATCGCGGGCAGTGGCCTCGTAGCTGTGTGGGTCGGCGCCGCTGTCGGAGGAGAGGAGGGCCTGGACATCGACCAGGTCGCCGCCGATCGTCCGCACGATGTCGGCGTAGACGTCGGTGGCGGCGACCACCTGGACCTGGTCCGCGGGCGTGCCGGAGGCCGTGGGCGCAGCGCCCGGGTCGTCGCCGACGTCGGAATCGGAGCCGCAGCCGCCGAGAACGAGCAGCACCGAAACCCCGGTGGCAAGGACTGACCGACGCACGCGACACACCCCTGGCGCTAAAGCGAAATGGGAACCGTTATCAATAAGCTCCAGCGTATGTCTTCGCCCCGGCGCGCGCAATCCGGCCCCGACGCGCGGTCCCGCCTCCCGGGCAGGAGTCGCGGGTCGGGAGAAACTCGAGCGGTGGTCGACCAGATTGCGAAGCCGCCCGCGAAACGTGAGCCCGCGCCGGGCGGGGCAGGGCTGGACGGCGGCACCGTCGCCCTGTTCGTCGTCGCCTTCGCCGGCACCGTGCTGGCCCGCGGTGAGGTCACGGACCTGCTGGACCGCCCGGCGATCAGCACCTGGGCGACGGTCTTCGTCTCGGTGGTCACCCAGGCCATGCCCTTCCTGGTGCTCGGGGTTCTGCTGAGCGCCTCGATCACCGCGTTCGTGCCGCCGGCGGTGCTGCGCCGCGCGCTGCCGCACCGGCCCGGCGCCGCGGTTCCGGTGGC
>NZ_JACDFE010000143.1 GCF_013815995.1 Sporichthya sp.
GGCCGCAGCCGCCCGCGAGCCGGTGGCGGCCAGCAGCAGGGATCCCGCAGCCAGGGCGCCGCCGCCGATGAGGAAGCGCCGCCGCTCGGCGCCCCGTGCTGCGCCGCGCTCGTCCTCGCGCAGCGCCGCTCCGAGGTCGGAGAGACTCTCGCGCATCTCCGGGAAGGTCGCCTCGTGCATCTCGACCATTTCTGCGGTCATCGCCCGCAGCTCGGCCTCGCTGATGTGCATCTGATCGTCCCTCACTTCACGGCTCCTTCGCTCGGCGGGCTGGCCAACTCGGTCTTCTTGAAGGCCTCCGGAGAGCCGACGTTTCCGGCGGCGCGCGGCAACTTGGAGGCGTTGGTCGCGCCTCCGGTGGCCTTCACGGTGATCAGTTCTTCCTTGCCGGCCTTGAGCAGAGCCCGCACCGCGTAGAGCGTGGCCAGGTGCTGAGCCTCGACCCCGGCCACCGTGCCGAAGAGCAGGCGTGAGGTGGAGTCGGAGATCAGGGACTCGTTCTTGACGTAGGTCGAGGTGGCGACGTCCTCGAGGATGATCGCCAGCTCGACGACGTCGAGCGGACCGCCCTTCTTCAGCTTGGGCACCATCTCGTTGACGATCGGGGTGTACTTGGGGTTCTTCTTGTTTTGCGGCTTGCCGCCAAGTTCCTTCACCCGGGCGTTGAACGCCTTGGCGTGCTCGGCGTGCTGGGTCATCGTGATCATGGCGAACGCGCGCACGGTCTTGATCGGGCGCGCGTTGCCCTTCAGGTACGGCAGGGTCAGCGCGGTCTTGTACGTGTAGACCGCGAGGTTCTCCAGCGAGGCCGCCGTCTGCAGCGCCTGCACGTCGACGTCCTCCGCGGCGAACGCCGAGGAGGAACCGGCGACAACCAGTCCGGCCGCGCCGAGGACCCCGAGCCCAGCCGCGACGGGGGAGAGGCCGGTACGGGACTGCTGCTCGCGCAGCGCAGCTTCCTCCCGACGGGCCTCGGAGTACTCCGTGCTCGCGCGCCGCTCCTGGCCCAGGGCCACGATCTCGTCGAGCGGTTCCTTCATGCCACGCATTGCGTCGACCTGGAGGTCTTGCGATTCCTCCATCAACGTCCTGAACGCATTCACGTCCACATCAGTCATGTTCGGGCCACACTCCTTGCCGAGGGGACCCAGGCAGCCACCGCAGCGGGTCGGCCTGGGCTATCAGACGGCGCCCGTTCGGTCGCCGGGCCGTCCCTGGATTGGTCGTTGCGGCGTGTCGGATCTGTCCGGTTTCGACAGCTTCCCCGTCGTGTGGACACGGGGTACGCAGGGGTGAGTACGGCGCCGGAGGGCGGGCTTACCCTTCGGTCATCGTACGAACGGATGAGGGCGTATCGGACGTTAAGGCAGTTCGAGGACGAGAACGGAACCAGGCTGCTACAAGGGCCGTCACAGTGACATTCGCCGGCAGACAGTCGGCAGGTCACAGGGACGGGTCATGGGCACCATCCAGAAGATCATCGACGGTTACACCGCCTTCGCCACGGAGGACGGGACCATCCACGACAACGGCACCATCGTGCTGATCGGTGGCGCTGTTCTGATCCTGGCTCTGAGCCTGTACATCGCCTACAACGTGACGGCCGCATTGTTCAGCGGGATCCGCAAGACCGTCGTCGGCACCGTTCACGGCGTCGTGAACGTGAGCCGCGTGGTCGGCCGCAAGCCCGAGGTCGCGGTTGCCACCGCGAGCATCCCGGTGCAGCGGATGGTCCCGATCTCCGAGGTCGGCACCGGCCGCCCGATCGCCCGGCGCCGCGAGGTCGCCAAGGTCGGCTGAGCACGACAACACGTTTCGGCGCGAGGGTCACCGCGGGGGGCGGTGGCCCTCTCGCCGTTAACCGCTTGAAGGTTGGCGGCGCCGACGGCCACAGATCAACGTTGTGACTCCGCAGGCACCGATCGTGCCGCGCAGCGCCCCACCAGTCACAACGTTGATCCCTGGCCGACGACCCGGGGGCGCAAGGATTCTCAGGCGGCGGGTGCGGCGTCGTCGGCGAACTGAGTGCGGTAGAGCTCGGTGTAGCGGCCGCCGGCTGCGAGCAGCGCGCTGTGCGTGCCGCGCTCGACGATGCGGCCGCCCTCGACGACGAGGATCTCGTCGGCCGCGCGGATGGTGGAGAGCCGGTGCGCGATGACGATCGCGGTGCGCCCTGCCAAGGCTTCGCCGAGAGCCTCCTGTACTGCGGCCTCCGAGGTGGAGTCCAGGTGCGCGGTCGCCTCGTCCAGGATCACCACGCGCGGCTTGGCCAGCAGCAGTCGCGCGATCGTCAGGCGCTGACGCTCTCCACCGGAGAGGCGGTAGCCGCGCTCACCGACGACCGTGTCCAGCCCGTCGGCCAGGGAGTCGACCAGGTCGAAGAGGCGGGCCCGGCGCAGCGAGTCCCAGACCTCGTCCTCGGTCGCGTCCGGGCTGGCCAGCATCAGGTTCGAGCGGATGGTCTCGTGGAACAGGTGGCCGTCCTGGGTGACCATGCCGAGCGCTCCGCGCAGGTCGGTGAAGGAGACCTCGCGAACGTCGACGCCGCCGACCTTCACCGAACCGCAGTCCACGTCGTACAACCGCGGGATCAACGTCGCCAGCGTCGACTTTCCGGCCCCCGAGGTGCCGACCAGCGCGACCATCCGGCCGGGCTCGACGGAGAACGAGACCCCGTGCAGGATCTCCACGCCGCCGCGGGTGTCCAGCGTCGCGACGTCCTCGAGGGAGGCGAGCGAGACCTTGTCCGCCGCCGGGTAGGCGAAGTGCACGTTCTCGAACTCCACCCCGAGCGCACCGGCCGGCAGCGGCCGCGGGTCGGCCGGTTCGCGGATCAGCGGCTCGAGGTCGAGCACCTCGAAGACCCGCTCGAAGCTGACCAGCGCGGACATCACATCCACGCGCGCGGAAGCCAGTGCGGTCAGCGGCGCGTAGAGCCGGGTCAGCAGCAGGGCGAGAGTCACCACGGCGCCGGGCTGCATGTGGTCGTGCAGCGCGAGGTAGCCGCCGAGGCCGTAGACCAGCGCGAGGGCAAGCGCGGAGACCAGCGTCAACGCGCTGACGAACATCCACTGGGCGATCGCCGAGCGCACGCCGATGTCGCGCACCCGCCCGGCGCGGGCGGAGAACTCGGCCGACTCGGCCTCCGGGCGGCCGAACAGCTTGACCAGCGTCGCGCCGGGGGCGGAGAAGCGCTCGGTCATCTGCGTGCCCATCGCCGCGTTGTGCCCGGCGGCCTCGCGCTGCATGTCGGCCAGTCGGCCGCCGACCTTGCGCGCGGGGACGACGAACAGCGGGAGAAGCACCAGGGCGAGCAGGGTGACCTGCCAGGACAGGGTGATCATCACCGCGAGGGTGAGCACGAGGGTGACGACGTTGGACACCACCCCGGACAGCACGGTGGCGAACGCACGCTGGGCGCCGATCACGTCGTTGTTCAGGCGGCTGACCAGCGCTCCGGTCCGGGTGCGCATGAAGAAGGCGACGGGCTGGCGCTGCACGTGGTCGTAGACGGCGGTGCGCAGCTGGAAGATCAGGCCCTCACCGATCCGGGAGGACATCATCCGGTTGATCACACCGAGCACGGCGTCGGCGACCGCGATCACCGCGATCGCGATGGCCAGGCCGATCACCAGGGAGTCCGACTTCTTCTCCACGATCGCGTCGACGACCTGGCCGGCCAGCAACGGCGTCGCCACCGTCAGTACGGCGGAGAGGACGCTGAGGAACGCGAAAATGATCAGCGCGCGCCGGTAGGGGCGTGCGAAGCCGAGGATCCGTCGCGCCGTGGCGCGGGAGAACGAGCGGCGTTCACCCTCCGGGTCGGTATGCATCGACCGCCACATCTGCGACATCGCAGTCATTTCCATGCTCATGCGGCGCTCCCTGCATCACGACCCCGGGCGTGGGTCATGCGAAACGTAACGCCGGGGACCGACGTCGCACTCCCGATTTCCGGGGCGGAAGAGCGCTCAGCGCCGGCGGAGCTGCTCGTAGACCACGGCGGCGCGGGCCAGCTCGTGGAAGTACTTGATGAGCGTGACGCAGAAGCCGATCCCGCCGGCGCCGACCGCGAGGGTGGCCACCGATGCCCACAGGGTGGCCTTGGAGGTCCGCGGGGCCGGAGCGCGGGTCGCCTGCAGGGTGCCGCCGGCGCCGATCTCGACGGGCTCGACCGGTTCGGCCTCGACCGCGGACGACCCGCGCGGCGCTGCGGGCACCCCGTCAGGCAGGACCTCCTCGTCCAGCCAGTCCTCGTCGTCGTCGAAGCCGGCCTCGGACTCGGCCGGGCCACCGCACGCCTCGGAGCGTTGCGCGGCCCGGTTGGCCTCCATGGACAGCACCAGCGAGGCGGCACCCATGATCAGGAAGAGCGCGATCTTGCCGTACAGCGCGTAGTAGTACGGCAGCCCGTAGGGGACTGCCTCCAGCTCGTCGAAGTCCCCGGCGGAGAACGGCGGGTCGTAGGCCGCCTGCTGGAACAGCAGGTAGGTCCCGGAGCCCAGAGTCACCGCGAACGTCGCCCACAGCACGCCGGTGACCAGCTCGCGGCGGACCTGCAGTTCGTGCAGGAAGCCGGTCGACGGCAGCTTGCGCAGCGCCGGGACCGCCATCAGGGCCACCAGCAGGCAGCTGAGCAGCCAGAACACCGCCGCGATGACGTGGAACTGCAGCATCAGCACGTCGAGGATGTTGCCCTTCGCCTGCGGGACGTGGTCATGACCGTCCACGGCGCTGCGCACGGCGTGGACGGTCATGGGGGAGAACTTACGCCCGGTCGCGCCGGCCGCGCAGCAGGGAGGAGATCAGGCCGGCCCCGCCGGCGCCCAGCAGGAGCACCGGGAAGAAGTAGCGCAGCCCCGCGACGTCGGCCCCGCCGGCCGCGACCAGCAGCCAAGCGCTGACGATGCCCAGGAAGATCAGGGCGAAGGTCACGGACACCGCATCGGTCTCATGCCGCTGCACGACGCACCTCCATGTGGCCCATGCCCTGCTCGACGTCGAGGGTCAGGGTGCCGCCGCCGGCGCCGTCCGTGCCATCGTCACGCTCTTCCACCCCGACGCCGATCCCGTCGTGCTCCTCGCCGAAGATCTCCGCGGACCCGGCCCCGAGGTCGAGCTCGGTGATCACGTTGACGGTCGCCGGGACGGTGATCAACAGGTCGCCGGCGCCTACCCGGATCTCGGTGCGGACGTCGCGACCGGCGAAGTCCAGGGCGCCGAAGTCGAGGCGGACCCGTCCCCCTCGGTACTCGTAGCTCGGCTGCACCGAAGCGGCGTCGACCGGCACGATCTGACGGTCCCCCTGGTCGACCCAGCCGCCCTGCCACTCATCGGCGAACGCGGTCGGCGGCAGCGCCAGGACCCCGAGGATGCCGAGCGCGATCAGCCAACGGCCGCGGCCGTAGCGGGCGCCGATGAGTAGGCCGAGGCCGGCGCCGGCGACCACGACCACCGGGTAGGCCGACGCGGGCACGTCGGCGCCCATCAGGTCGATCGTGGCCAGCACGCCGAGGGCGAGGAGCACCCCGCAGAACGCGACCCGGCCCAGGATCGAGCGCGGGGCCTTGCCAGTAGATGTCCGAGCCGGCTCGGTCGGCGGCAGCGGGGGCAGCGCCGTCGTCTCGGTGGTCGGGGCCGGCGGCCAGCTGCTGGTGGTTGACCAGCTGCTCATGGTGGGCGCAGTGCTTGCCCAGGGCTCGCTCGGTGCGAGCGCTGGTGGGGCACCTGCCTGTGGTGGCGCATCGTTCTCCCGGCGGGCCAGTAGGACTCCGACCACGACGACGAGGGCGATCAGCAGCACCCCGCGGTCATCGATGATCGTTCCGGCACCGAGTACGACCACCAGCGCCAGCACCCCGGCCAGCGCCAGCACCGGCCAGGCGTTGAGCCCGCCGGTCCGGCCACGGGCGATCGCCTGCTCGGCCAGCGAGGACTCGCGGTCGTCCTCGGGCATCAGCAGCCAGCAGGCGCCGTAGACGACCAGGCCGGCCCCGCCGAAGAAGGTCAGCACCACCATCAGGACCCGGACGATCACCGGGTCCATACCGAGCGATTCGGCCAGGCCGCCGCAGACGCCCGCGAGGGTGCGGTCCTGCTTGCTCCGGCGGAATCGGCGGGGCCCCGGCGCGCGGGGTGGAGTCGGGGTGGACGCGGTCGCGGTGGACCCCGGAGCGGTGGACCCCGGAGCGGTGGACCCGGTCCCGGGGGTCCCGGGCTGGGCGGCGAAGTCGTGCGAGTCATCTGTCATGACATCGAGGATGTTCGCAGGAGGGGGTCGCGGACATCAGGGAAGTACCCGGAGACAACCCTGAGACCGTCCCCGATGTGCGGGGGCACCCCCGCGTGTGACGATCCCTCCTGTGGACGCGCGCGCCCTGGGCCTGGACACGACCGCCGAGCTGAGCCCGGCCGTCGATGGGTCGCCGCGCGCCCGCTACCGGCGTCGGCGTGAGGACCGGATGGTCGCCGGCGTGGCCGGCGGCCTGGCCGATCACCTGGGGCTGGACCCGCTGCACGTCCGCATCGCCTTCGCGGTGCTGGCCGCGGTCGGCGGCTTCGGGGTCGTGCTCTACGGCGCGTTCTGGATCCTCATCCCGCAGGTGGGCAATCTTGCCGCGGCGCAGCCGCCCGGGCTGGCGGCGGCGACCCGCCGCGGCTTCCGTGGCCTGCCACGGCCCGGTTCCGAGCCCGAGTCGATCGGGCAACTCGTTGCGTTGTTGGCCGTCGGGGTCGGCGCGGTGTGGGTGGCCCAGCAGACCGGCTTCGGTGTGGACGGGGTGGTGCTCTGGCCGGCGATCGCGGTGGTGGCCGGCCTTGCGGTGGTCTGGTACCAGGCCGACCAGGCGGCCCCGGCCGACTCCGCCACCGTGTCGCGCGCGCGCCGATGGCTAGGGGTGGCCCGGTTCGTCGCCGGCGCCGTGCTGGTCGGCCTCGGCCTGGCCTCGTTCCTGCTGCTGGCCGGTGGGGCCGACACCGCCCGTCGCGGTCTGCTCGGCGGGGCGGTGCTGGTGGGCGGTGCTGCGCTGATCGTCGGTCCGTGGCTGCTGCGGCTCTGGCGCTCGCTGGCTGACGAGCGGGCCGAGCGACTGCGCTCGCAGATGCACGCCGACCTCGCCGCGCACCTGCACGACTCGGTCCTGCAGACCCTCGCCCTGATCCAGCGCCAGGCCCACGACCCGCGCGAAGTGGTCCGGCTGGCCCGCGGGCAGGAACGCGACCTGCGGACCTTCCTCTACAGCGACCGGGCCGCGGCCGAGGAGGTCTCGACCCTGACGGCGGGGCTGCGCCGGGTGGCGGCGGAGATCGAGGACCAGCACGGTTTCCCGGTCGAGGTGGTGACGGTGGGGGACGCAGCGCTGGACGAGCCGCGCCGCGCGTTGCTCGCCGCCGCCCGCGAGGCGATGGTGAACGCGGCCGTGCACGCCGGGACCACGGTCGACGTCTACGCCGAGGTCGACGGCGAGACCGCCACGGTCTACATCCGCGACCGGGGCCCGGGCTTCGACCCCGACGCTGTGCCGGAGGACCGGGCCGGTGTGCGGCACTCGATCGTGGGCCGGATGGAACGTCATGGCGGCCGCGCGATCCTGCGGTCGCGCCCCGGTGAGGGCACCGAGGTCGAGCTGCGGTTGGGCCAAGGGGGAGTGGGACAGTCGTGAGCTCACCGCTGCGGGTCGTCGTGGTCGATGACCATCGGATGTTCCGGACCGGCGTCCGGGCCGAGCTCGACGCCGTGGCCGGAGAAACCGGCGGGGTACTCGTGGTCGCGGAGGCCGAGGACGTCGCCTCCGCCGTCGCCATGACCCTGGCGCACCGCCCGGACGTCGTCCTGCTCGACGTGCACCTGCCCGGCGGCGGTGGGGCCACCGTGCTGCGGGAGGTACTGGCGGCCGCACCGGAGATCCGGTTCCTCGCGCTGTCGGTCTCCGACGCCGCCGAGGACGTGATCGGCGTGATCCGGGCCGGCGCCCGCGGCTACGTCACCAAATCGATCACCGGCCCGGAACTGGCCGACGCGATCCGTCGCGTGGCCGCCGGCGATGCGGTGTTCTCCCCGCGCCTGGCCGGATTCGTGCTCGACGCCTTCGCCGGGCCCGGCGGGCCGGCCGGCCCGATGCCGGCGGTCGACCCGGAACTGGATCTGCTCACCACCCGGGAGCGCGAGGTGCTGCGGCTGATCGCCCGCGGCTACACCTATCGCGAGATCGCCCGCGACCTGTTCATCTCCGACCGCACGGTGGAGAGTCACGTCTCCGCGGTGCTGCGCAAGTTGCAGCTGTCCAACCGGCACGAGCTGAGCCGCTGGGCCAGCGAACGGCGCCTGATCTAGAGTCGCCCCCCGTGGATGCGCTGCGAATCGCCCTGTTGGTCCTGCACGTCGGCGGAATGGCCGTGCTGCTCGGTGGCTTCGGGCTGGAGCTGATGGGCGGTACCCGCCGTTTCTCGCCGGTGATCTTCCACATGGTCGGCATTCAGCTCCTGACCGGCCTGCTGCTGGTCGGGGTCAACGAGGCGGACGACCGCGACCTCGACCACACCAAGGTCGCGGTGAAACTGCTGATCGCGTTCGTGGTGACCGGGTTGGTGCACGCCACCCGCAAGCGTGATCCGCTGCCGCCGGCGCTGTTCTACGGCGCCTTCGCGCTGGCCGCGTCCAATGCCGTGATCGCCTACGCCTGGACCTGAGCCGCTGTGGGCGCTGCCGCCTAGACTCGGGCCCAGCATGGACACGCTCTTCGACGACCTCCCGATGCCCGGCTCCCCCGGTCGCTCTGGTGTCACAGCGTCAACCCCGCGCGTGGAGAAGACGCCGCCGGTCGCGCCCAGGGACGTGCCCGACCCCGAGGCCGCCCGCAAGGCGCTCGCGCTCAGCGCGGAGGAACTGCTCGACGGGCTGAACCCGGCCCAGCGGGCGGCGGTCGAGCACTCCGGCGGACCGTTGCTCATCGTGGCCGGCGCCGGGTCGGGCAAGACGCGGGTGCTGACCCGGCGCATCGCGCACCTGATCACGGTGCGCAAGGTGCGCCCGTCGCAGATCCTCGCGATCACCTTCACCAACAAGGCCGCGGGGGAGATGAAACACCGGGTGGAGGAGGCGGTCGGTTCGGCCGCGCCGCACTGGGTGTCCACCTTCCACTCCGCGTGCCTGCGGATCCTGCGCTTCGAGGCCAAGCGGCTGGGATTCACCTCCGGGTTCTCGGTCTACGACGACACCGACCAGCAGCGCCTGATGCGGATGGTCGTGCGCGACCTCAACCTGGACCCGAAACGGTTCACCCCGCGCGCGATCTCCAACGCGATCAGCTCCCTGAAGAACGAACTGGTCGACCCGGAGACTTACGCCGCGCGCGCCACGGGCCCGGTGGAAACCACCTACGCCGAGTGCTACCGGATGTACCAGGAGCGGTTGCGGGCCGCCAACGCTCTCGACTTCGACGACCTGATCATGACCACGGTCAACCTGTTGCAGGCGTTCCCGGACGTGGCCGAGCACTACCGGCGCCGATTCCGGCACGTCATGGTCGACGAGTACCAGGACACCAATCACGCCCAGTACGTGCTGGTGCGGGAGCTGGTCGGCGGCACCGAGGCCATCGACGGACATGACGCCCCATCAGAACTACCGCCCGCCGAGCTTTGCGTGGTCGGCGACGCCGATCAGTCGATCTACGCCTTCCGCGGCGCGACCATCCGCAACATCGCCGAGTTCGAACGGGACTATCCGGATGCCAAGGTGATCCTGCTGGAGCAGAACTATCGCTCCACCCAGACCATCCTGTCCGCGGCCAACGCGGTGATCGCGCGCAACCCGGAGCGCAAGCCGAAGAACCTGTGGACCGACGCCGGCGCCGGCGAGAAGATCGTTGGCTGGGTCGCCGGGGACGAGCACGAGGAGGCCTCCTTCGTCGCCGCCGAGGTGGACCGGCTCTCCGACGCCGGCCTGGCCAAGCCGAGTGACGTGGCGGTTTTCTACCGGACCAACGCCGCCTCCCGGGTCTTCGAGGAGGTGTTCATCCGGGTCGGCATGCCGTACCGGGTGGTCGGGGGAGTGCGCTTCTACGAGCGCAAGGAGGTCCGCGACGCGATGGCCTACCTGCGCCTGCTGGCCAACCCCGAGGACGTGGTGAGTCTGCGCCGCATCCTCAACGTCCCGAAGCGGGGCATCGGGGACCGGGCCGAGGCGTGCATCGACGCCCTCGCCTCGCGTGAGCGGATCTCGTTCCCGCAGGCGCTGCGCCGGCCCGAGCAGGCCTACGGCATCGCCACGCGCTCGCTGACCCAGGTGAAGGCGTTCAACGACCTGATCGAATCGCTCGCCACGCTGGTCGAGGCGGGCACCGGCACCTCGACGGTCCTGGAGGCGATCCTGGAGCAGAGCGGCTACCTGCACGAGCTGGAGGTCTCCACCGATCCGCAGGACGAGACCCGGATCGAGAACCTCGGCGAACTGGTGGCGGTGGCCCGCGAGTACGAGGAGGCCAACCCCGAGGGCTCGGTCGCGGGCTTCCTGGAACGGGTGGCCCTGGTCGCCGACTCCGACCAGTTGCCGGACGCCGACGCTGGTAGTTCCGAGACTGGGGTCCGCGAGAGCGGCGGGCAGGTCACGCTGATGACGCTGCACACCGCCAAGGGCCTGGAGTTCCCGGTCGTGTTCCTCACCGGCTGCGAGGACGGGATCTTCCCGCACATGCGCTCGCTGGGGGATCCGGTCGAGCTGGCCGAGGAGCGCCGGCTGGCCTACGTCGGCATCACCCGCGCCCAGGAGCGGCTCTACGTCACCCGGGCCGAGGTCCGCAGCGCCTGGGGCGCCCCGCAGTGGTACCCGCCGTCGCGGTTCGTGGAGGAGATGCCGGACAACCTGATGGACTGGCGGCGCACCGCCACCCGCACCCCGCTGCAGGCCCTCGCCCGGGGTCCGCGCACGGCGCGGCCGATGGGCCGCGCGCAGGCGGGCCCGAGCAAGCCGATCGTCGCGCTCTCGGTCGGGGACCGGGTCACCCACGACACCTTCGGCCTGGGCACCGTGGTCGCGACGGCAGGGCTGGCCGACAAGGCCGAGGCCACCATCGACTTCGGGGACGGGTCGCCCAAGCGTCTGCTGCTACGCTACGCGCCCGTGGAGAAGCTCTAGTGCGCAAGTCCTGACGAATCGTCACAACCCACGCGTACAACGGAAAAGCCCCCGGCGACGCCGGGGGCTTCTTCGTGGAAGGGGTGGCTAGGGGCGCAGGCCGTGCGCGCGCAGCCAGGTCAGCGGGTTGATCGGGTTGCCGTTGACCCGGATCTCCAGGTGCACGTGCGGGCCGGAGGTGTTGCCGGTCATCCCGACCCGGCCGATGATCTGGCCGGCGACGACCTGGCCGCGACGGACCAGGATCTGCGACTGGTGCGCGTACCAGCTCTCGGTGCCGTCGGCGTGCCGCACGATCGTCTTCCAGCCGTATGAACCTTCGTACCCGGCGAAGATGACGGTGCCGGCGGCAACCGCGCGGATCGGCGAGCCGTAGGCGCAGGCGAAGTCCAGGCCGGTGTGCGAGCTGGACCAGCGGTAGCCGCCCTCGCCGAAGCCGGCGGTCAGGCGGTAGTTGCTGACCGGAAGGCCGTAGTCCTTCGCGATCAAGGCGAGTTGCTGGACGCGGGCCTTCGCGGCGGCCAGCGCGCGGGCGGCGGCCTCCTGCTTGTTCTGCAGGGCCAGCGCGGCAGCGGCGCGGTCGGCCAGGGCGACGCGGGCTCGCTCGCGG
>NZ_JACDFE010000325.1 GCF_013815995.1 Sporichthya sp.
TCCTGTGGGCGGGCGGCACGCCGAACCTATTCCTCTTGGCGGCCTCCGGCCGCGTCGCGCCGCCGGCTTACGGTCCGATCGGCCGGCTCCTTCGGTCGCGAAAAATGCGCTCGCTTCCTACGTCGCGGCCAAACGGCCCTAGCCAGGCGGCATGGTCGCAGCACATTGGCGGCCTCCGGCTCGCCAGGCAGCAGGAGTGGTGGTGCAGGTTTGGTCGGTAGGTTTGTCGGGTGAGCGGGGATGTGGAGACGGGCAATCCGGACCGCATCCTGACGCTGCCCAATGCGCTCAGCCTGCTGCGGCTGGCCGGCGTGCCCGTGTTCCTCTGGTTGGTCCTGGGTCCGGAGCGGGACGGCCTCGCCCTGTGCGTGCTGATGGTCGCCGGATTCACCGACTACGCCGACGGCTGGCTGGCCCGCAAGCTCAACCAGACCAGCCGGCTCGGGCAGATGCTCGATCCGGCGGCGGACCGGCTCTATATCCTGGCCACGCTGATCGGCCTGACGGTCCGCGAGATCGTGCCGCTGTGGCTCACGCTCGCGCTGATCGTGCGCGATGTGATGCTCGTCGCGTGTGTACCGACACTGCGCCGGCTCAGCTACGGCCCCGCGCTGCCGGTGCACTACCTGGGCAAGGCGGCTACGTTCAACCTGCTCTACGCCTTTCCGTTCCTGCTGCTCGGGGACGGCACCGGCGAGATGACAACTGTCCAGACCTTGGCCAACGTTCTCGGATGGAGTTTCGCTATCTGGGGTAGCGGGTTGTACTGGTGGGCAGGCGTGCTCTACGTCGTCCAGGTCAGGCGCCTGGTCGAAGCGGACCGCCGGACCTGACCGGCCATAACGGGACGGGAGGCACCGGGTGAAGGCCGTGGTGATGGCCGGGGGAGAAGGCACCCGCCTGCGCCCGATCACCGCCTCGATGCCCAAACCGCTGCTCCCGGTCGTCAACCGCCCGGTGATGGAGCACGTGCTGCGCCTGCTGCGCCAACACGGCCTCACCGACGTCGTGGTCACCGTGCAGTTCCTCGCCTCCCTGGTCCGCAACTACTTCGGTGACGGCGACGAGCTCGGCATGTCGATCACCTACGCCACCGAAGAGGTGCCGATGGGCACCGCAGGCAGCGTGAAGAACGCCGAGGACGCGCTGCGCGACGGCACCTTCCTGGTCATCTCCGGCGACGCGCTCACCGACGTCGACCTGTCCGCGGTCATCCGCTTCCACCGCAAGCGCGAGGCGATGGTGACGGTATGTCTGACCCGGGTGGCGAACCCACTGGACTTCGGGATCACGATCGTCGACGACGAGGGCAGAGTGGAGCGGTTCCTGGAGAAGCCGAGCTGGGGCCAGGTGTTCTCGGACACGGTCAACACCGGCATCTACGTGATGGAGCCCTCGGTCTTCGAGCACGTCCCGCTCGACGAGCCGTCGGACTGGTCGGCGGATGTGTTCCCGCTGCTGCTCAAGGAAGGCCTACCGGTCTACGGCTACGTCGCCGAGGGCTACTGGGAGGACGTCGGCACCCATGAGAACTACCTCAAGGTGCAGGCCGACGTGCTCTCCGGCCGGGTCGCGGTGGAAAAGGACGGCTTCGAGGTCAAGCCCGGGGTCTGGATCTGCGAAGGCGCCGAGGTCGATCCCAGCGTCGAACTTCGGCCGCCGCTGTTCATCGGCGACTACGCCAAGGTCGAAGCCGGCGCCGAGCTGCGCGAGTACACCGTGATCGGCAGCAACGTGGTCGTGAAGAGCGGCGCCTTCCTCGACCGCGCGGTGATCCATGACAACGTCTACATCGGCCCGGGTACAAACCTGCGCGCGTGCGTCGTCGGCAAGAACACCGACGTGATGCGCGGCGCCCGCATCGACCAGGGCGTGGTGATCGGCGACCACTGCCTGATCGGTGAGGAGGCCATCGTCGGGACCGGGGTGAAGATCTACCCGGCCAAGACGATCGACGCGGGCGCCGTGGTCAACCAGAACGTGATCTGGGAGGGCCGTGGGCAGCGGGCCCTGTTCGGACCGCGCGGTGTCTCCGGCATCGTCAACGTCGAGATCACCCCCGAGCACGCGGTGCGGTTGGCGAGTTCGTACGCGACCACCCTGAAGAAGGGCGACACCGTGCTGACCGCGCGGGACGGGTCGCGGGCCGCGCGCGCCCTCAAGCAGGCGGTGATCGCCGCACTGCAAGCCTCGGCGATCAATGTCCGCGACCTGGAGATGCAACCACCGCCGGTGGCCCGCCTGGAGGCCTCCCGCGGCCATGCCGGCGGCGTGCTGATCCGGACCACGCCCGGAGTGCCGGACAGCGTCGACATCCAGTTCATCGACGCCACCGGGGCGGACATCGACGCCGCGCACCGCCGCAAGGTCGAGCGCGTCTTCAGCCGCCAGGAGTACCGCCGTGCCTTCCCCGGCGAGATCGGCGACCTGACCTTCCCGGGCCGCGTCGTCGAGCACTACGTCAAGCAGGTGCTCAACACCGTCGACACCAGCGGCGTCCCGCGCGGCGGCAGTCCGGCAGGCACGGCCCCCGATATGAAGGTCGTGGTCGACGCCGGCAGCGGCGCCGCGGGCCTGCTGCTGCCGCGTGTGGTGGGCGGGCTCGGCGTCGACGTCCTGACGGTGAACATGGGCATCGACGAGGCCCACCCGACCCAGATGCCTGAGGATAAGGCACGCGCACTGACCCGGCTGGGTGAACTCGTCGCGTCCTCCAAGGCCGCGTTCGGCGTGTACTTCGATCCGCTGGGCGAGCGGATCTCCCTCGTCGACGAACGCGGTCAGCCGGTGGCGGACGACCGCGCACTGCTGGTCGTCATGGACCTGATCGCCGCGGAGCGGCGCGGCGGCCGCATCGCGCTGCCGGTCACCACCACCCGGGTGGCGGAGAAGGTGGCCGGCTTCCACGGGGTCGAGATCGCCTGGACCGCGACCTCCTCCGACGACCTGGCCCGGGCGGTCACCGACCCGCGCCTGATCCTCGGCGGCGACGGTCGCGGCGGGTTCGTCATCCCCGAGGTGGGCAACGCCGTGGACGGCACCGCGGCGTTCGTCCGCCTGGTCGGCCTGATCGCCCGCACCCAACTGACGCTCAGCCAGATCGACTCCCGGATCCCGCGCGCGCACCTGGTCTACCGCGACCTGCCGACCCCGTGGGCCCTCAAGGGAAAGGTGATGCGTGCCGTGGTGGAGGCCGCCGGGCACCGTCAGATCGACACCACCGACGGCGTGAGGGTGGTTCAGCGCGACGGCAGTTGGGTGATGGTGCTGCCCGACCCGTCCGAGGCCTACACCCACCTGTGGGCCGAGGCCGACAACGACGCCGCCGCGGCCGCGCTGGCCGAAGAATGGTGCGCCGTGGTGGAACAGGCCGCAGGCTGACCGCCTCCGACCAAGGGCTCCACGCACCTGGTACGTCGGCGTGGAACGATACAGCCATGACTGACCCGTCGACGCGTCGCCCCGACGCTTCGATGTCCCTGCTCTCGGACCTGATGGCCAACACCCTCGACGAGGGCTACCGGCGCGAGGCGAACCGCCGGGCGGCCGCCACGGCCATCAGCGGCGCGGACGACGGGGGCGCAGAACCCTCGCGCGGGCCAGGCT
>NZ_JACDFE010000144.1 GCF_013815995.1 Sporichthya sp.
CCGCCGGCCTGCCCGAGGTGAGGGCCTGGGCGGAGACCCTGGCGATGGCCGTCGCCCAGATCCTGACCGGTGAACGCACCGCGTCGCAGTTCCGGCACTGGTCCATGCCCGAGGTGTTCGACGAGCTCACCCGCCGCGCCGCCCTGGCCGCCCGGGCGCCCCGCCGCCGGGCCGTGCTTCGCGCCGTCCACGTGTGCTGCCCCGTCGAGGGAGTGGCCGAGGTCTGCACCGTGATCCACGGCCTGCTCCGACCGCGGGCCCTGGCCTTCCGCCTGGAGGCCCGCCGCACCCGCTGGGTCTGCACGGCCCTCGACCTCGGCTGAGCCGTACCCTCGGCGCATCGTGACACCGCCATCACCGCCCCGCCTGCCCGCCGGCGTCCTGTGGGACATGGACGGCACCCTGGTCGACACCGAGCCGTACTGGATCGAGTGCGAGTACACGCTCGTCGAGTCCTACGGCGGCGCCTGGTCCGACGACCTCGCCCACGCGCAGGTCGGCAACGACCTGATCGAGACCGGCCGAGCACTGGTCGAACACGGCGGCGTTCCGCTCGACCCGACTGAGATCGTGGAGCAACTGCTGGACGGGGTCGTGGAGCGCGTCCGTGCGCGCCTGCCGTGGCTGCCCGGAGCACGGGAGCTACTGGAGGAGCTCCACGAGCTCCGCGTGCCCTGCGCCCTGGTCACGATGTCGTGGCGACGATTCGCCGAGTCGGTCGTCGACTCACTGCCACCGGGCCGGTTCGCGGCGCTCGTCACCGGTGACGAGGTCGAGCGACCCAAGCCGTTCCCCGACCCGTACCTCGTCGCCGCCCGCCTGTTGGGCACCGAGCCGACGGCATGTGTTGCCATCGAGGACAGCCCGAAGGGCGTCGCTTCTGCCGTGGCCGCCGGGGTGCCGACCCTGGCCGTGCAGCACTTCGTGCCGGTCACCCCGGGCCCGGGCATCACCGTCGTCGACACCCTCGTTGGTTGGAGTGCAGCCGACCTCGCGGGCCTGATCTCCTGAGCTCACAACGGATCTGACGTTGCGTCAGGCCCTGCCGACGCAAGACTCAGACGTTTGCGCAGGTCAGCGACTTGTCGGTGGCTTGCTCTAGGTTTGAGTCATGGCCGGGGTGGGGACCGCAGAGCTAGGCGTGGCGCCGAGCGCCGATCTTCTGGCGTCCCTGACCGGCGAAGAAGCGGTGTCGCTGATGCGGCTTGCGCAGCGGCAGAAGAACGTCGCAGAGGCGGTCCGCCTCGCCACGGTGGTCGAGGTCGCGGTCCGAGGTCTGGATTCCGATAGCACCGTGACGCGGATGGCGACTCCGGACCGCTGGTCGCCCGATGAGATCCGGGCCGGGTTGGCCGTCACGGTGGGCGCGGCGAACTCCCTGCTGGATTACGCCTGGGCTGTAGTCCGCCGCCTGCCGGCCCTGCATGAAGCCATGCTGCGGGGGGACCTGGATGAGCCGCGGGCGCGGGCGATCGCGGCGTGGACCGAGCAGATGAGCGACGAGCACGCCCGCGCTGTGGTCGACGACGTCCTGGACTCGTGCTCGATCGATGCGGAGAAGCCACTCAACACCGCGCAACTCGTGGACCGGGTCAAGAAGCTCGGGATCGCCCTGGACCCGGATTGGGCGATGCGGGCGTTCGCCGAGGCCGTCGCCCGGCGACGCGTGACCGGCTGGCTCAACGATGACGGCACCGCGACCCTGTCCGCACAGAATCAAGAGCCCGCCCGGGTCGCCGGCGCCCGCGGGCGGCTGCGCGAATTAGCGCGCAGGGCCAAGAAGGACGGGGACCCGCGCCCGGTCGATCACCTCAACTCCGAGCTTTGCCTAGGACTGCTGGACGGCACCTACGCCGGGCTGACCGACGAGCAGATCCTCGCCGCGCTCGCGTCCACCCGGCCCGAGCCGACGGTCGAACCGACTGCTGCGTCCGCACCCACGGCGACTCCCGCACCGCGGCCGACTCCGGAGCCTGAGTCCGCTCCGGAGCCCGCGGCTACAACCGAGCCCACGCCATCGCACACGGGAGTGCAGCTCACGGTGAAGCTGTCGACCCTGCTCGGTCTGGACCGGCACCCCGGCGACCTCGCGGGCTGGGGACCCGCGCACGCCGAGCACGCCCGCGACCTCGCGCAGAAGCTGTCCGCCGGGCAGTGGCGCTTTGCCGTCGTCGACGCCGAGGGCCAACTCGTCCGATCCGGCCTCACCCCGGCCCGCCCCAAGGGCTGGGTCCCGCGCAAGGCGTCCGACGCCGGCATCCTCCACCTCCTCGTCAGTGCCGGACCGCTGAAGGCCCTCACCGAGGGCCCGCTCAAGGACGGCAACCTGGCCGACACCGCGGCCGTGATTGCCTGGCTACCCGTGATCGAGGACATCGCCCGCCGCACCGACGGCTCGGCCGCAGCGAACCCCGACCCCGCCAGCGGCTCCGACCCGCGCCGGCGCTTCCCCACCCAGGCCCTCCGGCGCGACCTCGAGCTGCGCATCCCCACCTGCATCGGCACCGGCTGCCGCCGGCCCGCCACGACCGCGGAGATGGACCACACCCTCGACCACGCCCTCGGCGGGGACACCGTGCGGGAGAACCTCGGCCCGGTCTGCGGACATGACCACGCCCTCAAGTCCAAGGGCGGCTGGCGCCTCAAGCGCCTCGACGAGTTCACCTTCCGCTGGACCACCCGATTGGGCCGCACCTACGACGTGGGGATCGCCCCTCTCATCGACGACCTACCGCCGCCGATGCCACAGCTGGGGCGACAAGCACCCCGCCCCGAACCCGACGAGCCGTCCTTCGACAGGCTCCCGGGTCAGTGACGGTCGCGCGTCCGCCAGCCCTACGCTGACCGGCATGGGGGAAGCAGCGCTGCGCGGGCAGACATGGGACGGCGAAGTGCACAAGGTGGAGCAGCAGTCACCGAGCCTGGTCCGGGTCGAACTGGGTGGCGACGGCCTCGAGGGTTTCCGCTCCCTCGGTGCGCCGGACGAGGCGTGCGTGTTCGAGTTCCCGGTCCCGGCGGCCGCGCCCGGCCTGGTGCCCAACGCCGGCCGTTGGTACTCGTTGCACGAGGTCGGCCCGAACTCGATGGCGCTCGGCATCGTCCAGCACCCGGGCGGGCTCGCCTCGAACTGGGCGAGTAAGGCCAAGGCCGGCGACACCCTGCGGATCACCCGGCACAAGAGCTGGTTCCGTCGGCCGGCCGCGGCGGCCTGGCAGATCCTGCTCGGTGACATCACCGCCGTGCCGGCCATCGCGCGGATCATCACCGAGAGCGCGCACCTGCTGCCCACCCGCGCCGTGATCGAGATCCCCGACGCGGGCGACCAGCAGGACTGGCCGGCCGCGCGCGCGGCCGACATCGAGTGGATGCTCAACCCGCAGGCACCGAGCCGGCTGAGCGACCTCGTCCGCAACCTCGAGCTGCCGCCCGGCGACGGCTACATCTACGTCGCCGGCGAGGTCGCCGAGACCCGGGCCGCCCGCAAGTTCCTCAGCCGGGACCTGAAGCTGCCCAACGACAGCTTCGGGGCCGTCGGCTACTGGCGCCGCGGCACCTGACCTACCGGCGGTTCTGCTTCTTCTGCGCCCGGCGCTCGGCGCGGTTCAGCTTCCCCGACTGCTCGGGCTCGTCGTCGCCGTCGCCGTCGAGGTCGAAGTCCGCGGTACCGGCCTCGATGTGGATTTCGCCATCGCCGTCGATGCTCGGCGCGGTGTAGGTGAGCTCGCTCGGGCGCTCGGGAGCCTCGAGGCCCTTGGCCGAGATGTGCGGGTGCTCGACCTCGCCGTTGGCGGACTGGTCCGCCGCAGCCGCGTTCTCGTCGACCTGAACCTCGACGTTGAAGATGTAGCCGACCGACTCCTCGCGGATGGCCTCCATCATCACCTTGAACATGTCGAAGCCCTCGCGCTGGTACTCGACCAACGGGTCGCGCTGGGCCATCGCGCGCAGGCCGATGCCCTCGCGCAGGTAGTCCATCTCGTAGAGGTGCTCGCGCCACTTGCGGTCCAGCACCGAGAGCACGACGCGGCGTTCGATCTCGCGCATGACCTCCTCGCCCAGGGCCGCCTCGCGGGCGTCGTAGGAGTCGAAGGCGTCGTCCTTGATCTTCTCCCGCAGCCGATCCGAGCTTCGGGAGTCGGCGTGCTCCTCCTCGTCGAAGATCGAATCCGGCTCGATACCGACCGGGTAGAGCTGCTTGAGCGCCGCCCAGAGCTTGTCGAGGTCCCAGTCCTCGGCGAAGGCCTCACCGGTCTCCGCGTCGATGTAGCCGTCGATCGTGACCTCGATGAACTCCAGCACCTGATCGCGCAGGTCCTCGCCGTGCAGCACGCGGCGGCGCTCGTCGTAAACGACCATGCGCTGCTTGTTCAGCACCTCGTCGTACTTGAGCACGTTCTTGCGGATCTCGAAGTTCTGCTGCTCGACCTGCGACTGCGCCGACTGGATCGCGCGGCTGACCATCTTGGACTCGATCGGCACGTCCTCCGGGACGTTGAGCCGGGTCAGCACCTGCTCGACGACGGCGGCCTTGAACAGACGCATCAGGTCGTCACCGAGGGAGAGGTAGAACCGGGACTCCCCCGGGTCGCCCTGGCGACCGGAACGACCGCGCAACTGGTTGTCGATCCGGCGGGACTCGTGGCGCTCGGTACCGAGGACGTAGAGCCCGCCGAGCTGGGTGACCTCGTCGTGCTCGGCGCTGGCGGCCGCGGTGGCGGCTTCCAGGGCCTGCGACCAGGCGGCCTCGTACTCGTCCGGGTTCTCCGCGGCGCTCAGGCCCTGGTTCTCCAGCTGCTCGTGGGCCAGGAACTCGACGTTGCCGCCGAGCATGATGTCGGTACCGCGACCGGCCATGTTGGTGGCGACGGTGACCTGGCCCTTGCGCCCGGCCTGCGCGACGACCGCGGCCTCCCGCGCGTGCTGCTTGGCGTTGAGCACCTCGTGCGGGATGCCCTTGCGCTTGAGTAGCCCGGACAGGTGCTCGGACTTCTCGACCGAGGTGGTGCCGACCAGGACCGGCTGGCCCTTCTCGAACCGCTCGTTGATGTCCTCGACCACCGCGTCCCACTTCGCGGACTCGGTCTTGTAGACCAGGTCGGGCTGGTCGATGCGGATCATCTCTTTGTTGGTCGGGATCTGCACCACCCCGAGCTTGTAGATCTTGTCGAACTCCGCGGCCTCGGTCATGGCCGTACCGGTCATGCCGGACAGCTTCAAGTAGAGCCGGAAGAAGTTTTGCAGGGTGATCGTGGCGAGCGTCTGGTTCTCGTCCTTGATCGCCACGCCTTCCTTGGCCTCGATGGCCTGGTGCATGCCCTCGTTGTAACGGCGGCCGGCGAGCACTCGCCCGGTGTGCTCGTCGACGATGAGAACCTCGCCGTCGACGACGATGTAGTCCTTGTCGTTGCGGAAGAGCTCCTTGGCCCGCACGGCGTTGTTCAGGTAGCCGATCAGCGGGGTGTGCACCGACTCGTAGAGGTTGTCGATGCCGAGGTAGTCCTCGACCTTCGCGATGCCGGCCTCATGCACGGCGATGGTGCGCTTCTTCTCGTCCACCGAGTAGTCGCCGGTCTCGCCGACCTTCCCCTCGCGAATGGAGTCCTTGGACGCCTCGCCCTTGCGCAGCATGCTGACCAGCCGCGCGAACTCGCCGTACCACTTGGTGGCCTGGTCGGCCGGGCCGGAGATGATCAGCGGCGTGCGGGCCTCGTCGATGAGGATCGAGTCGACCTCGTCCACGACCGCGAAGTGGTGGCCGCGCTGCACGAGCTCCTCTGCGCTCCAGGCCATGTTGTCGCGCAGGTAGTCGAAGCCGAACTCGTTGTTGGTGCCGTAGGTGATGTCGCACGCGTACTGCTGACGCCGCACCGCCGGGGGCTGCTGCGCGATGATCGTGCCGACGCTCAGGCCGAGGAAGCGGTGCACGCGGCCCATCAGGTCGGCCTGGTAGCTCGCGAGGAAGTCGTTGACGGTGATGACGTGCACGCCCTTGCCCTCGAGGGCGTTCAGGTAGGTCGGGCAGGTCGCGACCAGGGTCTTGCCCTCACCGGTGCGCATCTCGGCGATGTTGCCCAGATGTAGGGCCGCACCGCCCATGATCTGGACGTCGTAGTGCCGCTGGCCCAGGGTGCGCTTGGCGGCCTCGCGGACGGTCGCGAACGCCTCGGCGAGGATGTCGTCGAGGGTCTCCCCGTCGGCCAGTCGGGCCCGGAACTCGTCGGTCATGGCCCGCAGTTCGGCGTCGGACATCTTCTCGAAGTCGTCTTCGAGGAGGTTCACCTGATCGGCGATACCCGCCAGCTTGCGCAGGGTCCTGCCCTCGCCGGTACGCAGCATCTTGTCGAGGAGATTGGGCACCCGCGGTACTCCCTGCCTGGTTCTTACCGATGGTCGAACTCGCGCGCCGCCCGAGCGGACGCCGTAGGGGCCCATCGTAGGCGGCCGGAGATCGTCCGGCCGCGCCTGGCAGGCGCCAACGGGCGGGGAAGAACGGGCCGGCGGATCCGGCGGTGACCCAGTCGGCGCATTCCGTCCCAAGGGGGGCGTGTGCTGGGCTTGAATAGTCTCTGTGACCACACCCGACCCACACGCACCTCCAGAGCTGCCGCCGGAGCCGATCGAGATCGCGGCCGGCACGCTCCAGCTGCGTCCGTGGGAACATCGGCTGATCCCCGAGCTGCTCAAGGTGATGGCGGACCCGATCTACAAGGAATGGGCGGTGTCGGCGGTCCCGAACACCGAGGCGGACGCCGGAGCCTGGATCGACGCCCGGCTGGCGGCCTGGCGGGACGGCCGGGTGCTGTCCTTCGCCGTCCAGGACGCCACCTCGGCCGAGCTGCTCGGATCCGTGACCCTGCGCTCGTTCGGGATCTGGCCGCGGGCCGCGGACATCGGCTACTGGACCGCGCCGGACGCCCGCCAGCGCGGCGTCGCGGTGGCGGCGGTGAACGTGGCGACCCGGTGGGCGTTCACCGCCCTGGAGCTGAACCGGCTCACGCTCTTCCACGCCGTCCAGAACACCGCCGCCTGCCGGGTGGCCGCCGACGCGGGCTACCTGCTCGAAGGCGTCGCCCGCGGCGCACTGCCCCGCGCCGGGGGCGGCTGGTTCGACATGGAGATGCACGCCCGACTCGCCGGTGACCCGGCGCCCCGGCCGGGCGCACCGTCTGCGTAGAGTGTCCGCCGCAAGTAGGCGCGGTTCGAGGAGGGCACCGATGGCGCACGGCGGTCAAGGTCGCACGGTTTCGTGGATCGCGGTCCTCGTCATCTGTGTCGGCTTCACCATCGCCGGCGTGGCGCTGTGCATGGATCCGACCTGGTGGCTGTTCTGGGCCGGTTGCGGGGTGACCGTCGTCGGCGGCGTCCTCGCCCTGGCGACCGGAATCATGGAGGACTACTCCACCCAGGGGCACTGACCGCACTGTCGGTCCTGCCCTGCATGATCTGCCGGGTGCCGCCCGCCCCGTCGTCCGCCGAGCTCTCGGCCGCTGACGCACGCCGCCTGGCGCTGCGCGCCCAGGGCCTGCTCGGAGCCCGGCCCCGCAACACCGCGGCCATGCTGCGCTCGCTGGGCGCAGTCCAGCTGGACACCATCTCCGTGCTCGCCCGCTCCCACGAGCTGATCCCCTACGCCCGCCTCGGGCCGGTGGGGCGTAGCGCGGTCGAACGGGCCTTCTGGACCGGTGCGTGCTTCGAGTACTGGGCGCACGCGGCCTGCATCCTCCCGGTCGAGGACTGGCCGCTGTACTCCTTCCGCCGCCGGCACTTCATCTCCCGCGGCATCCGCTGGCACGAGCGCCCGGCGGAGTCGGTGTTCAGCGAGGTCCGCGCCCGCATCACCGACGGCGGCCCGGTGACCACCGGCGACATCGGCGGGGCCAAGAAGGGCGGGCCGTGGTGGGACTGGAGCGGGCAAAAGGTCGCGATCGAGTTCATGCTCGACACCGGTGAGGTGGTCTGCACGCGGCGGATCGGCTGGCGCCGGGTCTACGACCTGGCCGAGCGCGCGCTGCCGGCCACCGTGCTCGCCGCCGACACGCTCGACGATGACGAGTGTCACCGCCGCCTGGTCGCGCAGGCCGGCGCGGCGATGGGGATCGCGACCGTGTCCGACCTGGCCGACTACCCCCGAATCTCCAAGGGCGATGTCCAGGCGGTCCTGCCGGACACCGGCCTGGTGCCGGTCACCGTCGAAGGTTGGAGGGACCCGGCCTGGGCCCACCCCGCAGCGCTGACCGCCCTCGGCGGCCGCGGGCGGCACCGCACCACGCTGCTCTCCCCCTTCGACTCCCTCATCTGGGACCGGAAGCGGACGCTGCGGCTGTTCGGCTTCAGCCACGCGCTGGAGGCCTACAAGCCGGCCGCCAAGCGCGACTACGGCTACTTCACGATGCCGCTGCTCGCCGAAGGCCGCCTGCTCGGCCGGGTCGACCCGAAGCGGGTCGGCATCACGCTGGCCGCGCAGGCGGTGTTTCTGGACACTCCGGCTGCCGTCGAGCCGATGGCCACCGCGCTCTGGGAGGCGGCGTCCTGGGTCGGGTGCGATCAGGTCGAGGTCGGCCGCGTCGAGCCCCCCGAGTTCGCGGGCCCGCTACTCGCTGCCCTGACCGCGCTCTGCTGACCGGAGGCCCGATGTACGAGACGCCGGAGGACCTGGCCGCACTGCAGGAGTTGCTCGACCGCAGCCAGGCCGGCGCGGGTGCGCACCTCGCCGACATCATGAGTCCCGAGCGCTGACTGAACGCCGCTGCGCTGGCCGGGACGCTGCAGAAGATGCGCCTGCTCAGCCTGGCCACGGTTACCGCCGACCACCGTCCGCTGGTCGGCGCCGTCGACGCGTTCTTCATCCGGGGCGCCTTCTGCTTCGGCAGCTCCCCCACCTCGGTCCGGGCCCGCCACCTCGCCGCCCGGCCCCAGGTGAGCGCCGTCCACCTGCCCGGCGAGCACCTCTCGGTGACCGCGCACGGCCGCGCGATCCCCATCGGGTGGGAGGGCGGCGGCGATCCCTACGCCGGCCCGCTGCTCGACGCCCTGCGCGACGCCTACGGCGAGGGCAACTTCGGCGAGCAGGGCTTCCCGTACTGGCGCATCGAGGCGGACAAGATGTTCGTGTTCCACATGCCGCCCGCGGACTGAGGCGGGGCGCCCGGGCAGAATCAGGCCCATGGCAACGCACTATCAGCACTCCTTCACCTGGGACGCCCCGGCGTCCGCCGTCTACGCGATGATCACCGACCCCGTCTACCAGGAGCAGCGCTCCCAGGCCGGGAACCCGATCCGGGCCGAGTCCGCTGTGACGCCGACAGACAACGGCGCCACGATCTCGGTGTTCCGGCAGATGGCCATCGACCCGCCCGCGTTCATCAAGAGCTTCGTCGGCGACTCGATCGGCATCCAGGAGACCCAGACCTGGATCAGCCCCACCGAGGCGACCCTGGTGGTGGAGATCCTCAAGCAGCCCGGCGGCGTCCAGGGCACGCTGCGCCTTCGCGAGTCCGGCGCCTCCTCGACTGTGGTGACCGTGGACGCCGAGGTCGCCGTGAAGGTGCCGCTGGTCGGCGGCAAGGTCGAGGGCTACGTCGCGAGCATCCTCGACCGGCTCCTGGGCAAGGACGAGGAACTCGGCAAGGCGTGGCTCGCGCGCAGCTGAGACACGATTACTGACCAGACGTCAGTTGATGTCGAGCAGCTTCTCGCGGACCGCGTAGAAAACGGCCTCCATCCGGGAGTGCAGCTGCAGCTTCTCCAGGATGTTGCGCACGTGGTTCTTCACCGTGTTCTCGCTGATGAAGAGCTCGCGCGCGATGTCACGGTTGTTGCGGCCGCGGGCGACCAGGCGGAGCACGTCGAGCTCGCGCTCGGTGAGCCGCGGTGCCGGCACCCGGCTGCTCCCGCGCCCGGAGTCCCGCTTGATCAGCGAGGCGAACTCGTTGAGCAGCTTGGAGGCCATCGCCGGGCTGATCAGGGACTGCCCGTCGTGGACGGCGCGGATGCCGTGGGCGACCTCCTCGATGGAGATCTCCTTGAGCAGGTAGCCGGTGGCTCCGGCCTTGATCGCCTGGTAGAGGTCGGTTTCCTCGTCGCTGATCGTCAACATGATGATCTTCGCGACGGGGGCGACCTCTTTGATCGCGGCGGCGGCTTCGATGCCGGACAGCTTCGGCATCCGCACGTCGAGCAGGACGACGTCGGGCAGCAGGTCGGCGGCCTTGACCACCGCTTCCTCGCCGTCGGCCGCTTCGCCGACAAGAGCGAAATCGGGTTCCTGGCCGAGCACCATTTCCAGTCCACGCCGGAACAGCACGTGGTCGTCGGCGATGAGAACCCGGATGGGTTCCGATCGCGGCCCGGGCTGACGGGGGATCTCGTGGCCAGGGTCGTTCATAGCCGCAACCTAACCCGGACGGGCCCCCCGTGTGGCCCGAATGGACAGACTCGGGATAGCCACACGGGGCCGGCCCGCTCGGTTTGACCCGGTGTGTACCGAAATGTGCCGGGCCGTCAGTTGGCCGTTTACGTCTGCAGGCGAATGACCCCGTAGTCATAGCCATGCCGGCGGTAGACCACGCTCGGGAGCGAGGTCTCGGCGTCCACGAACAGGAAGAAGTCGTGGCCGACCAGTTCCATCTCGTAGAGCGCCTGGTCGAGCGCCATGGGCGCGGCCTGGTGGGTCTTCTCGCGTACCACCAACGGCCCGTCGCCGTCGACCTCGAGCCCGCCGTCCCCCCAGCTCATGGCGTCATCGTCGACCTCCAGCACGACCGCGGCAGCCGCCGGGTTGTAACCGTTGGACGATCCATTGGCGGAGGCGAGGGTGGCGGTCGCAGCGGCGACCGAGATAGGTGTACGGGAGCCGTGGTGAACGCGACGCCGGTCGGCCGACTTACGCATGCGCACCTCCAACTTCGCGTAGGCGAGGTCGAGGGCCGCGTAAGGATCAGCGGCTGCCGCCTCGGCCCGGATCAGGGCACCTCGGGTCATACAGGTGATTTCGACCCGCTCACAGACATCCGTGAGCCGCGGGTTGCGTTCCTTTGCCACCTCCACGTCGATGCTGACGATCTTTCCGTCCCAGCGCTCGAGCTTCGCGAGCTTGTCCTGGACGTGCCGACGGAATCGCTCCGAGACCTCGGTGCGCCGCCCCTTGATCACAATTTCCACGCCGTTCCTCCAGTACTCCCGAGGGCCACTCCCCTCGGGCGATGAGGATCTACTTCTTGGTGGAGACACCTGCCCGGCCGACCTGGTCTTCTACCCCACATTCGCCTGCTGAAGGTCTCGCAGCCAGAGCCACTACTCCCCTTCTCCCGGGACGAAGGCCATCTGGACCTCCGGCGGGGCAGGACTTACTTCTAAACCGCACCGTGATCAGTCGACGAAGAGTCGCCTTACGTGGGCCGCTTAGCCTGCGGCTGGCGTCGGCTAACCGGTTTGCACCGGCGCAACCACGGACCCGGGCAGGTGCCATGAACCGACGTTAGCCCGCAGGGGCTCCGGTGCCCAGGGTGAATCCGTGTCGGACAGGGTGCAGCCCGGAATGCACAGGCTCGCTTAAGCCGATACTCCCGAGCAGAGCGGTCCCGAGGTGCTCGACGGCCGCGACCACCACCGCTCCGCGAACCGCGTGTCCCGCCGCTCGGAGCGCCCGCGCGGCCTCGGTCAGCGTCGCCCCGGTGGTGAGCACGTCGTCCACGAGGACCACCGGCC
>NZ_JACDFE010000326.1 GCF_013815995.1 Sporichthya sp.
CCCCTCGACCTGCTCGCCGACGCCGCCCGGGCGGCCGCCCGGGACGCGGGCCTGCCCGACGTGCTCGCCCAGCTCGACGGCGTCTCGGTGGTACAGCAGCTCACCTGGACCTATGACGATCGTGACGACCGTGAAGGCGTTGCGGGAGACCGGTGGACGCGGCCTGGTCCATTCCAACGGCGAGTACCTGACCAAGGAGGCGGCGGCGGTGTTCGGCACCGACCTGGCACCGCCCACCTGGCGCGAACTGCCCGCCCCGCCGCCCGGACCCGCAGTCTCGGACGGCCCGACCGAGGGGAACGATGAAGCCATCACCATCGAGACCTACACGGTCGAGTTCGGCCGGCACGGAGCGCCCGCCCGAGGCTGGGTCATCGGGCGCAACCAGAACGGCGCCCGCTCCGCCGGGGTCACCGCCGACTCCGCCGTCCTGGCGGAGCTGACCAACCCCGACCGGGAACCGATCGGTCGGGACGGCTTGCTCGCCGCGGCCGATGACGGCGCGCCGCCCATCTTCCGACTCCGCGTCTGACGGGACGGTCGTCGCCCTGTCGTCGCTCTGTCGTCGGGCAGCGGGTGACGATTCGGGGTAGACAGGAGACATGCAGACCCTGATCGCCGAAGACGTCCTGCTCATGCTGCTCGAGCACGCCGGCGGGTTCGTCTCCGGTGACAACCGCAAGCCCGCGCTCGCCGGAGCGGTGCTGGCCGAGTTGGCGTTGAGCGGTGCGGTCGAGATCGAGACCGAGAAGGGCCTGTGGAAACGCGCCAAGGTCGTGGTCGAGGACCCGGCGACGGTGACCGATCCGGTGCTGGTCGAGGCGTTGGCGGACATCGACGCGAAGAAGCGTTCGGCGCAGGATCTGGTCAACCGCCTCGGCAAGGAGTTGCCCGACCAGTTGTGCGCCCGACTCGTCGAGCGCGGACTGCTGCGCCGCGAGGACTCCAAGGTGCTCGGCCTGGTCTCACGGACCAGGTGGCCGGCCACGGATTCGCCGCATGAGCAGGCGCTCCGGGCGGCGGTGCGGCGTGCGCTCACCGGCGGCGAGGACCCCGACCAGCGGACCGCCACCGTGATTGCCATCCTGGCCGCCGCCGACGTCCTGCCCAAGGTCGTGGACCGCGGCGCGATGTCGAAGAAGGATCTGAAGAAGCGGGCCGAGGCAGTCGCCGACGGGGGTTGGACGACCGAGGCCGTGCGCAAGGCGATCCAGGCGGCGCAAGCGGCCGTCATGGCCGGCGTCACCGCCGCCACCGTGGCCGGCGCCGCCGGGTCGTGAGCCTCCACTCGTCCACCTGCCCTTACCGACCGGCGGCGAGCTGCGGGGAACGCTCGGGTGGGAAACCACGTGGTAACTGTCAGGGGGCCGTGATTGGGTACCCCGGGTCTGCGCGCACATAGCGAGGTCAGCTCACGGGTGGGCCACGGTCAGGCCACGGGTAGGGGAGTCATGGCGGACATGGTCCGGGCATCGGGCCTGGTCAAGCGGTACAAGAGCGTCGAGGCGCTGAGCGGACTGGACCTGACGGTTCAAGAGGGCACCGTGCTCGCGCTGCTGGGGCCGAACGGCGCCGGCAAGACCACCGCCGTCCGGGTGCTGGCCACCCTGCTCACCCCTGACGCCGGGACCGCGGAGGTCGCCGGCATCGACGTGCTCGCGAACCCGGCCGGGGTGAGGGAGCGGATCGGCCTGTCCGGGCAGTACGCCGCGGTCGACGAGCACCTGACCGGGTACGAGAACCTGGAGATGGTGGGACGGCTCTACGACCTGGGGCGGGTGAAAGCGCGGGCCCGGGCCCGCGAGCTCCTCGAGCAGTTCGGGCTGGCCGAGGCCGGCGACCGCCCGGCCAAGACCTACTCCGGCGGCATGCGCCGCCGCCTCGACCTGGCCGGCGCCCTGGTCGCCGCGCCGCCGCTGCTGATCCTCGACGAACCGACCACCGGCCTGGACGTGCGCAGCCGGCTGCAGCTCTGGGACGTCATCCGCGAACTGGTCGCCGGCGGCACCACGTTGCTACTGACCACGCAATACCTGGAGGAGGCCGACCGCCTCGCCGACGAGATCGTCGTCATCGACCACGGCAAGGCGATCGCGCGCGGCACGGCCGACCAGCTCAAGGCCCAGACCGGCGGCGAACGGATCGAGGTCGTGCTCGCCGACGCTGCGCGCCGGGACGCCGCGGAGCGGGTGCTGGCCCTGGTCGCGCGCGGCCCGGTGCAGGTCGATGATGACGGCCGCTCGCTGGTCGCCCCGGTGCACGACGGTCAGCGGGCGCTGGCGCGCACCCTGCGGGAGTTCGAGGACGCCGGCATCGCGGTGCTCGAGCTCGGGCTGCGCCGCCCGACCCTGGACGACGTCTTCCTCAGCCTGACCGGTCATGCGGCCGAGGCCGACCCGAGTTCCGAGACCGTGGAGGTGAGCGCGTGACCACGTCCGCGCCGGTGCGCGTCGCGCGCGACGGCTGGATCGTCGCCCGCCGCAACCTGATCAAGATCAAGCGGGTGCCCGAGGTGCTCGTCTTCGTGCTGATCTCGCCGATCATGTTCGTGCTGCTGTTCGCCTACGTCTTCGGCGGTGCGATCGATGTGCCCGGCGAGGTGGACTACAAGGAGTTCCTGGTTCCGGGGATTTTCGTCCAGACCGTCGTGTTCGGCGCGACGTTCACCGGCGCGGGGTTGGCCGAGGACATGCAGAAGGGGATCATCGACCGGTTCCGCTCGCTGCCGATGTCGCGCAGCGCGGTTCTGATCGGGCGGACCACCTCCGACGTCTTCTACAACGTCATCTCGGTGACGATCATGGCGTTGACCGGGCTGGTGATCGGGTGGCGGATCCGCGAAGGCGTGCTGGATGCGGCGACCGCGTTCCTGATCCTGCTCGTGTTCGCCTACTCGGTCAGCTGGATCATGGCCTACGTCGGGCTGCTGGTGCCCAGCGTCGAGGTCGTCAACAACGCCTCGTTCATCGTGATCTTCCCGCTGACCTTCGTGTCCAACGCCTTCGTGCCGACCGAGTCCTTCGACGGCGTGCTGCGCACGTTCGTGGAATGGAATCCGGTCTCCACCGCGACGCAGGCCTGCCGGGAGCTGTTCGGCAACACCGACCCGTCCGTGCCGGTCCCCGACGCGTGGTCGATGCAGCACCCGACGATCTACACGCTGCTGATCTCGATGGCGATCGTCGCCGTGTTCGCCCCGCTCGCGACCCGGCAGTACAAGCTGTCCACGACCAAGTAACTGACGTCTCGTCAGGCGACAGCAACCGCCGCGGCGACGGCGCCACCTGCGAACAGGCCCGTCGAGGAGCGCGAGCGAGCGATGACCTCGCTCCTCGCGTCTACCGGATCAGACTGCGTCCGCGGTGCGATCTCAGAACGGCGGGATGTCCTCGCCGGGGTCGGGCACCGGGGCGATGTCGGGTGGTTCCTCGCCGTCCTCGGGTGGGGGCCGGGTGATGAACCGTTGCCCGGTGGGGGTGGTCCAGGTCAATGCGCCGTGGTCGTCCTGTTCGCAGTGCCAGCCGGGCATCTGTTTGATGCGGTGGTGGTAGCGGCACAGGCAGGCGAGGTTGGTGTAGACGGTGCGACCGGGCTTGAACG
>NZ_JACDFE010000145.1 GCF_013815995.1 Sporichthya sp.
CCATTAGGCGTGTCACGCCTAATGGTTCGGCGGCCAGCGGTCGGGGGAGTTGTTGCTACTCCTCGATCGTGATGATCCGCTCCGGGCAGACCTTCGCGCCGTAGCGCGCCGACTCTTCGAGGCCTGGCGGGACCTCGACGTAGCTGCCGCGGTGCAGGTTGTAGCCGTCGTCGTCGAGTTCGTACACGTCGCCGGCCATCACCGCGCACCGGCCGTGGCCGGTGCAGCCCTGCTGGCCGCCGTCGATACCGAGGGCGATGTGCGCCTTCACCATCGTCACCTCACCACTGGAACGTGCAGGACCGCATCGAGCGCAGGAAGCCCGAGACGTAGACGGGCTCGCCCCCGGGCTTGACGCTGTACTCGGGGATCCGCTTGAGCCACTCCTCGAACGTGGCGCGCAGTTCGAGACGGGCCAGGTTCGAGCCGATGCACCGGTGGATGCCGACGCCGAACGCGGAGTGCAGCACCGTCTCGCGGGTGATGTCGATCTTCTTCGGGTCCTCGACGACGCGCGGGTCACGCGAGGCGGCGCCGTAGACCATCATCACGTAGTCGCCCTCCTTGAGGGAGCGACCTCCGAGCTCGACGTCCTTGGTGCAGGTGCGGCCGAGGGCCACGACCGGCGGGAAGACCCGGGCGAATTCCTCGATGGCGCGCGGCATGTAGGTGTCCATGTCGCTGATCAGGAGCTTGCGGGCGTCGGGGTTGGTGGCCAGCCAGTGCAGGCCGCCCGCCATCACGTACGTCGTGGTCGCGATGCCGCCGAACGTCATGTCGACCAGCACGCTGACCCGGTCCGCCCAGGCGGACTCGGTGCCGTCCTCGTAGGTGACACCGGCCGCGATCATGTCGACCATGTCGCCGCGGGGCGGCTCTTGGGCGCGCTTGGCCAGGTACTCACCGAGGTACTGGAAGACGTAGCCGAACTTCTCGCCGCGGACCACGGGGTCCGGGTTGAAGGTGCCGTCCTCGACGCCGTCGACGAGCTTGTCGAGGTCCTCGATCGGGACGCCGAGCACGTTCTTGAAGAACGCCCAGCCGGGCAGCAGCGCGCCCATCTCGGAGACGAACTCGCACTCGCCGCGATCGATGAACGCGTCGATGAGCTTGTTGGCATCCGCCCGGATCGTGGCCTCGTACTCCTTGATCGTCGCCGGGCCCATGAACGGGTTCAGCGCCGTGCGCCACGCGGTGTGCAGCGGCGGGTCCGACTCCTCCGGGTAGAGGTACGGCAACCCCTCCGGGCGGTTGGGCATGTAGCCCTTGGCCGCGGAGAAGGTGCGCCAGTTCTGCCCGACCTCGCGCACGACCTTGTTCTGCGTCGCGAGGTAGTAGCCCTCGCCGACCGTGCTGTGCGCTACCGGGCAGCGCTCAACGAGGTCGTCGAGGATGTCGTAGTGCTGGTCGTTGAAGACCGGAGCGTCGAGGTCGAAGTCGTTGTAGATGTCCCGGCCGTACTTGGCGATCGACGCGTCGATCTCCTCCTGCGTCGGGACGTGGTACTCGGTTTCCTGTGCCTTGAATCCCATGAGCGGTGGAACCTCCTCTGGCCCGGGCTAGGCCTAAAAGCGGAAGTGGCAGACGGTCAGATCAGGGTCAGAGCAGGGTGTAGCCGCCGTCGATCAGGTAGTCGGCCCCGGTTATGAAGGCCGACTCGTCGCTGGCGAGGAACACGGCGAGGCTCGCGACCTCGCTGGCGTCGGCGATCCGTCCGACGGGGTTGCGCTCGATGATCGCCTTGATCATGTCCTGGGGGAGGTGCACGGTGATCGCGGTCTCGATGGTGCCGGGTGAGATCGAGTTGACCCGGATGCCCTGGGCGGCGTACTCGGCGGCCGCGGTCTTGGTCAGCATGACCACGCCGCCCTTGGCTGCGCAGTAGCTGGCCATCGTCGGGAACGCGACCGTGGCGGCCATCGAGGCGGTGCTGATGATCGAGCCGCCGCCGGAGGCCAGCATCGCCGGGATGCCGTGGCGCATACCGAGATAGACCCCACGCAGGTTGACGTTCTGGACCTTGTCCCAGGACTCCTCGGGCAGCTCGCCGACCGGGAAGAAGTCGCCGTCGATGCCGGCGTTGTTGTAGAGGACGTCCAGGCGGCCGAAGGTGTCGACGGCGCACTGGACCATGGCCTGGACGCTCTCGCCCTGGGAAACGTCGACGTGCACCGACGCGGCGCCCTCGCCGAGTTCCTTGGCCAGGGTCTCCTGGGCGCCGGAGATGTCGGCGAGGACGACCTTGGCGCCCTCGGCGTGGAATCGGCGGGCGGTCGCGGCGCCGATGCCGGATCCCGCGCCGGTGATGATCGAGACCTTGCCGTCGAGCCGTCCGGCCATGAAGTGCGCTCCGCTCAATAAGGACGTGAACCCGCCGCGGACGGGGGTGAGGAACCACACAGGGCGGTGCGATTCCGCTGCCGAACTTACGTTCGTTCGGAAAGGCGTGTCAAGGCTCCGGCCGTCCACTTGACGGCCCCGCCGAACGGTGGCAGCGTGACCGAACAAGCGTTCGTCCGGGACGGGATGAGCGGCGCGGGAGAGGTGTTGGCGGTGCTTGAGGGTCATGTCGTTGCGGACGCTGTGGTGCACCCCTACAACCTCGCGCCGAAGAACCGGAACCCCCGCGCGACGGAGCAGCTCGACGCCGTCTACGCCGCCCACGTGATGGCCACCGGCGAGAACCCCGAGCACGTGCTGACTCGCGAGGAGTTCTTCACCGACTTCTCGTTCGACGCGATGGCCCGCTCGCTGTTCGTGGAGAGCGCCACCGACTTCGCGGTGCTGCACGCGCTGCCGAACCTGGGCTTCGCCAACTCCTTCGTGACCGCGCCGGAGCGCGCCGCCGCCTACCGCGATCTGCACCCGGGCCGGTTCGCGTTCTACGCCACCATCGACACCCACGTGGTCGCCGACGCGATCCGCGACCTGGAGTTCCAGGTCCGCGAGTTCGGCGTGGACGGCCTCAAGCTCTACCCGGCGTTCTTCTACGACGACCTGGCCGAGGGCTGGCGCCTGGACGGCTCCGATTTCGCGACCCCTGTGCTGGAGGCCGCGCGCGAACTGGGCATCCGCAACGTCGCGGTACACAAGACGCTCTGGCTGCCGCCGGCGCCTAAGGAAGCCTTCGACCTCGACGACGTCTCCGGTGCTCTGGACCGCTTCGCCGACCTGAACTTCTTCCTGGTTCACGCCGGTGCGGCCTTCATCGACCGGACCGCCGAACTGCTGCGCCGTCACCCCAACCTGCACGCCACGATGGAGACCACGTTCGCTTACCTGGTGGTGCGGCCCGAGGTCTTCGCCAGCGTGCTCGCCCGCTTCCTGGGCGCCTGCGGCTCCAGCCGACTGCTCTACGGCAGCGGCAGCAATCTGTCCCATCCGGACCTGCTGCTGCGGGCGTTCGAGAACTACGAGCTGCCGCCCGAGGCGCTGGAGAAGTACGGCTGCCCGCAGGTCACCGCGCCCGACCGGGCCGCGATCCTCGGCGGCAATGCGCTGCGGCTGCATGGCCGGACCTCGGAGGGCGTGCTGGCCGACACCGCCGGCGACGCGTTCGAGACGGAGCGGGCCGCCGGTGGCGCCCCGCCCTGGAGCGGTGTGCGCAGTCCCGCGGCGTCGGGGGCCACGGCATGACCGTCACGGTGGCCATCACTCCTGAGCGCGTCCGGGAGTGCCTGCGCACCGTGCCCGAGCCCTGCAGCCTGCTGATGCGCGAACCGACGAACATCACCGACATGGGGCTCGTCGAGCGCGTCGACGTGGCCGGGGCGCGGGTCGAGGTCGAGCTCGTGCTGACCGATCCCTCCTGCCTGCACTACGGGGCGATGCGACGTTTCATCACCGACGCGCTGCTCGAACTCGAGGGCGTCGACGAGGTCGAGGTCCGGGCCAGCACCACGGTGCTGTGGTCCCCGGACCGACTGCTGGGAGGCACGGCATGACGCAGGTATCTCCGGACACCTCACCGGAGACTGGGCCGGAGCTCGCGCACGACCGTGAGGGCGCCGTCCTCACCCCGGAGGAGCGCCAGTACCCCCTCGCGCCCAGCTCGCTGGACATCCGCGTCTACAGCGATCCCGACCGGTACCGGCGAGAACTGCAGGAGATCTTCTACAAGACCTGGTTCCCGGTGATGCCGGCCGAGGACCTGCTGCGCGAGCACGTCCAGGTCTGGGAGGGCGTCGAGCAGTCGGTCGTCCTGAGCCGCCTCGCCGACGGCCGGGTGTGCGCGTGGCACAACGTCTGCCAACACCGGGGCGCGAAGATCGTGCGCGAGTCCGGCCCGTGCCCGACCGGCCGGGTCCGCTGCCCGTGGCACGGCTTCGGCTACGACCTCGAGGGCGTGGTCAACACCGTCCCGCTCAAGGACAGTTTCGACGCCGCCGAACTGGTCGGCCTGCGGGCGCCGGCGGTGCGGGTGCAGGAATGGTCCGGATTCATCTGGATCTGCTTCTCGGACACCACACCGGACCTGCTGCCCTACCTCGGCGAGGTCGGTGCGGAACTGTCCGGCTACGGGCTGGACGAGTTCCGCACGGTCTACCGCACCGAGGTGGTGCTCAATGCCAACTGGAAGGTCGTCCTCGACGGCTTCAACGAGACCTGGCACGTGCCGTTCACCCACCAGGACTCGCTCGGCAGCATCGTGCGCTGGCGGGAGGCGGTGCTGCGGGTGCCGTCGCCGCACTCCTGGATGACGATCCCGATCCGTGGCTTCACCGAGCGGGTCGAGTCCGAGGACCACCGCCAGACCCACCTGTGCCACTACCTGACGTTCCCGAACACCATCTTCAGTTGCTTCCCGACGCACCTGCAGATGTGGTCGGCCTGGCCGCTCGCGGTCGACAAGACCCGTCTGATCGCCCATCACGTCGTCGGCCCGACCCCGGACGGGCAGACCGATGAGCAGTGGATGAAGCGGAACCTGCGCGACTGGGAGCACTTCGTCACCGTTCTCGGTGAGGACTCCGAGGTGCTCGACGACTTCGGCCAGCTCGTGAACAGCCTCGGATTCCGGCGGAACATGTTCAACACCGCCGAGAGTCGGTTGACCGCCTTCCACCACGAGGTCGCGGTCCGGCTGGGGGAGGATCAGTAGCGGCGGTGGTGCGGGCCGCCCGCGCGGAGTACCGCGAGCGCCTCGCCGTCGCCGGAAAGCGTGCCGCAGCCCTCTCGGCCGGCACGCCGGGTCCCGACCTGTCCGTGCCCAATGCGCTGGCCGGTGAGCTCGACGAGCTGGCGCAGCAGATCCACGCGGCCCTGTCCGACGTCCTCGGTCGCCGGCCCGCCGAGGTGCTCGAGCTCGCGGCGGCACTACTAGATCTGACGCAGCTTCAGAATCGGTTGCGCGAGCACGTGATGGCCATCCGCTTCACCACGCTCGAGCGGATCCACGAGGGCCTGGCCAGGCTGCGCGCCCTGCCGACGACCGCGCAGCTGGTGCCGCAGGCCGCGGAGGAACTCGCGCGCAGTTGCGACCTCGACCGGACCCTGGTCTCCGGGGTGCGCGGGTCATCCTGGCGCGCCGAGGCGGTCTGGATCCGGCCGGATCACGACCCGGTGCTGGCGCGGCGGATCTCGGAGTACGTTACCGGGAACTGGATCCCCTTGGGCAACGGCGTGCTGGAGACGGATCTGGTCCGTCGCCGGGTGGCCATCCTGGTCCGCGCCCCCGAGGGCCGGCACCGGGAGAACCTGATGTCGATCTCGGAGAGCCCCGCGTTCGTCGCGGCACCGATCCTGGCCAACCAGCGCGTGATCGGCTTCGTGCACGCCGACTGCGTCGAGGGTGGCCGCGCGCTGACCACCCTGGACCGGGACAACGTGGCCAGCTTCGCCGAGGGCTTCGGTCTGGTCTTCGAGCGCACCGCGCTGCTCGAGCGCCTGGAGCGCCAACGGGTCCGGGTGCACGACGCCTTCGGCGCCACCGAACGCGAGCTGTCCGGCCTCAACGACGCCGAAACCGTGCTGATCCGCCGGGACCGCGAGGCGGTGGCGGTGGTCCGGATGGCGGCCGGCCTGCGCAAGATCGCCATCTCCCCGGTGGACCAGTTGCTCACCGTGAGGGAGCGTCAGGTCGTGGAGCTGATGGTGCAGGGCGCCCGCAACCGGCAGATCGCCGATCAGTTGGTGATCGCCGAGGAGACCGTGAAGTCCCATGTGCGCTCGATCTCCCGCAAGCTGCGGGCCTCCAGTCGCGCCGACGCCGTCTCCCGCTATCTCCAGCTCCGGATCCGGGAGCAGGCATGACCCCCCGTTTCCCGCCGCCCACGACGGGTCCCGGCTGGCGGGCCGCCGGCCTCGAGGTGGACCGGGGGCTGGCCGCGTTGTCCGAGCACGCGGAGGACGAAGTGGGTCGCGGCTTCGCCCTGCGCGGTCTGGACCCAGCGGCGGGACTGGCCCTCCTACAGACGGAGCTGACTACCCGACTCGGCGACTCCGCCCTGACCGGCGAGCGGCGGGTGGAGTTGGCCCGGCTGGTGAGCGAGACCGCCCGGATGGCCGACGCGGTTTCCGAGCGCACCATGGTGCGGCGGGCGCGCCAGCTGGCCGAGTGCGAACGCGGCCTGGCGCGGCTGCGCGAGATCACCACCACGGCCGGACTGATCGACGGCGTCTGCGACGAGCTGATCCGCTCGCTGGGGTTCAAGCGGACGATGCTGGCCCGGGTCGAGGCCGGGATGTGGCGGCCCTGGAAGGGCAACGCCTCGTTGCTCGGCGAGGGCTGGGTGAAGAACTGGATCGAGAAGGCCATCCCGCTCGACGACCTGACCCTGGAGACCCGTCTGTTGCACGAGCGGCGTCCCGCGCTGGTGCTCGACACCAACGTCTCGGGCATCGCGCAGATGGTGCATCAGGCCGGGGTACGGTCCTACGTCGCGGCGCCGATCATGCCCGGCGGCCAGGTGGTGGGCTTCTTCCACGCCGACCACGGCCCGGAGGGCCGGACCTGCGACGAGGCGGACCGCGACATCCTGTGGACCTTCGCCGAGGGGTTCGGTCACCTCTACGAGCGGACCACCCTGCTCGAGCAGTTGCACAGTCGCAGCGAGCAGGTCCGCTCCACCTTCGCCGGGCTCACCCAGGCGATGGACGAGCTCACCGACGCCGAGCTGACCCTGGTCCACGAATTCGCCCCGACCGGCAACCAGCACACCGTGCTGCGCCAGGGCCTGAGCACCCGCCTCGGACAGTTCACGGCCCGGGAGCTGGAGGTGCTGGAGCTGATCGTCGCCGGCGCCCGGAACAACGAGATCGCCGAACGTCTGGCCATCACCGTTGGGACCGTGAAGTCACACGTCAAGAACATCCTCGCCAAGCTCGGGGTGCTGAACCGGTCGCAGGCCATCGCGCTCTACCTCGGGGCCGGAACGTCCGTAGGAGCTGCGGGCCCCACCAACGGGGCTGTCCGTAGCGGGTACGACACCCCCCACTAACGAGGGATATAAATCCCTCCTTCGGAGGGGGGATACCAACTCGTTGGCTCGGAAGACTGTGGCCCACGCGACGGCGGTGGTCGGGCCAGCTGACCACGCGTCGATGCCCCCGGAGGACCTCCCGTGACCATTAAGGACTTCGAGCCCGCGCCCGCGCCGTCCGGAATCGAGCACCTCGCGCCGGCCCAGGGCTACCGCGACCTCAACGTCGCCGAGCGCGAAGCCCAGAGCATGAACCGGACCGGGCAGTGGATCTGCGCGGTCCTCGGCCCGACGATGATCATCTTCTTCGGGATCGGCGCGATCTGGCTGGCCGGCTACTGGCCGCCGGAGAAGCTGCCCGGCGCCAGCTCGCTGGAGATGCTGGAGTGGTACCAGACCCACAACACCAAGCTCAAGATCGGCATCGTCTTCATGACGATCGCCTACTCGTTCATGTGCTGCTTCGGCGTCGGGATGGCCGTGCAGACCCGGCGCAAGGAAGGCGCCTTCCCGGTCTGGACCTACCTGCAGCTGACATGCATGGCGGCCGGCACCGCGATGATCATCCTGATGGGCGCGATCTGGGCGGCCGCGGCCTTCCGGGCCGACGGGTGCAGCGACAAGAACCCTTGTGTCATCACCGATTCCGTCGAACGCATGGCCTACGCGCACGACGTGCAGATGATGCACGACCTCGGCTGGATGATCCTGCTCGGCACCTGGATGCCGTTCACCTTCTGGTGCATCGCGCTCGGCATGTCGATCCTGCTGGACAAGACCGAGACGCCGGCCTTCCCGCGCTGGTCCGGGTACATGAGCATCTTCGTCGGCCTGAGCTTCATCCCCGGCAACTGCATCTACTTCTTCTTCGAGGGCGCGCTGGGCTGGAACGGCCTGATCGCCATGTACATCCCGTTCGCCACCTTCGGGTTCTGGGTCCTCTACTTCAGCTGGCAGAGCTTCCAGAACACCCAGCGCGGCCTGGTCCACCAGCAGGACGTCCTCACCGGCTGACTCACCGGCTGACCGACCTCAGGTGTACGACTAACCCCACCTTTGGGGGAGAGATTTCCTCCCTTGGCCTGTCGAACGAACGACTGTTTATCGAAAGACTTGGGCCATGCGAACCGCGCCCGGGTGCCGCCCGACGCGTCGTGACATCGCCCCTTCAGGAGGTCCTCGGTGACCGTTAGAGATTTCGAGCCGTCGTCAGCGGCGGCCAGCCCCGAGCAGATGGTCCCGTCCCAGAGCTACGAGGACCTGAGCCCGGCGCAGAAGGATGCGCAGAGCATGAACCGGATCGGGCAGCTCGCCTGCGCGTTCTGGGGTCCCGGAATGATCGTGTTCTTCGGGATCGGCGCCATCTGGCTGTCGGGCTACTGGCCGCCGGAGAAGCTTCCGGGCGCGAGCGCCGTCGAGGTCCTCGAGTGGTACCAGGCGCACAACACCCGGCTCAAGGTCGGCCTGGTCTTCATGACCATCGCCTACTCGGTGATGTGCTGGTACGGCGTGGTGATGGCCGTGCAGACGCGTCGCAAGGAAGGCGCCTTCCCGGTCTGGACCTACGTGCAGCTGGTCTGCATGGCCTGTGGCACCGCGCAGATCGTCATCATGGGTGCGGTGTGGTACGCGGCGGCCTTCCGGGCCGGCGGGTGTTCGGACAAGAATCCGTGCGACCTGGCGCCGGGTTCGATGGAGTACATCGCCTACGCCGCCAACGTGCAGATGATGCACGACCTCGGCTGGATGATCCTGCTCGGCACCTGGATGCCGTTCACCTTCTGGAACTGGGCGCTGGCCGCGGCGATCCTGCTCGACAAGTCCAGCACCCCGGTCTTCCCGCGGTGGTCCGGCTACCTCAGCATCCTGGCCGGTTGCTCCTACATCTGCGGCCAGGGCGACCTGTTCTTCTTCGAGGGCGCGTTCGGCTGGAACGGCATCTTCGCCCTCTACTGGAACTTCGGCATCTTCGGGTTCTGGGTGCTCACCTTCGCCTGGCTCAGCTACAAGAACGTCCAGCGTGGTTACGTCCACACCCAGGACGTGGTCGCCAAGTAACACCTCGTTCTCTACGGTTCACAGCAACCGGTTAGTCGAGTGCCACGGTGCCGGCGGGGTCTCCCCGTCGGCACCGTGGTCCTCACCCCTCCGCCCCCTTGATTCACGGAGACGCTCGGTGACTCAGATGCAACAGGACCCGCTCGCCGGACTGTTCGGCGATCCGTTCCAGGGGACGGCGCGCGGCGAGGCGATCCGGATCGCCACCGAGAAAGAGCGCAAGCCGCTGAAGGGCCGCATCCCGGGCGAGGCCGGGATCTGGATCTTCATCATCGGCGACCTGATCGCCTTCAGCATCATCTTCCTGGTCATCGTCTCCGCACGGATGGACGAGCCGGAGGTCTTCGAGGCGTCGCGGCACAGCCTGCACATCGAGTTCGGCGCGCTGAACACGCTGCTGCTGCTGGTCGGTTCACTCCTGGTCGTGCGGGCGATCCGCGCGATGCGCACCGGGTCGGGCGGAGCGCCGCTGTTGTTCGGGCTCACCTGGCTGTGCGGACTGATCTTCGTGGTCAACAAGGGCATCGAGTACTCGATGCTCATCAACGACGGTCACTCGATCGACGAGAACCTGTTCTACGGCTACTACTTCATCGGGACCGCGCTGCACCTGTTCCACCTGGTGATCGGCATGATCGGCATGTTCGTCGCCTACCGGATCTCCAAGCGGGCGGTCCACACCAACCGCGAGATGCAGCTCGCCGAGGTCTTCGGTGCCTACTGGCACCTGGTCGACCTGCTCTGGGTCATCCTGTTCCCGCTGCTCTACCTGATGAGGGTCTGAGTCATGACGACGTCGCGCACCGCGGACGAGATGGCGCAGGACATGGCCATCGTCGAGAAGAACATCGCCCACGCCGGCCGGCCGATCACCATCGTGTGGGTCGTCCTGATGCTCGCGACGTGCGTCTCGTGGTACTTCGGTGACGGGCACGGAGCGACCAAGCTGGCCGCGGTGCTGGTGATCATCACCGGCTTCGTGAAGGTGTACCTGATCATGGAGCACTTCATGGAGCTGCGGACCGCGCCGCCGCAGCTGCGGTTCGCGTTCACGGCCTGGTGCGTGGTGATCCCGACCATCTTGTGCGGGATCTATCTCGTGCGTTCCTGATCGCCCCGGCCTGACAAGCTGATGCGGTGACCGCCGCCCCAGCCCTGCGCGACGAGCAGGTCGCGGAGAGCCTGCGCAAGGTCGCGATCGAGGTCCTGCCGCAGGCGACCGCGCTCTCGGACTCGGTGCTGCTGCGCATCCTGGAGAAGGAGCCGCGGCTGGCCCCGCAGCACACCCCGGAGCAGATCGAGGTCGTGCGGGTCGCGGTCGAGCAGAACGTCGGCGGGATCCTCGCGATGTTCGCCTTCGGGATCGAGGCCGACCTGATCGAGCCGATCATCGGCACGGTCGCACTGCTGCGCCAGACCGCCGAGGACGGCGGCGACGTCACCCGCGTGCTGCACGGGTACCGGGTCGGGCACGGGCAGCTCTGGCAGCTGTGGGCAGGCGAGGTGGAGGCGCGGGTCGCCGACCCGGAGCTGCGGCACCGGGTGCTCGCCCTGTCGACGGCGCGCATGTTCGCGTTCATCGACAGCGCGTGCGAGCGCTTGGTCGAGGAGAGCCGCCAGCTGTTCGGCACCCAGGGTGGCGGCTGGCGGCCGCCGGGGCGCGATGTCATCGACCTGCTCCGCAGCGACGGTCCGGTGGACCTGGTCGAGGCGAGCCTGGCGCTGGGCTACGAGGTGCGCGACCACCACGTCGCGCTGGTCGCGGTCGCGTTGGGCGAGGACGCCGACGCCCGCGCAGCGGTCCGTCAGCTCTCCGACGCCGCCGAGGGTTGCTCGGTGCTCGCGCAGTCCATCGGCGAGGGGTCCTGGTGGGCGTGGCTCGGCTGGCCCAGTGCTCCGCGGGACGAGGTCGTGGAGCGGCTGGCCGCCGTGGCGGTGCCGGGGGTCCTGATCGGCATGGGGGAGCCCGGGCAGGGGCGCGAAGGCTTCCGGCGCTCGCACGTCGAAGCGGTCGAGGCCGAGCGGACCAGCCGGATGGCCCGGGC
>NZ_JACDFE010000327.1 GCF_013815995.1 Sporichthya sp.
GCCGCTGCAGGCGTTCGCCGAGGGCCCGGCTGAGCTCACCCGATCCGCCGACCGGGCGGCCGGGGGCGCGCAGGTGCATCAGGCCGATCCAGCTCAGGTGTCCGACCGTGCCGGGCTCGTGCGGCGGCGGCCCGGACTGGGACGCCAGCCAGGCCAGCGCCGCCTTGAGGCGTTCGCTGGCAAAGGTCGCATCGAGCAGGTGGTCGGCCGGCTGCAGGAACCAGCGTGAGGTCTCGCCGCCGCCGCGCGCCCGGCCCAGGGTGGCGACCTTGCGGGCGATCCGGCCAGGGCTGGGCGGCCCGGCGAGGACGTCGAGAATCCGCCGGCAGGCCGGGGTGAACTCGTCGATCAGCGCGCGGTAGGCGGCTGCGTCCGCCGCGCCACAGGCGGCCGCGATCGAGTCGCAGGTCCGATCGAGGTCGGTGGCGAAGGTCAGGCCGGGGTCGTCGGGATCCGGCGCCGGGGCGTAGGCCCAGGGGTCGGCGTCGAGGTAGCGCAGGCCGCACTCGCCGAGCTCGAGCTCCTCGACGATCGGGGTGTGACGGACCATCACATGCAGACTGGAGCCGCGGTCCACGCGGTAACCCGGAAAGCGTTCGACGGTGGAGACCGCCCCACCGATCACGGTGTCGCGCTCGAGCACCTCGACCTCGAGGCCGGCCTGCGCGAGGTAGCAGGCGGCGATCAGGGCGTTGTGCCCGGCGCCGACGACGACGACGTCGCAGTCGGTACTCACGTCCCGGTGCGGTCGAGGAACGCCCGCCCGCGGGGGGAGAGCTCGTAACCGACGGCCAGGCTGTGGGTCAGGCCGAGGTTCTTCAGCTTGCGGACATCGATCTTGAAGGGCGCGGTCTCGCGGCCGTACGAGGTGGCCAGGTCGGGGGCGCGGACGCCGGGGCGCTCGGCGATCGTGGTCAGGTACTGCCGCGTCCAGGGTCCGTGCGAGCTGGCTCGGTCGAGTCGGTCCAGGCGCATCGTCAGATCCGCGACCGTGGCATCGTGGAGGCCGTCGTCGGCGGCCAGGGCGGCGCGCGGATCCGGCGCCGTGGCCGGGGCGAATTCGATCCGCCACAGCGGGTGCGCGGCGTCGCCGGGGAGTTCGGCGAGCAGCTGCTCGGCGCTCGGGCGGCCGGCCCGCCTGGCGTCGGCCTTGGTCACTTTGGTGACGGGCCGGACCGCGGTGACGTCGATGCGCCCCGCGTTGGTCCGGTAGGTCCGGCCGGCGAGGACCCGCGCGATCGCCCAGCGGCGGAACTGCACGGTGATCTCACCCGCCGCGACGGCCCGCGCGTCCGGGCCGGTGAAGCGCACGGCTCAGGCCTTCCGCTCGGCGTCGATCGCCGCCTGCACGGCCTCGGGGGAGCGCCCGACCACTGAGGTGCCGTCAGCCGCGGTGATGATCGGGCGCTGGATCAGCTTGGGGTTGGCGGCCAGCGCCTCGATCCAGCGCGTGCGGTTGGCGGCGTCCTTGGGCCAGTCCTTGATGCCGAGGTCGGCGGCGACCGCTTCGCCCAGGCGCGCGATGTCCCACGGCTCGAGCGTGAGCCGTTCCAGCACCTCGGTGATCTCGGCCGCCGTCGGGGGCTCGTCGAGGTAGCGGCGCACGGTGTACTCGACGCCCGCGGCGTCCAGGTCGGCGACCGCGGTGCGGCACTTCGAGCACGCCGGGTTGAGCCAGATCTCCATGCCCCGGAACCTACCGGCGCTTGTCCCGCACCGAACCGGGCCATATTTACTCAGAGTAAGTTATCCGATAATCTGTGGGCTGGAGACCTCGGGAGGCAGAGCATGGCCAGGCGAATCCTGATCACCGGAGCGGCGTCGGGGCTGGGCCGCGCGCTCGCGCAGGCGGCGTTGGCCGACGGCGCACGCGTGCTGCTGACCGACCGGGACCCGGCCGCGGGGGAGCTGGCGCGCTTGGAAATGGCGGAGCAGCTGCGCGAGGCGGGCGGGGATGTCCACCGGGTCGCGTTCCTGCCGCTCGACGTGCGCGACGACGTCGCCTGGGACACCGCCCGTGAGTGGTGCGCCCGGGAGTGGGGCGGCCTGGACGTCCTGGTCAACAACGCCGGGGTGGCCTCGGCCGGTCCGATCGCCGACATCCCGATGGCGGACTGGGACTGGATCATCGACATCAACCTCAAGGGCGTCGTCCGCGGCGTCCGCACCTTCACCCCGATGTTCGCCGAGCAGGGCTCGGGCCACATCGTGAACATCGCCTCGCTGGCCGGGCTGATGAATCTGGCCAACATGGCCTCGTACAACGTGACGAAGGCCGGCGTGGTCTCGCTCTCGGAGACCATGCGCTGCGAACTGGAGCCGCTGGGGATCAGGACCACCGCGGTCTGCCCGAGCTTCTTTCAGACCAACCTGGCCGACGGGATGCGCACCACCGACCCCTCGTTCGAACTGATGGCCCGTAAGGCGATCGCGGGCGAGATGTTCCCCGGCCCGAAACTTTCCGCCGACGACGTTGCCCGCAAGGTGCTGAAAGCGGTGGACCGGCGCAAGTTTCTGTTGCTGCCGCACGTCGAGACGCGGCTGTTGTGGGCCTTCAAGCGGCTCGCTCCGACGCCGTTCGCGAAGGGACTTTCCGCCGCCAACCAGTTCGTCGAGAAGCGGTTCGGAACGGCGACGGCCGGCCGCCCGAAGGCGACCGGCCGCGTACGCTGATCTGCTTGTCCAGCTGCAGTTGTGACCTGACAGCGCTGAACTGATGGGGCGTCAGCGCTTGACGTCGACCACGATGCGCTTCGGGTCGCTCAGGTGGCTGACGCTGTAGCTCTTCAGGTTCTTAACACCGATGCCCCAGGTCACGTGGCCCTCGAAGTCACACGCCATGCGGACGCCCTTGATCGTGGTCAGGTTGACCGACGAGGTGGACAGCCGACCCGGGCCGGAGTAGACGTTCTGGCCCTTCTGGTTGTGCGCCTGAGCCGGCGTCAGGTCGATCTTCAGGATCTTGTTGCCCGGGATCGAGAGCTTGTCGCCTTTGCCGCAGCTGTAGAGGCTGTTCACCAGCGAGATCTTCACGGCCGGCTTCTTGCCCTTGTAGTCGATGACGATCCGGTCGAAGCCGTTGTGGCCGCCGGTGCGCAGGTTGTTCACCTGGGCGGTCCTGGCGGCGGCGTCGGCGGTCGACACGACGCCGATCAGGCCGGTGCCGGCCAGTGCGGTGACGGCGAGGACGGTGGCGGTCTTGCGGCTCTTGAGCTTCAACATCTCGTCCCCCTGGGGCGATTGGGTGTCTCGGTGGGTGTGCGCTCTCTTGAAGAAGTGACTAGAAGACGCCGCACCCCCCGAATCGGTTTACCAGACAAATCGGACAGATTTTCCGCGTTGCTCCGGTCGGGTTCACCGTCGCGCGGCGAAGGCCGCGACGCGCCGCAGAAATCGGTGCTTGCCAAACCGTCGGTCCGTGCGTGTAATGTTCTCCACGTCGAACGTATGTTCTGCATATCTGCTTGAGTGCAGTACGATTTCGGGTGTGAGCAAAGAACGGCCGCTAGGCGGAGTCGACTACCCGCGCACGTTGCAGGAGTTCCGGGACTGGTTCCCGAACGATG
>NZ_JACDFE010000146.1 GCF_013815995.1 Sporichthya sp.
CCATTAGGCGTGACACGCCTAATGGTTCGGCGGCGGTTCAGCCTTCTCGGGTGGCCCGGTGCAGGGTGACGATGCCGCCGGAGAGGTTGCGCCAGCCGACCTTGTCCCAGCCGGCCTTGCCGATGACCGCGGCGAGTTCACGCTGGTCGGGCCAGGCCCGGATCGATTCGGCGAGGTAGACGTAGGCGTCCGGGTTGGTCGCCACCCGGCTCGCGATCGCGGGCAGCGCCCGCATCAGGTACTCGGTGTAGACGGTGCGAAACGGCGCCCAGGTGGGATGGCTGAACTCGCAGATCACGAGGCGCCCGCCGGGCCGGGTGACCCGGAGCATCTCGGCCAGCGCGACGCCGGGATCGGCCACGTTGCGCAGGCCGAAGGAGATCGTCACCGCGTCGAAGGCGCCGTCCGCGAACGGCAGCCGCATCGCGTCGCCGGCGGTGAACCCGAGGTGGGGCAGTCGCGCCTTACCGACCTTGAGCATGCCCAAGGAGAAGTCGCACGGCACGGCCAGGGCGCCGGCCTCGGCGAACGGCACGGTCGAGGTCCCGGTGCCCGCGGCGAGGTCGAGAACCTTGTCCCCGGGGCGGGCGGCCACCGCCGTGGTCACTGCGCGGCGCCAGCGCCGGTCCTGGCCCATGCTGAGCACGTCGTTGGTCAGGTCGTAGCGGCGGGCGACGCCGTCGAACATCGCCGCCACCTCGGCGGGTTCCTTGTCCAGGGCGGCGCGCGTCATGGCCTCCATCCTGCCAACGGGCCTGCCGGGGGAGACTGCCGCCCTGGCGACTGCCCTGCGACTGTGCGTCAGGTGTCCCACGCGTACCCTGGACCCCTGTGTTCTGTGGCCGAGCGGGAGGGGGGCGCGTGCGTTGACCACCGCCACCTCTCTCGAGCCGCTGGTGGTCCGCACGGTCGAGCTTCCTGGCTCCGATGCGCGCGCCACGGCCGCCTTGGTCGACCTGCTGCCGCTCGGTTCTCCGCTGGCCTGGATCCGCGGCGGCGAGGGCCTCGTCGGATGGGGTGAGGCCGCCCGTCTGGTGGTCTCCGGCCCCGACCGGTTCGAGCGTGCGGTGCGCTGGTGGCGGGCGATGCGCCTCGGCGCGGTCGTCTCCGACGACGTCCGGCTGCCGGGCACCGGCCCGGTCGTGTTCGGCAGTTTCGCCTTCGCCGACGGCCCCACCTCCTCGGTGCTGGTCCTCCCGCAGGTGGTGCTCGGCCGCCGGGGCGGCCGGACCTGGCTCACCCTGATCGGCCCGGAACCGGAGCCGGACCGGCCCGTCCCGGCCGCGCGCGGACCGGAGCACGTTAAGTTCACCGACGGCGCCCTGACGCCGGAGGCCTGGCGTCAGGCGGTCGCCACCGCGGTCGAGCGGATCAAGGCCGGCGAGCTGTCCAAGGTCGTGCTGGCCCGGGACCTGATCGCCAAGGCCGACTCCGCGGTGGACGTCCGGCACCTGGTGCGCGGGCTGGCCCAGCGCTACCCGGCCTGTTTCACCTTCGCCGTCCAGGGCCTGGTCGGCGCCACCCCCGAACTGTTGATCCGGCGCAACGGCGACCGGGTCACCTCCCGGGTGCTGGCCGGCACCGCCTGGGCCGCCGAGGGACCCGACGCCGCCGGCCGGCTGCTGGCCTCGGCCAAGGACCAGGAGGAGCACGAGTACGCGGTGCGCTCCGCCGCCGACGCACTCCACCCGTACTGCACTGATCTGACGGTCCCTCAGGACCCGCAGGTGATGGAGCTGGCCAACGTGGTGCACCTGGCCACCGAGGTGACCGGGACGCTGCACGAGGCCGAGGAGGCCGACGCGCTCACCCTGGCCGGGCTGCTGCATCCCACCGCCGCGGTGTGCGGGACGCCGACCGACCGGGCCGGCCGGGTGATCGGTGATCTGGAAGGCATGGACCGCGGGCGCTACGCCGGGCCGGTCGGCTGGATGGACGCCCGCGGCGACGGCGAGTGGGGCATCGCGCTGCGCTGCGCGGAGGTGGACGGCGCGCGCCTGCGGCTGTTCGCTGGCTGCGGGATCGTGGCCGGGTCCGACCCGGAGTCCGAATTCGCGGAGGCGCAGGCGAAGTTCGTCGCCGTGCGCGAGGTGCTGGAGGCCTGAGAAGTGTCGCCGACCGGGACTCCCCCGCGCCGCCGGCCCCGGGCGCACACCGGGGACCAGGCCATCGAGAAGGCGGTCTTCGCCGCGACGGAGAAGCTGCTGGCGACCACCCCGCTGCACGAGATCTCAGTAGCGCAGATCATCGCCGAGGCCGAGCTGTCGCGGGCGAGTTTCTACCACTACTTCTCGTCCAAGCACGACGTCGTGACGGCGCTGATGACCTCAATCTTCGAGGCGATGTTCGCCGAGACGCACACCGAACTCGAGGGAGAGTGGGCCGATCCCGCGACGGCGCTGCGCAGCAGCCTGCGCCCCGCGATGGAGGCCTGGTTCGAGCACCGCGCAGTGATCTCGGCCGTGCTGGAGAACCAGCATGCCGTACCGGACCTGGCCAAGGTGTGGTCGGCGGTGTCCGAGCCGTTCCGGGCCGTGCTGGCCGCGCAGATCACCCACCAGCGCGCAGTCGGCCGGGCGCCGGACGGCCTGCCCGCCGAGGTGATCGCCTCGATGATGGTCTCGGCGGCGGAGCGGATCTTCTACGTCGGCTCGACCGGCACCGACCCGCGCCTGCGCACCGCCTCTCAGCGCCTCGACGCGACGGTGGCGATCTGCATGGCCGCGATCTACGGCGACCCGCGCGGGCCGGTGAGCGCATGAGCCCCTCGAACAAGGACGAGGGCCACGCCCCGGTCGGGGCGAGCGCCGGTGCGTTCCGCCAGGAGATCCTCGACGTGCTCGGCCGCCTCCTGCGCGAGTCCACGCTCGACGACCTGCGCATCGCCCAGATCCTCAAAGCGGCCAAGGTCTCGCGGGGGACGTTCTACTTCTACTACGCCAGCAAGGAGGACGCCTTCGCCGCGCTGCTCGACCAGGTCTATGCCCGCGCGGTGCCGGCGTTCGAGGCGCTCTTCGCCGACCCGGCCACGCGACGGCCGGAGCAGCTGCGCGAGGGCATCGCCGGCTGGCTCAACTTCGGCGACGGCGACGCCGCGGTGTTCCGGACCGCGATCGAGGAGTGGCCCCGGCACGCCGGGATCCGGGAGATCCACCTCGGGGCGCAACGCCGGCTGTCCGGCGCGGTCACCAAGCGGCTCGAGGACGAACGCAAGAACCTGACGTCCACCCTCGGGGTCCCCGCCGCGACACTGGGCAGTGCGCTGGTCTGGACGCTGGAGCGGGCCTGGTACGAGGCCGGCACCGATGCCGATTCCGCGCACGGACTGGCCGATCTCAACGCCGCGCTCGCGGCGACCATCACCTCGTCGATCTACGGCGCGGCCTGACCGCTCGCAGCGGCCCCCTAGGATTGACGGGTGACTTCACCTGCTGCGGGTGGCCCGCTTCGCGTTGCCGTCGTCGGAGCCGGACCGGCCGGCATCTACGTCGCCGATTCCCTGACCAAGAAGAATCCGGGCACCGAGGTCGACGTCTTCGACCGGCTCCCGGCACCGTTCGGGTTGCTGCGTTACGGCATCGCCCCGGACCACATGAAGATGAAGAACCTCGCGAGCACGCTGCAGAAGGTCATCGAGAACCCGACCGTCCGGTTCTTCGGCAACGTCGAACTCGGGCGCGACATCACCACCACCGAACTGCTGGCGGACTACCACGCGGTGGTCTACACCGTCGGCGCCTCCACCGACCGCCCGATGGGCATCCCCGGCGAGGAACTGCCCGGCAGCATCGCGGCCACCGAGTTCGTCGCCTGGTACTGCGGACACCCGGACACCGACGTCGCACCGATCTCGCTGGACCGCCCGCAGGCCGCGGTGATCGGGCTCGGCAACGTCGCGCTCGACGTCGCCCGGATCCTGATCCGCGATCCCGAGGAACTGGTCCCGACCGACGTCCCCGACTCCGTGCTCGACGCGCTGCGCGCCTCGCAGATCCGCGACGTGCACATCGTCGGGCGCCGCGGTCCCGAGCACGTGAAATTCACCATCAAGGAACTGCGCGAGATGGGCGAACTGGACGGCGTCGACGTGATCGTCGACCCGGCGCACTTCGCGAACGTCCCCTCCGAACTCGAGAAGAACGTCACCAAGCTGGTCGAGGAGCTGCGCTCCTGGTCCACCCGGGAGTCCACCGGCGCGCCCCGCCGGCTGCACGTGCACTTCTTCGCCCCGCCGGTGGCCGTGGTCGGCACCGACCGGGTGGAGGGCTTGGCGATCAAGCGCGGCGACGGCGTGGAGGAACTGCCGGTCGGGCTGGTGTTCCGCTCGATCGGTTACCTCGGCGTTCCCGTGCCCGGCGTGCCCTTCGACGCCGAGAACAAGATCGTGCCGACGGCGGAGCACCGGGTCCTCGGCGGTCAGGTCGAGTTCGGCGAGTACGCCGCCGGCTGGGTCAAGCGCGGGGCGACCGGCGTGATCGGGACCAACCGCTCCGACGCCGACCACACCGTCGAGGTTCTCCTGGGCGACCTTCCCCACCTGATGGCCCGTCAGGTCACGCCGGGCACCGCGGTGGAACTCGTGCAGTCCCGGGTCGACAAGCTGGTCACGTTGGACGGCTGGAACGCCCTCGACGCGGCCGAGATCGCCCTCGGTGAGGAGCGACCCAACGCCCGGGTGAAGGTGCACACCTGGGCGGACATGCTCTCCGCGGCCGGATTCAGCTCCACCGACTGATCAACGCAGGACGAGGACCCCCCGTGAGGGTCCCCGTCCTGTTCGGCAGGCGCGTTGGCGGGCGCCGCCGGGTAGAAACGTTAGTCGGGCGCCGGGCGCTGCTTCAGCCGTTGCCGAGCAGACCGCCGCCGAGCAGCTCGTCCTCAACGTCCTCGTCGTTCTGGTCGTCGTTGTCGAGGTTCTGGTCGAGGTTGACGCTGTCGTCGTCGTTGTCATCGGTGTCGCTGTCGCCGAGGCTCGAGAGCTCAGTGGCGTCCGAGGCGTCAGAGCTGTCGTTGTCGCCGAGCCCGCCGAGGCCGTCGTTGTCGTCGTCATCGCCGCCCAGCAGCCCACCGAGCAGGCCGTCGAGCAGGCCGTCGTCGTCGTCGTCATCGTCGCCGCAGTTGCCGAGGTCCAGACCCAGCACCTCGACGTCGTTGAGGACCGCGAACAGGTTCAGCCCCTCGAGGTTCAGGAGCTCCGCGCCGTCGGTGTCCGCATCCTCGTCGTCGCAACGGACGATGACCTGGCTCTCGTCGTCATCGTCGTCGTCATCGTCGTCGTCATTGCCGAGGAGTCCGCCGAGCAGCCCGCCCAGCAGACCGTCGTTGTCGTCCTCATCGTTGTCGTTGTCGTTGTCGTTGTCGTTGTCGTTGTCGTTGTCGTTGTCGTTGTCGTTGTCGTTGTCGTTGTCGCCGAGGAGTCGGCCGAGCAGGCCGCCCAAACCGTCGTTGTCGTCGCCGATCGCCGACGATGCGGCCGGGTGAACGGTGGGCGCCGCCAGGGAAACGCCGGCCGACCCCAGAAGCAGGGCCGAGCCCAGCCCGAGCGCGACCGCGCTGCGCATGATCATCCGCATGTGATGCCTCCGTGACGCTCCGAGATCGACCTGGGCTCCATCCCACCGGGAACCGGGCCAACGAGGGCTCATCCGGACGTGAGGAAATGCCCAGGTTGTCTGATTTGTAGTAATACTGGTGGGACCCAGGGGTCAGGAGAGACCCTGTTCACCCGATGATCGTGGCGACTCCGGCATCTCCGTCCACGCGCACCAGCTGACCGTCCCCGATCCGGCGACTGCCGTCCTCGGTCCCGCACACGCACGGCAGGCCGAGCTCGCGGGTGACGATCGGACCGTGACTGAGCATGCCGCCCTGGTCGGTGACCACCGCGGCGGCCAGCATGAACAGCGAGATCCAGTCCGGGTCGGTGTTCTCGCAGACCAGGATGTCGCCGTCGTCGAACTCGGCGGTGGCCGGATCGCGGACCACCCGGGCCCGGCCTTCGACCACACCGCTGCTGGCGGCCAAGCCCTTGACCACGGTGCCGACCGGCGAACCCTCGGGCGGCGGCGGCTCGACCTTGGTCAGCTCCGGCAGGCCGGCCCAGGCCTGCGGCAGGCGCAGGTCCTGACGCTCGTCGAACAGGGCCCGGCGCGCGGCGACCAACTCGGCCACCGAGAGCCCCTGCGGCAGATCGGTCAGGCCGCGGCCCAACTCCTCGGGGCTGAAGTGGAAGACGTCCTCGGGGTCGGCCAGGACGCCGCGGGCGGCCAGCAGCGTGCCGAGTCGCCGGACCGCGGCCTTGGTGACGTCGAAGGTGAGCAGGTAGCCGGCCTTGCCCTGCTCGCGCAGCGCGAGGAAGCGGGCGGTGAGCTTGACGAGCAGCCGGACCTGGGCGCCGACCAGCCGGGACGTGCCGGCCAACTCGGCCGAGGCCGCTTCCCGCAAGCGGGCCTGCGCGGCGCTGCGGTTGCGCGGCGCCCGCGGGTCGTCGGCCCCGACCGTGCGGTAGTCGGCCAGCCGGGTCAGGACCGGGGCGGGGTCCTCTCGCCAGGACCGTCCGTGGAGCTGGCCCTCATTGGGCCCGTGGTAGCCGTGCCGGTCGAGGAAGGTGGACAGGTCGAGGCGCTCGTGGGCGAGCTCCCAGAGGTCGTTGGCAACCTCGTTCTCATCCGAGCCGACCCCGGACAGCAGGCGGGACTCCAGCCCCGGCAGCCCCGCCTTCACGGTCAGCTCGGTCAGCCGGTCGGCCAGCCCGGAGCTGACGAAGGCCACGATCAGATGCTCGGTCATGAACCGGCCGAACCGTCGCTGGGCCTGCGCGATCAACTCCAGGCAGCCGGCTTCGTCGAGCCCGGGCGCCGTCGCCAACGAGGCCAGTCGCCACGCCCGCAGGTCCGCGAACATCGCGTCGTGCCGCTTGGGCAACGTGATCACCGCGCGCGGCGCCTTGGCCAGGATCGCCGGGTACCGGCGCATCGTGTTCTCGTCCACGGTGTCCGGACGTACGTAACCGAAGAGCTGCTGCTCGATCGCCGTCGCCGAGGTGCCCGGGATGAAACCGGCCGCGCGCCGGAACTGGTCGATGTTCGCGGCCGCCCGGCCGGCGAACGCGGTCCAGACCTTGTCCTCCACCCGGTCCGGCACGACCACCTCGGCCACCGGGAACACCCCGAGCGCGAGGAACATCCGCCGGAACGCCACCTCCATCGGCCGGCCGACGAAGGTCCACGAGAACGTGGTGAACACGCCGGGGAAGGCGTCGGCCACGTTCCCGGTCGTCCAGCAGACCGTCGGATCGCAGTGCGGGTTGTCGATCAGGTCCACGACGTCCGGCGGCGAGTACTCAGGCAAAGACGTAGATCCCCATCAACGCGACGAAGAGCACCACGCAGTAGCCCTCGAAGGCCGCGCGCAACGCCACCGGGGCGCCCTTCAGTTCCATGAAGTGCAGGCCCACCAGGCGAATCTTGATCGCGGCGATGCCGACCACGATCGCCGCGGCGAGGGTCTTGTTGTCGATCAGGTGCTCACCGCCGAGCAGGAACGAGATCACGGTGAAGATGACCAGGGCCGCCCACACGATCGCGGAGCCCTTGGTCGCCGAACGTGCCATCAGGGTCTTCATCTATCGCACCAGGTAGAGCGTCGCGAACAACATGATCCAGAGCAGGTCGACCAGGTGCCAGAAGCTGGCGATGCCTTCCAGCGCCGCCATCCGGTGGGTGCCGGTGGAGGTCGGCCGGGCGATCCGGGTCGCCGCCAGCAACGCGCCCATGCCGAGCACCACGTGGCCGAGGTGGATGCCGGTGAACATGAAGTAGTAGGTGTAGAAGTCGTTCACCGACGCGGTGTGGTCGTCCTGCACCAGCGAGGTGTACTCGACCGCCTTGACGCCGGCGAACATCAGGCCGCACACGATCGCCGCGAGGAAGAAGCGCGGCGCCTTGGGATTGCGCTCCTTCGCCAGGTGCATGCCGATCACGACGAACAACGATGACGTCAGCAGGATGATCGTGTTCACCACACCCCACTCGAGGTGCAGCGTCTCCTGCGAGCTGACGAACTCCTCGGTGTGCGTGCCGCGCAGCACCATGATCGTGCCGAAGAAGATCCCGAACACGACCATGTCGCCGAGCAGGAACACCCACAGGCCGGGCTCGCCCGGCACATGGCCGGACCCCCGATCCTTTGGTGGCGCTTCGACCTCGGCACTCATGCAGGTACTCCCGTCTTGCTGGCGTGTGCTTGAGGCGAACGAGCCTCACGGTTCACCGCACGCAGCGTGGCCCAGAACAACACCAGGATCCAGGTGAAGAAGAGTACGGCGGCCAGCCAGAAGGCGAGCAGACCGTCCCAGGCGACGATCCCGGTCTTGAAGTAGGTGAGCAGGGCGCCGGGCAGGAAGCCGATCGCGACCCAGATGTTGAGGTAGGCCACCCAGCGCGGGAAGACCGGATCGCCATCCCCCGTGTGTTCTGCGCGATCGGAAAAGATCGCGACCGCGATGACGATCGCCTGACAGGTGACGGTGCCGAGGTTCCACACGAACAGGAACCAGCCCAGGTCGTTGAGCGCCTGCGTGACGTTCACGTCCTGGCCCGGCCGGAAGGCCGCCACCGCGAAGATGATCGGCGGCAGGGTGAACACCCAGACCGCGATGCCGCCCGCGAGCAGCTGCGCCAGGCAGAGCCCGTCGAACCGGCCCTGGATGCGGCGCATCTGCATGGTCAGCACGGCGAAGAACGGGATCATCGTCGCCCCGCCCAGCATCATCAACAGGGTGCCGGTGCGGATCCGACCGGTGTTGTCGGCGAAGAACTGCGAGATCTCGGTGGCGTTGTCGTCCGGCGAAGGCGGCGGGATGAAGCCGGCGATCAGGATGCCCGCGCCGTAGATCACGCAGAAGGCGACACCGCACCAGGCCATCGCCCGCTGCACGGGCGCGGACGGCGCCCGTAGCTCCGTGGTCATGCCGGCAGCAGGTCCGGAACCGCGGTGTCCGCGTCGGGGCTGCCGGCCGCGTACTGCAGCTTGACGGCGCGCAGGCATGCGTAGGTCATCACCAGGTAGAAGCTGCCGAAGAAGACCGCCGCCATCCAGAAGGTCAGCAGACCGTTCCAGGCGAAGATGCCGTCATAGAAGAACGGCAGGAAGGAGGCCGGCAGGAAGGCGATCGCGGCCCACATCATGAAGTACGCGATCCAGCGCGGGAAGATCGGGTCCGCCCGCTTGTCGGTGAAGATCACCGCGGCGATGCAGAGCGCCATCACGAAGGCCGGGGGCCAGTTGATGATGAACGGCACCCACACGAAATCGTTGAGGGCCTGCAGCAGTTCGGGATCGCGGTTCTCCGGTCGGTAGGCGATGCCGATGAAGAGAATGACCGGGAACAGCGCCGCGACGGTGCCGACCGCGCCGGCGACGAGGTTGAGGAAGGTCAGCGGCGTCCAGCGGCCCTCGATCCGGGCCATCTGGGCGCTGACGATTGCCGCGAACGGCATCAGGAACACACAGGCGACCATCATGATCACGAAGCCTGCGCGGATCCGGTCCTGGTCGGAGATGTACCGCTCCGCGATCTGCTGGGGCGTGTCGTTGGGCTCGACCGGTGGGAAGAACCCGGTGACGATGAACCCGGCGAAGAAGACGACGACGAACGCGACGCCGCTCCATGCCATGACGGTCTGCACGGACTTGGTCATCGGAACTCCTCCTGCGCTACTTCCTCGGGCGAACGTGCGTCCGGGCCCGGCGGAGATGATCCTCCGTCAGGCCCGGACAGGGAACTACGTCAGACGTCAGCTCGTCGCTGCGCCCGGGTTGAGGTTGGTGCGGGCCATCTGCGGCTCGCGCTCCTCTGCGGCCTTCGGGGCCGAGGCGTGCGCCTTCGGCTTGGTGATGCCCTTGATGTAGGCCTCACGCTGCTTCGGGAGCATGAAGCGCGACTTGAACAGACCCCAGAAGGTCCACTCCAGCTCGGAGTCCTCGTCGCAGACCAGCTTGCCCATGGTCCAGATCCAGACACACGAGATGACCAGCGTTCCGGAGCCGATGATCCACTGGACCGCGACCGGCAGGTCGGTGTTGATGGCGAGGAAGACCGGGAAGCCGGTGCCGAACTCGGCCATCGTGGTGCCGATGATGCCGACCGGCAGGACCAGCAGGCGCTTGCGCGGGTCGTCCTTGATTAGCGGCCAGAGGAAGTGCAGCAGCACCGAGATGGTCAGGATCGCCGCGCCGTTGGTGAAGGACCAGTAGAACGGGAACTTGTAGAACTCGAAGGGCTGGCGGCCGTAGTACTCGTAGACGCCCATGATCACGCCGGGGTGCTCCATGAGCGCGTCCGAGGCACCGATCGCGGCGAAGAGCATGAAGAAGTTCTTGATGGAGATGCCGCGCTGGAGGATCAGGTATCCCCAGTAGGCCTCGAGGCCCATGAACAGCGCGTAGCAGGGTGGGATCAGCAGGGGCACCGGGATGCCGAAGTTGGTGAAGGCCGGCCCGTGCAGGTTCTCGGCCCAGCGCAGGTGCCCGACCAGGTCGAGCATCGGCTCGCCCAGCGAGGTGCCGAGGCCGGCGCCCAGGCACAGGATCGGCAGGTAGTCCTTGTGCCCGACCGCCCGCTTGATCGCCCACGGCAGCGCGATCACGACGACGAGCAGGCCGGCCCAGAACAGGAAGAACCAAGCGTCGAAGTCCGACGCCACGAAGTTCGGGCTCTCCGAGGGCAGGATCTGGCCGTAACCCGGGTGGGTCACGTCCGCGTATCCCGGTGGCAGGTCTTCCAGTCTCATCGGCAATCTCCAGGGGAACGCGGCTCTTGAGCGGGACTCACTAAACGCTATGACTAGACAGTGTGTTCAGTCTGCGGGATCGGGGCGGATCGGTCAAGCACCGCGCACGCCCTGTGCCACGCATCTGGGCAAGGTTGGGAGCTCTGAGGCGAAGTGGGCGCCCCTCCCGTCACCCGAGTTTCAACTCCGCCCAACATCGGTCGGGGGCGCGGCGCCAGACATGGAAAAGCCGGCACGGTCGGGGCTTCTCGACCGTGCCGGCTGATCTGGGTGGTGCGTCTGCGACTACTTGCCGGTGTAGATCACGAACTGGTCCGGGTCCGGAGCGAAGCCGGACGGGGCCCCGTTCGGGTCGGACGTGGTGTTCGTGGAGGTGTACTTGTACATGAACTCGCGACCCTGGCCGTGTTCGGCGTTCCAGGTCTGGCTCGAACTGTCGCCACCGCGCTCGGCCTTGGTCCAGGAGAACCGCTGGTCGAGAGAAGCGTCCGAGCTGTAGACGTCGCCGTTACCGAGCTGCGCCATCAGACGCTCCCGGGTCAGGTTCGGGCCGACCGCCTTCGCGGCGCGCTCGAAGATCAGCGCGCCGGCGTAGGACGCCTGGACGATGTGGTGGTTCAGACCCTTGTTGCCACGGGCGTACTTGTTCATGGTCGCCATGAACTCCGCGCCCCACAGCTTGTAGGTCGTGTTCGTCCAGTAGCGGT
>NZ_JACDFE010000147.1 GCF_013815995.1 Sporichthya sp.
GGGTTCGGCTCGGTGCCCGGCTCCGTGCTCGACTCCGTGCTCGAGGCCTCGGCCGGGGCCGGAGCCTCGGTCGAGGCCTCGACGGCCGGGGCCGCCTGACGCTCGATGGTCACCACGACCGAGGTCGTGTTGCCGGCCGCGTCGGCCTGGGTGACCGTCACGGTGGTGGTGCCGACCGCGGCGGTGACCGGCGCCGAGAAGGTGCCATCGGCCGCGACGGTTGCCGACCCGACCACGGCGCCGTTGTCGCCGCTGAGCTGGACCGAGTTCACGTCGCCGGCCGCGGTCCCGAGCTGACCGGTGATCGTCCAGCTCTCGCCCGCACCCTCGGCCGAGGCTGACAGGGTCGGCCCGGTCGTGTCCGCCGCCGGGGTGGGCGTGGGGGTGGGCGTGGGGGTGGGCGTCGGGGTCGGCGTCGATGAGGAATCGCCCGACGTGCTGTCGGCCGGGGCGCTGACCCGCCCGGCACTCAGCGGCGCGAACGGACTCGTCAGCGGAGAGCAGTTGACGCTCGACGCGTCGGCAACCGCGTTGTTGTTCTTGAACACGCAGGTGCTCACCGAGGAGACCCAGAAGGTCCCGGTGTACTGCGTGATCGTGTAGGTCTTGTCCCCGCTGTTGTTGCTCCCGGTTTCCTCGCAGGTCAGGTTGGCGGCCCTGTCGAGGCAGATCAGGTCCGGCCCGCGGTAGACGGTGAAGCGGTCCGCGATCCCCGCCCCGATCCGGACGGTGATCTTGGCGTTGACCCCGGACGACCCGTTCCGGGCGGCCTGCACGTGCGCGGCCACCAACGTGTTCGCCTTGTCGGGTCCGCGATGTCATCGGGGACGACCGCGGAGTCCATCCAGCTGCTCGATCCCGTGCCCGGTCAGTACACGGCCGTGGTCCTGGATTACGGAACGGGCCTGCTCTCCGACTGGCAGGGCGGCGTCACGTTCGCCGCCCCGCCGCGGCCGTTGCCCGGTATCCGCGAGGCGTGGACGCTGACCTGCGAGACATCCGACGGGCGGGTGCTCGGCACCCGCCGGGTGGTCGTCGACCGCGGCCGCTCCATCGACGTCGGCCGGGTGTGCGGCCGCGGAGCCGACCGAGCCAAGATGAGCTAGTTGACGGTCCAGGTGTCGGTTCCCCGCAGCATCCGCTGCAGGTCACCGGCGGAGTTCGTGTTCTGGCGCAGCTGCGAGGCCATCAGCGCGTCGTAGGTCGGGCGCACGACGTCGCGGAAGACCCCGATCGGGGTCTTGTCCAGCGTCAGGTCGGGCAGCCGGGAGAGCGCGAAGGCGACCCCCGGGTCCTCCGCGTGCGCGTCGTGGACCAGGATCTGGGACTCGTTCTCCGGCGTCACCTCGACCACGTCGATGGTCCCGTTGGGCAGCCGCATCACGCCGCGCTCGTTGTCGGGGCCGAACCGGATCGGCTCGCCGTGCTGGAGCCGGATCAGGGCGCGCTTGGAGCCCTCCGGGTCCTTGAGGATCTCCCACGCACCATCGTTGAAGATGTTGCAGTTCTGGTAGATCTCGACCAGCGCGGTGCCGGGGTGCTCGGCCGCGGCGCGCAGCACCTCGACGAGGTGCTTGCGGTCCGAGTCGAGGGTGCGGGCCACGAAGGTCGCCTCGGCGCCCAGGGCGAGCGAGACCGGGTTGAACGGCGCGTCCAGCGAGCCCAGCGGGGTGGACTTGGTGACCTTGCCGATCTCGGAGGTCGGCGAATACTGACCCTTCGTCAGACCGTAGATCCGGTTGTTGAACAGCAGGATCTTGAGGTTGACGTTGCGACGCAGTGCGTGGATCAGGTGGTTGCCGCCGATGGACAGCGCGTCGCCGTCCCCGGTGACGACCCACACCGACAGGTCGGGCCGGGTTGCCGACAGGCCGGTGGCGATCGCCGGCGCGCGGCCGTGGATCGAGTGCAGGCCGTAGGTGTCCATGTAGTACGGGAACCGGGAGGAGCAGCCGATGCCCGAGACCCAGACGACGTTCTCCTTCTTCAGCCCGAGGTCGGGCATGAAGCCCTGCACCGCGGCCAGGATCGCGTAGTCCCCGCAGCCGGGGCACCAGCGGACCTCCTGGTCGGACTTGAAGTCCTTGGTGCTCTGCTTGACCTCGGTCTTCGGGACCAGGGACAGGCTCTTGTAGCCGAGCCCGATCGGTGGTGAGTCGTCGCGGGGCATCAGCGGTCTCCAGCCGGACGGCGAGTACGGGGCTTGGGGGCGTTCACGGAAGCGATGACGTCGGTGATGGCGGTCTCGAGCTCCTCGATGGAGAACGGCAGGCCCTGCACCTTGTTGAAGCCCATCACGTCGACCAGGTACTTCGCGCGCAACAGCATCGACAGCTGGCCGAGGTTCATCTCCGGCACGATGACCCGGTCGTAGCTGCGCAGGACCTCCCCGGTGTTCTCCGGGAACGGGTTCAGGTGGCGCAGGTGCGCGCTGGCGATCTCGCCGCCGGACAGGCGGACCCGCCGGCACGCGGCACCGATCGGCCCGTAGGTCGAACCCCAGCCCAGGATGAGCACCTTGGCCTTGCCGGACGGGTCGTCGACCGCCAGCTTCGGGATGTCGTTGGCGATCCCGTCGATCTTGGCCTGGCGGGTGCGCGTCATCAGGTCGTGGTTGGCCGGGTCGTAGGAAATGTTCCCGTGTCCGTCGGCCTTCTCGATGCCGCCGATGCGGTGCTCCAGGCCCGGCGTTCCCGGGATGGCCCACGGCCGCGCGAGGGTCTTCGGGTCGCGCTTGTACGGCCAGAAGACACGGTCGCCGTTCTCGGTCTCGTGGTTGGCCGCGGTGGCGAACGGGGTCTGCAGGTCCGGCAGCTGGGTGACGTCCGGGATCAGCCACGGCTCGGAGCCGTTCGCGATGTACCCGTCGGAGAGCAGCATCACCGGGGTCCGGTACTTGGTCGCCAGCCGGATCGCCTCGATCGCGGTGTCGAAGCAGTCGGTCGGGGACTGCGGAGCGACGATCGCCAGCGGGCACTCACCGTTGCGGCCGAACATGGCCATCAGCAGGTCGGACTGCTCGGTCTTGGTCGGCAGGCCGGTGGACGGGCCGCCGCGCTGCACGTCGACGATGACGAGCGGCAGCTCGAGGCTGACCGCGAGGCCGATCGTCTCGGCCTTGAGCACGACGCCCGGGCCCGAGGTGCTGGTGACGCCGAGCGCGCCACCGAAGGACGCGCCGAGCGCGGCCCCGACACCGGCGATCTCGTCCTCGGCCTGGAAGGTCCGCACGCCCATGCCCTTGTGCTTGGACAGCTCGTGCAGGATGTCGCTGGCCGGGGTGATCGGGTAGGCGCCGAGGAACAGCGGCAGCTTCGCCAGTTGCGCGCCGGCAATCAGGCCGTAGGACAGCGCGGTGTTCCCGGTGATGTTGCGGTACTCGCCGCCGGGCATCTTCGCCGGGGCGACCGAGTAGGAGACCGCGAAGTCCTCGGTGGTCTCGCCGTAGTTCCAGCCGGCCTTGAAGGCGGCGATGTTCGCGTCGCGGATGTCGGGCTTGCGGGCGAACTTGTCGCGCAGGAACTTCTCGGTGCCCTCGGCCGGGCGCCCGTAGAGCCAGGACAACAGGCCGAGGGCGAACATGTTCTTCGCGCGCTCGGCGTCCTTGCGGGACAGCTCGAAGGAGGACAGGGCGTCGACGGTCAGCTGGGTCAGCGCGAGGGCGTGCACGTGGTAGGCCTGCAGCGTGTTGTCTTCCAGCGGAGAGACGCTGTAGCCGACCTTCGACAGGTTCCGCTTGGTGAACTCGTCGGTGTCGACGATGACCATCGCGCCGCGCGGGAGGTCGTGCAGGTTCGCCCGCAGCGCCGCCGGGTTCATCGCGACCAGGACGTTGGGGGCGTCCCCCGGGGTCATGATGTCGTGGTCGGCGAAGTGCAGTTGGAAGCTGGAGACCCCGGCCAGCGTCCCGGCTGGGGCCCGGATCTCGGCCGGGAAATTCGGCCAGGTCGCGAGGTCGTTGCCGAAGTTCGCGGTCTCCGCGGTGAACCGGTCACCGGTGAGCTGCATGCCGTCGCCCGAGTCGCCGGCGAAGCGGATGATCACACGATCGAGTTGCTGTACTTGCTTGTCCACGGTGTGGGGTCTCCGAGGTGGGGGCTGTACCGGCTTGCAAGGTTACCTGTGTGACTGCTGCGCGTTCTGCGCGGCCGCGTCCACCATGGCGCCGGAGATCTGCCGCACGTCCTCGTCCGTGGCGACGTAGGGCGGCATGGCGTAGATCAGGTTACGGAACGGTCTCAGCCACACCCCGTGGGCCAGCGCGGCCTCGGTGCCGCGGGGGACGTCCACAGGGCCGGCCGTCTCGATCACCCCGATCGCGCCCAGCACCCGCACGTCGGCGACCCCGGGAAGATCGGCCGCAGGCGCGAGCCCCGCCCGGAGCCCGGCCTCGATCCGGCCCACGTCGGCGGTCCAGTCCCCACCGGCGAGCAGGTCGAGGCTGGCGCACGCGACGGCCGCCGCCAGCGGGTTGGCCATGAACGTCGGGCCGTGCATGAGCGCGCCCGCCTCGCCGGCGCACACCCCGGCGGCCACGGCCGGGGTGCAGAGGGTGGCCGCCATCGAGAGGTAGCCCCCGGTCATCGCCTTGCCCAGGCAGAGGATGTCCGGCACCACTCCGGCCGCCAGGTGGGCGAACAACGCACCCGTCCGGCCGAACCCGGTCGCGATCTCGTCCAGGATCAGCAGCACCCGGTGGGCGTCGCACAGCTCGCGCCAGGCCCGCACGTAGGCGGGGGAGTGGAAGCGCATCCCGCCGGCGCCCTGCACCACCGGCTCGACGATCACCGCGGCCACCTCGGCGGCGTGCTCGACCAGGAGCGCCTCCGCCGCCGCGAGCCAGGCCGGATCCACCGGGGCCTCGAAGCCGTCGCCCGGCCGGGGCGCGAACAGGTGCTCGGGCAGCACCCCGGCGAAGAGGTGGTGCATGCCGCCGGCGGGGTCGCAGACGGCCATCGTGGCGAAGGTGTCCCCGTGGTACCCGCCCCGCACCGTCAGCAGCCGGGACCGGGTTTCGCCCCGGCCCCGCCAGTACTGCACGGCCATCTTGATCGCGACCTCGACCGAGACCGAGCCGGAGTCGGAGAGGAAGACGTGCTCCAGTCCGTCGCCGGTCATCGCGACCAGACGTTGGGCGAGGCCGACCGCGCCGGGGTGGGTGAGCCCGCCGAACATGACGTGCGCCATGCGGTCCAACTGGTCGCGGACGGCGGCGTCGAGCACCGGGTGGCGGTAGCCGTGGATGGCCGCCCACCAGGAGGACATCCCGTCGATCACCTCGCGCCCGTCGGCGAACTGCAGTCGGACGCCCTGGGCGGCGACGACCGGGTACACCGGGCCCGGGTCGGTCATCGAGGCGTACGGGTGCCACAGGTGTGCGCGGTCGAGCGCGACGAGCGTCTCGGCATCCACGACGGTCGAGTCTAGGGACCCACCGACTGACGCGACTTCAGTAAGTCATGGACTGGTTCGGCCGGGCCTGCAACTGTGCGCGCACCGAGGCCGGCTGGTCCTCCATCCAGTCCACCAGTTCCTCGAAGGACACGCAGCGGGTGTTCGGCTTGGTGCAGGTTTCGCGGACGAACTGGGCCAGGGCGTCGGCGTAGATCCCGCCGTTCCAGGTGTTGAAGTGCGCGCCGAAGATCAGCGGTGCCCGGTTGCCGTTGTAGGTCGCCTTGTAGGCGTTGCGGTAGGTGTTCAGCACCTGGGAGTACCAGGCGGACCGCCGGGACGACGACCCGTCGACGGCACCGCTCTGCCGCTCGTAGAAGTTGTAGTCCATCGAGAGCACCGGGGTGCCCGAGCCGGACATCCGCAGCACCTGCTGCGGGATGTCCCACAGGCCGTTCGCGAGCCGACGCGGCCAGCGCAGCGTGCTCACACCGCTGGTGTCGTAGCGGAAGCCGCGTTCGACCAGCGCCGGGTACAGCGCGGACCGGGTGCCCTCCAGGCACGGCGTGCGGCCGCCGACGATCTCGCTCGAGTCCCAGCCCAGCGGGGCGACGCTGGTCAGTCCGTTGTTCACCCGCCAGTTGTTCAGGAACGAGTCGAACTGGCGGATCTCGCTGCGCCAGTCCGCGGTCGACCAGCGCTGCACGCCGGTCGAGCCGCAGAAGTGGCCGTTGAAGTGGGTGCCGATCTCGTGCCCGTAGGCATGGGCCGCGCGGACCTGCTCCATCCGCGGGCGGACGTTCTCCGCGGCGCTGAAACCGACCTCGGAGGATCCGCGCGGCTTGCCGGGCGGGCTGTAGAGATTGGCCTTCTGTTCCGGCACCAGATACAGACCGGTGAGGAAGAAGGTCATGGTGGCGTCCACCTGGGACGACAGCGTGCGCCAGCGCTGCCAGGCGGAGATGCTGCCGCCCCCGTCGAACGAGACCACGATGAATTGCGGCGGCTCCCCTCCGGCCGCCGCCGTGGACCCGTTGGCTCCGGGGGCCATCAGCAGCCCGGCCAGCAAGGATCCGGTGAGGGCCAGCAGGCCACCGATCCGCCAGGTGCGCCGGGTTGTCCGCATATCGGCACGGTAGGAACGGGCTGTCCCGAATGTGGGCGGTTTGCCGGAATCAGGTGAGCCCTTCACACACCGCCGGGTGCGTAGCCTGCGGGCCATGACCGATGACGCCGGGGAACTGGTGCGCTACGAGCTCGACGGCCACGTCGCGACCATTACCTACAACCGCCCGCAGCGCCTCAACGCCATCGACGGGGCGATGCGGACCGAGATCAACGCGGCCTTCGCCCGGTTCCGCGACGACGAGGCGGCCTGGGTGGGGATCGTCACCGGCGCCGGCCGGGCGTTCTGCGCCGGCGCCGACCTGCGCTCGGAGACCGGCAGCCCGGTCGGTGAGTTCGCCGGCACCTTCTGGGAGAAGCCGACGGTCAACTCCTTCGAGAGCGGCTGGGAGATCTACAAGCCGGTCATCGCCGCCGTGAACGGGCACTGCATCGGCTACGGCCTCACCCTGGTGACCTGGTGCGATTTCGTGCTCGCCTCCGACCAGGCCACCTTCGCCTTCCCCGAGGTCACCGTGGGGATCCCGACCATCGTCGGTGCCCTGCGGCTGCCGCAGCGGATCGGCTGGCACCACGCGATGGAACTGCTGCTGACCGGGGAGCGGATCGACGCCGCGCGGGCCCAGGAGATCGGCCTGGCCGGGAAGATCGTGCCGCACGAGGACCTGATGGCCGAGGCCCGGTCCCTGGCCGACCGGCTGTGCAAGGCGGCGCCGTTGGCCGCGCGGGCCACCAAGGAGATGGCGATCCGCGGGGCGGACCTGTCGATGGCCGAGGCGATCCGGTTCGGGGAGACGATGCGGAAGGTCGTGCAGGCGACCGACGATGCCGCCGAGGGAATGGCCGCAGCCGCCGAACGCCGCGAGCCCCGCTGGCAAGGCCGCTGAGGCGCAGCGGTTGCGGGTGCCACAGACTCCCGAAAGCGCAGTACGGCACCCCGCTTCTGGATTGGCAGGTGCCGTATTGCACTTTCGGCGCAACAGGCGCGCGCTACAGAGCCGCTGACGCAGCGCTAGGGGAGCGCGAACTCCGTGACGTGGGTGATCCGGATCGCGGACCACAGCGTGACGACGGTGGCGGAGACGAAGGCGACGCCCAGCCAGACGAAGGTGCCGTCGCCGTCGGCGGTGCCCTGGGCCAGGTACATGAAGGACATCAGCGCGAGCACGCACGAGGTCAGCGTCAGGCAGTAGGAGTACAGCCGCAGCCGGCTCATCTTCGTTTCGTAGGCCGCCCGGGCGCGGCGCGACCGCTCGCGCTCGGCCCGCAGCACGGAGGCGTCCAGGGCAAAGTCTGCTGGACCGGTGACGGGCGCCGTCGTGGTGACGGTGGGCGCGTACCGCGGCGCCGCGTCGATCTGCTCGGTCATCGCTCCCCGTGGGTGTTCGATCGGAGGGCTGAGCCGGGCAGATGCCCGCATTTCCTGATTTCCGCCCTGCTCGACACTGTGCCAGCCGACGCGGTGGGGCAAACCTGCTGCGGTCCCGTAATCGGCAAAGCGCTCGGCCGCCGGCGGCGAGGTGGCGCAGATTAGGCAGTAACCGCAGGTGGAGGCCTTGCCAAGGTCACAGCGGTAAACGCCGAACACGCGCTTGACGTCAAGATTCGATGCTTACACTGCGGCAAAAGTCCCGATCGTGAAGTTCGCCCACCAAACTCTGCCGCCCCGGCCCACGAATCCAGGGTGCGCTCGCCGTCAGTCAGAGGGGTTCCCAGGTGTCACGTACCCGCAGGCCAGCAGTTCGTTCGATTGCCGCGCTGAGCGCGCTGGGTCTCGCGGTAGGCCTCGCAGCCGCCATGCCCGGCAGTTCCGCGCTCGCGGAGTCCGATCCGCTGAGCCAGGCCCTCGGTGACGCGCTGTCGCCGGCCTCGAACGCCGCGGACCCCGGCATCGTGGCCCACCTCCCGCACGACGCGGTGTTCAGCCTGTCCCCGGAGCTGGCCGCGCTGACCGGTCGCGCCACGATGAGCGCCGACGACGCCGCGGCGCTCCTGTCCCAGCGCACTGCGTCGCCCAGCCTGCCCGGCGCCGCGACCCCCGAGGTCGGCACCACCCGCAAGTGGCCCGCCCTGGACATGACCGGCCAGACCCCGAGCAGCATCCAGCCCTTCGGGCTGTATCTGAAGGACTACACGCTCCAGGCCAAGCGGGACAACATCGAGATCTGGGTCGCCAGCGGTGCCGACGAGACCTCCGACGGAACCCAGTTCCCGGCCGGTGACTGCCGGACCGTGGAGGGCGACCCGACGGTCGTGACGGCGGCTCAGGCGCAGGGCCTGGCCGATGAGTTCCAGGACAAGATGCTCCCCGTCGAGTCCGAGTTCTTCTCCGTCGCCCCGGCCCGTGACGGCACCGCCTCGATCGGGCAGCTCGCCCCGCTGGGCGTCGACTTCACCGGCAGCGGCAACTCCGTCGTCACCCTCGTGGACAACGTCCGCGACCCGAACTTCTACGACTTCGTCAACAACCGGACCTACATCGCCGGCTTCTTCGCCCCGATCTTCAACCTCATCACCAACCGCAACGTGATGACGATCGACGCCTTCGACTGGGCCCACCGCACTCTGGACAACCCGAAGAACGAGCCGAACGACGACATCTGCAAGTCCCGCCCGGCCCGGCCGCGGACCTACGAGAGCGTGTTCGCCCACGAGTACCAGCACCTGCTGCACAGCTACACCAACCCGAACCCGTCGCCGGTCGGCGCGCCGTTCCGCAGCGAGGACCTCTGGATCAACGAGGGCCTCTCCGACATGGCCCCGATGCTCGTCGGCTACTCACAGCCGGACCGCTCGGTGGCCGAGACCCGCGCCGAGTCGCACATTTTCTGCTTCCAGGGCTACGGCGAGACCAAGGGCCCGGCCAACCCCAACCCGAACTACTGCGGCGGGCCGGAGAACTCCCTGACCTTGTGGCAGGACCAGGGCGGCAAGTCCGACATCCTGGCCGACTACGGCAACGCCTGGTCGTTCATGATCTTCCTCTACGACCGCTACGGCAGAGAGTTGATCTCCGAGCTGCACCGCGACCCCGAGTTCGGTCTGGTCAGCCTGCAGAACCTGCTGGACAAGTACGGCAAGGGCGCGAAGGTCTTCGACGTCCTGCACGACTTCCAGCTGATGAACCTGCTGGACAACACCGTCAGCGCCAAGGGCGTCAAGGTGACCGGCGTGGACGCCGCGGCGATCAGCTCCAAGGAGCTCAAGGCCGCGGTCAACTACACCTACCGCGGGGCGTACGCCTCGCCGGGCGCGGCCCCGAACGGTGCCGACTACGTCCAGCTGATCGGCCCGAGTGGCCCGCTCACCGGCAAGGCGCTGCAGTCCTTCGTCTTCGCCGGTTCGCCGACCGGGGCCAACGACGCCGCGGTGGAGAACTGGGTGGTCCGGTTGGTCGGCGTCGACGCCAAGGGCAAGAAGGTCCTGGTGAAGGTGTTCGACAACGCCGCGAACCTGACCCTGAGCGCTGAGGACCTGAAGGCCTTCTCGGCCTTCAAGACCCTGATCGCCGTCATCACGGTGGACGACCTGACCGCGGCGCAGACGGCGTACGTGCCGTACCAGCTGACGGTGAACGGCCAGCTCCAGCCGGGCGGCGCCTGACCTGGAGCCCTCCCGCCGTGTACAACTGAGCGGGCGCGGAACGCCTGCCGGTCCGAGAACGTTGGACCGGCAGGCGCAGTAGGACCGCGCTCGTTCAAAGGGGGGAGAGTCGGCGATGCACCAACACCGCCAATTCAACGGCCTGAAGACGGCCGTCCTGCTGGGCCTGCTCGCGGCCCTGTTCATCGGGTCTGGTGGGCTGCTGGCGGGCACGACCGGGCTGATCATCGGCGCGGGTCTCGCGCTGGCGATCAATGGCTATGCCTACTTCAACAGCGCCAAGCTGGCCCTGAAGTCCATGCACGCGCGGCCGGTCAGCGAGGCCGAGTTCCCGGCCCTGCACAAGATCGTGCGGGAGCTCTCGACGGCCGCCAAGCAGCCGATGCCCGCGCTCTACATCTCCCCGACCCAGGCGCCCAACGCGTTCGCCACCGGCCGCAACCCTCGCCACGCCGCCGTCTGCTGCACCGAAGGCATCCTCGGCCTGCTCGACGAGCGGGAGCTGCGCGGTGTGCTCGGTCACGAACTGGGCCATGTGTACAACCGCGACATCCTGATCGCCTCGGTCGCGGCCACCATCGCCGGCGGCATCGTGATGGTCGCGAACCTGGCCTTCTTCCTGCCCACCGGTGGCGACGACGACCGCCCCAACCCGCTCGTCGCGCTGCTGATCCTGTTCGTCGGCCCCCTCGCCGCCGGCGTCATCCAGATGGCGATCAGCCGGTCGCGGGAGTACCAGGCCGACACCTACGGCGCCGAGATCACCGGCGACCCGCTGGCCCTGGCCAGCGCCCTGCGCAAGCTCGAGCACGGCACCGCCGCCGCGCCGCTGCCGCCGCAGCCCTCGCTGCAGACCACCAGCTCGCTGATGATCGCCAACCCGTTCCGCGGCCGCGGCATATCGCAGATGTTCTCCACCCACCCGCCGATGGCCGAGCGCATCCGCCGCCTCGAGCAGCTTGCCGGCTACCGCCGCTAACCCCCGGCGCCCCCGCTCCGACCCGCGCACCCATGACCTCATGGATGCGCGGAACTCGGGCATAGCGGGCAGATCCGCCGTGGTGTCTGCCTGCGCGGGCATGGATGCGTGAACCTAGAGTGCGCGGGTGCCCCTGAAGCGTCTGGACGACGAGCTCTACGCCCGCTGGCATCGGACGCAGACCCCGCGGCTCGACCGCGTGCTGCCGCCGATCTCGCGTGCGGCCAATCACGGCGTGCTCTGGCTGGGTCTGGCCGGCGCGCTCTGGACCAGCGGCCGGCCGGCCTACCGACGTGCGGCGATGCGCGGGCTCGGCGGCCTGGCGCTGGCCAGCGCGGTGACCAACGGGCCCGCGAAATGGC
>NZ_JACDFE010000148.1 GCF_013815995.1 Sporichthya sp.
CGTCTACACCAACCTCGCCTGCCTGTGCCGCTACCACCACCGCATCAAACAGATGCCCGGCTGGCACTGCGAACAGGACGACCACGGCGCATTGACCTGGACCACCCCCACCGGGCAGCGATTCATCACCCGGCCCCACCCGAGGACGGCGAGGAACCACCCGACATCGCCCCGGCACCCGACCCCGGCGCGGACATCCCGCCCTTCTGATGGACCCCACGCGCCTGGCGCGACCATGGATGCACGCCTGTTCGGTGCGCCAAGCTCGGAACCCCGGGGCAGGAGGTCGACCATGAAGGTCGCAGCCTGACGCTCTGGCGCCTTGACGTTGTGACAGGGTGCCGGGGGTGACGGTTAGTCAGGGCTTTCGGCGCAGGCCCTTCAGCTTGGTCTGCAGGTTGACCATGGCCTTCATGCCCTTGTCCGGTCGGCTGCCGACAGGGGGCATCAGGCCGATCGCGCGGCCGAGTTCCATGCTGTCGAAGTAGGCGTCGTTGCGGACGATCAGGCCGTCCCGCAGGGTGAACTGGTCCAGACCGGTGAGGACGCCGCGGGCACCGGTCGGGCGGAACCCGTCGAAGCGGCCCGGACCGGTGAAGGCCGCCGTGGCGCGCCAGTGCACGACGACCCGATCGTCCTGCGCCGTGGTCTCGACGATCTCCAGCGAGAACTCCCCCATCGCCTCGAACAACGGGCCGAAGAAGCCGTAGAGGCCCTCCGGCACCGGCAGGTCACGGGCGCCCGGAACTGCCTCGATGCCACCGGCCGGAACCCAGCACTTCACCGCCCGGTCGATGTCGCGGTCGTTGAGCGCCGCGAAGCACTCGCGGACGATGGCGGTGTTCTGATCGAGGTCGAGGGAAGTCATGAGTCCAGTTTGGCGATCATGAGCGTTCCGGACATACTGTCCAGACAGGTTGGAGGAATCGTGACGCAGCGGATCCGACGCTCGTGCCTGGGCACGCGGCACGGTGGCACCCGCCCAGCAGAACGCCTGACAACGCGCCTGACCGAGCGCCTGACGCGTGGACTGACGGGGCGTCAGGGCTTCGGTCGGCCCATCGACCACATCTGCGCAGCCTGCTCCGCCCGCAGGGCGGTCTGCCACGGCACCTGGCGTGAGGCCGCCTGCCCGCGGAAGGTGGCGGTGGCCATCCGGACCAGTTCCGGGTCGGTGCAGCGCTTCGCGAGCTCGAGGCCGCGGGCGTCGACCTCGTCGTCCGGCAACGCCTCCCAGGCCAGCCCGAGGTCGACCAGCTTCTGGCCGACGACCTCCTCGCCGAGCAGCGTCATCGCCACCGAGGTCTGGGGGCCGGTGATCCGGTCCAGCAGCATGAAGTGGCCGCCGCCGGGGTGCAGGCCGATCTTGAGGAAGCCCGAGAGCAGCCTGGTCTCGTGCGAGACGATCCGCACGTCGGCGGCCAGGGCGAGGTTCACGCCGGCCCCGACGGCCGCGCCGCGCATGCACGCGATCACCGGGACGTCGACGGTGCCGGCGGCGACGAAGCACTGGTACACCTTGCCGAGCGCTGCCATCACCGCGGGGTCGGTTGGGTTCTCCCGGGCCGCCGCGAGCAACGGGCGGGCGGCACCGGAGCAGAACGCACCGTTGGCGCCACCCAGGATCAGGGCGGCCACGTCCGGGTTGGCCTGAACCGAGGCGACCGCGTCCAGGAACGCTTCCGCGGTCTCCCCGGTGAGCGCGTTGCGGGTGCCCGCATCGTCCAGGGTGATGATCGCGACGGTGCCGTCGAGCTGCAGAGAGACACTCATGGACCGGCACGGTATCGGCCGACGGATCAGCGCCGGACAGCCAGGCCCTCCAGCGCGGCGACCGCGCCGGCCGCTCCGCTGCAGTCCGCGATGGTTCCGGCCATCCGCTTGGCCGCGACTCCGAACGACGCGTCGTTCAGCACCGCGAGGGTGGCCTCGGCGATCGTCGCCGTGTCGGCGTCGGGCATCAGCATCCGGCCCGCGCCGAGGACCTGCACCATCTCGGCGTTGAAGAACTGGTCGCGCCCCATCGGCACGCAGACCATCGGCACGCCGTCGGCGAGAGCAGCCATGACGGTCCCCAGCCCGGCGTGGGTGAGCACCGCGGAGCAGGACGGCAAGAGCTCGCCGTGCGGGACGTAGGACACAACCTGGGTGTTCGCCGCCGCCCGCACCGTCGCCGGGTCGAGCGAGGGCCCGGTGGTGACGACGGCGCGCACCGGAAGCGTTCCGACCGCGTCCACGATCCTTTGCAGCAGCGGGGCCTGACCCTGCTCGCTGGTGCTGAGGCTGATCAGCACGAGCGGCGCCGAGCCGTCGCCGACGTCGAGATGGGTCGGATTCTGCACGAGCGGCGGGCCGTCGAGCACCGGACCGATCCGCAAGACGTTCGCGGCATCCTCGGCGCCGGGCTCGAACTCCCCGGGCACCGCCGCGAGGACCACCTCGCAGCTGTCGTGCAGCTCCGGGTACGAGGTCACGGGCGCAAGGCCGAGGCCCACGCGGTGGACGTTGAGCCGACCCAGGCCGGGCGCGAACATCTCGACCAGCGGGCCGCCCCGGAACACCGTGTACGGCGTGTGGAAGAGCGCGGCGGTCGGCAGACCCGCGGCCTGGGCGACGTTGATGGCGGAGAACAGCATGCAGTCCACCAGCACGACGTCGGCGGCCTCGCGCTCGAGCTCTCCGGCGACCGCAACCGCGATCGGGGTGCTGAGACACAGCGTGTCGAGCAGCAGCTCGATCTCGGCCTCGGTGTCGTCGGGATTTTCCATCTCATCCCAACCCTGCGGCTGTGGGAGAACGACGAAGCGTGCCCCGGCGTCGCCGCAGCGCTCGCGGATCGTGTCGTGCCCGAGCAGGCGGACGTCGTGGCCCGCCGCAACGAGAGCTCGCGTGATGCCCAGCGTGGGCAGCAGGTTGCCAGCTCCGTCCCACGTGACGACCAGGTAGCGCGTCATCGGAATCTCCATCGCGTCGCTTGACAAGCTGTAAAGTAGGATAAGCTTTACAGCGTGTCAAGCACTGGCCGACCGGAGACCCGGGTCGCGATTCTGGACGCGGCGCGGACCCTGTTCGAGGAACAGGGTTACTTCGGGGCCGGTCTGGAAGCCGTGGCCAAAAGGGCCGGGGTATCCCGTCAGGCCATCTACCTGCATTTCTCCTCGAAGGCCGACCTCCTCACCGCCCTGCATGCGCGCATCTACGAAACCGACGTCGTGCCCGCGGTCGAACGGCACCCGATCTGGACCGCGCCGACCGCCCTCGACGCCCTGGACGCGACCATCGCCGTGGATGCCGAGGTCGCCGGGAAGGTGTGGCGCATCCACGAGGCGCTCGTGATGGCACGCCGTCATCACGCCGAGGTGGCCGCGACGCTGCGGCCTCGCGAGGACGAGCGCTACCAGGACTACGTCCGCCTGGCCCGGTGGCTGAAGCGCGAAGGCGCCCTGCCCGCGCAGATGCGGGTGGCCACCGTCGCGGACATCCTGTGGGGTCTGCTCTCGCTCGGGACGTTTCAGAACCTGGTGATCGAACGCAGTTGGTCGACCGAGCGGTTCACCGCCTGGGTGCGCACCACCGTTCGGGCCCAGCTGACGACGTGATCCCGGTCAGTCCGACCAGCGGTCGTGAAAGCGCAGCGTGTCCAGCGGCTGGCGGCTCACCGGCTTGAACGCCGCCGGGTCGGTGTGCGCGACCGGGATCAGCCCGACCTGCAGAAAATTCTCCGGGATCCCGAGCAGCTCCGCGGCCTCCGCCTCGTGCTTGAGGTGCAGCGTGGTGAACACCGAGCCGAGGTTGCGGGCCCGCGCGGCGAGCATGAAGCTCCACACCGCCGGCAGGATCGAGCCGTAGAGCGAGGCGTTACCGAAGGCATCGTCGCTGCGTCGGCCACGGATGCACGGGATGACGTGGACCGGCACCTGGTGCAGCACGTCGACCAGGTAGGCGGCGCTGTCGTAAACCTTCACGTTCTGGGTGTCGGTGCTGCCCTTGAGCTCCTCGGCCCGCTGCTTCAGGTAGCCCTCGGCGGAGCGGGCGTAGATGTCGGCCAACCCGGCCCGGATCCTGGGGTCGGTGACGACGATCCACCGCCAGCCCTGGGAGTTGCCACCGGTGGGCGCCTGCAGCGAGAGCTCGAGGCACTCGTCGATCACGGCCAGGTCGACCGGGCGCTCCAGGTCGAGCCGCTTGCGGATACTGCGCGTGGTACTCAGCAGCTGGTCGACGACCTTCAGGTCCAGCTCGTTCATCGCCCCAGCATCCCCCATCGAGGGTTGTCGTCCGTTGATCGGGCGGCCTGTCGGCGGCTGCCACCCGCCCGAAGCTGTTCCGAGCTCAAGCGGAACAATCGCCGACATGACTGAAGGTGCGTTCGACCTCGCGCTTCTCCTGGTCCGGGTCACGCTCGGCGCCGTGATGATCATGCACGGCAAGAATCACCTGTGGGGGAAGGGCGGTGTCGAGGGCACGGCGCGCTGGTTCGCCTCACTCGGCTTTCGCCCGGCCAAGGTGCACGCGCTGATGAGCGGTTACGGCGAGCTCGCCGCCGGAGCCGGGCTGATCGCCGGATTCCTGACCCCTCTCTCCTGCGCCGCCGTCATCGCGACCATGTGTGTCGCCGGGTGGGCCGCGCACCGACCGAACGGGTTCTTCATCTTCCGCGACGGTTACGAGTACGTGCTGGTGATGGGAGTGGCCGCGCTGGCTGTCGCCATCCTGGGCCCGGGCGGAATCTCGTTGGATGACGCCGTCGGGATCGTGGACTACGACGACCCGACCAGTGCCGGTCTCGTCGGCCGCACCGGCGGCCTGATCGCCCTCGTCGGTGGCGTCGGCGGTGCCGCGACCCTGCTCGCCACCAGCTGGCGGCCGGTGAAGAAGCCCGAAGACGCCAGCTGATTGTCCGTCAGAACATCAGAGCGGGAACCTCACTCCGGTCAACTCTTCCGAGACCGACCACAGGTGCCGCTGGAGGTCTTCGTCCCGGGACTGCGCACTCGAGCCGACGACCTTGGGACTGCCCATCAGTTCACCCGGCCCGGACGGGCCGTAGTACTGCCCGCCGACCGCAGTCGGGTCAGTGGCGGCGCGCAGCGAAGGCAGCGCCCCCCTCGCCGCGGACTGGGCGATCAGCGGAGCGACGATCGGGGTCACCATCCGAATCAACAACGGCGAATTGCGGGCCAGTTCGGTATTGGAGAGCCCCGGGTGGGCGGCAAGCGAGGCGGTACCGGCTTTGGCCGCGGTGAACCGCCGGTTCAGTTCATAGGTGAACATCAGGTTGGCCAGCTTCGACTGCCCGTACGCGCCGGCCCGGTCGTACGAGCGCTCCCACTGCAGGTCGTCGAAGTGGATCTTGGCCCGGATCCGGTGGCCGACACTGCTCACCGTCACCACGCGTGAGCCCGGGACGGCCAGCAGCCGGTCGAGCAGGAGTCCGGTCAGGGCGAAGTGTCCGAGATGGTTCGTGCCGAACTGGAGCTCGAACCCGTCCACGGTCTTCTGACGGGGCGTGTACATCACGCCGGCGTTATTGATCAGCAGATCGATCCGCGGATGCCGAGCAGACAGCTCGGAGGCGGCGGTTCGGACGGACGCCAGCGAGGACAGGTCGAGTTCCTGCACCGCGACCACGGCGCCCCGAGCGCCCGCGGTGATCCGGTCGGCCGCCTGTTTGCCCTTCTCCACGTTCCGCACCGCGAGCACGACCTCGGCGCCCCGCTGGGCAAGCCCCCGTGCGGTGGCGAAGCCCAGCCCAGTGTTGCCGCCGGTCACGACGGCCACCCTCCCGCGCTGGTCCGGGACGTCGGTCTCGGACCATTTGTGCTCGCCCATCAGGCTCCCGTTTTTACTCAATCGCCGATCTCGATGAAGACCTCACCCGCGTCGACACGCACTGGATAGGTGGGAACAGGAGCTGTCGCGGGCAGACCGTCCGGGATGCCGGTGCGGACGTCGAAGCAGGATCCGTGCGCTGGGCACATCACTTCGCAGCCTTCCAGATCGCCGTCGGACAGCTCGATGTCCTCGTGGCTGCACTCGTCGCCGATGGCGTAGACGTCGCCACCTTCCACCCGCACCAGGCACACCGGGACGCCCGCGACCTCGACTCGACGCAACGATCCCGGCAGCAGATCATCGAGGGCGGCGACGTGGTGGTGCATCACCCCTCCTCGGAATGGTCGCGGCTCCGGCTGTGGCAGCCGCGCGAGTTCAGGCTTAGCCTTCCCTCATGATTGTCGTGGTCGATGGCGAGTCCGGCCAAGTCGTGCTGGACGACGCCGAGAATCTGCGCGGCCTGAGCGTGGAGCTTCGCGGCTGCGGCACCACCGAGGCCTCTGCCCTACTCGGCAACTTGGGCCGGTTGGACGGCGACCATGTCTGGCTCGACATCGACGGACTGCGCGCATTGAGCCCTCTGGCCGGTGACCCCGAGTGGGTGACCGGGTTCGACGGCGTCATGAAGTACGCGGAGACCAAGGGCTGGATCGATGACAGCGGGTCGCGCGTGCGCGCCCACGTCGGCGCCCGCTAGCTTCCCGGACATGAGCGAGGTCGGTCGCATCACGCAGATCTGGCGCTTCCCGGTGAAGTCGATGGCCGGCGAACGCCTCGAAGGTCAAGCGGAGGCTGATGAAGGCCGGGACCGCCGCGATGCCCAAGGGCACAGTCAGGTAGGCCTCAAACGAGGGTGCGCGGGTCGATGGTCATCAGTGCCCAGGAACCGGCGAAGCGCCGCAAGGGTCTCCGCCGGCGCCTCCTCGGGCAGGAAGTGCGCGCTCGGCAGCGCCTCCCCGGTGACGTTTTCCGCGCGCTTGCCCCACTCGCCGAGCACGTCGTAGGCCTTGCCCACGAAGCCGTGCTCGCCCCACAGCACCAGCAGCGGGCAGCTGATCTTCGTGTCCAGGTCGGCCTCGTCGTGCTCGAGGTCGATGCCTGCGCCGGCCCGGTAGTCCTCACAGGTGGCGTGGACGGTGGCCGGGTCGGAGAACGCGGCGATGTACTCCTCCAGCGCGGGCTCACTGAAGGCGGCGAAGTCGGTGCTCCAGGTGCGCAGGCACCAGCGGAGATAGAACTCGGGGTCGGCCCCGACCAGGCGCTCGGGCAGGTCGAACGGCTGGCTGAGCATGAACCAGTGGTAGTAGACCCGCGCCATCGTCTCGTCGGCGGAGCGGAAGACCTGCAGCGTTGGAATGATGTCCAGGACGGCCAGTCGCTCGATGCGCGCCGGGTGGTCCAGTGCCATCCGGTGCGCGACCCGAGCTCCGCGGTCGTGGCCCGCCACGGTGAAGGTCTCGAAGCCGAGCGTGCCCATCACTTCGATCAGGTCCTGGGCCGTCACGCGCTTGGAGTACAGCGTCCCGCCCGGCTGCCCGGACGGCTTGCCGCTCGCGCCGTAGCCGCGCAGGTCCGCCACCACGACGGTGTAGTCCTCCGCAAGTTGCGGGGCGATCTTGTGCCACATGGCCCCGGTCTGCGGGTAGCCGTGCAGGAGCAGCAGGCCCGGCCCGGCCCCGGCGACCCGGACGCTGATCGGCACGTTCGTGGTCGCGATGGTGGACGCGGTGAACGAGGGGAGAATCTGGGTCACAAGGCAACTCTTTCGCACGCGAGAGGATTCCGGCCATGGGAACCCAGCGCACCGCCCTGATCACCGGCGGCGCCTCCGGCATCGGGCTGACCACCGCGGCGCGGTTGCGGGACGAGGGCTTCGACGTCGTGATCGCCGACCTCGACCCGAACGCGCCGGAGGTGGCGGCCGAGCTCGGCGTCACGGCCCAGGCCCTCGACGTCACGTCGGTGGAGGCCTGGGAGCGCCTCGGCGCTGCCCTGGACGCGGCTGAGGTCGAGCTCGGCGCACTCGTGCTCAACGCCGGGATCGCCGGCGGCGGCACGGACCTTGCGGGGCTCGACCTTGAGCGCTACCACCGGCTGATGCGGGTCAACGTCGACGGCGTCATCTACGGGCTGCGCACCATGCTCCCGCGGCTGGCCCGCCCCGGCGTCGTCACCGTCACCGCCTCGCTGGCCGGCCTGATGGGGGTACCGGCCGACCCGGTGTACGCGATGACCAAGCACGCGGTGATCGGCCTGGTCCGCAGCAGCGCAGCCGAGTTGGCCGCCCAGGGCGTGCGCATCCACGCGATCTGCCCCGGGTTTGTAGAGACCCCGCTGCTCGGCGCGGCCAAGGCGCAATTGGACGCGGCGGCCTTCCCGCTGCTGACCACCGACGAGATCGCCGCCGCGATCGCCGACCTGATCACGGGCCGGTCCACCGCGCAGGTGACCGTGCTGCAGCCCGGCCGCAAGCCGGTGGACTACGCCTTCGCCGGCATCCCCGGACCGCGGATGCTCGACGGGGCGAAGGCGCCCGACCTCCCGACAGAGCTGAACCTCGGCTAGAGCCCATGTCCTGGACGACGCCCGGCAGGACGGCACCGCCCTCTACCGCTCCTAGCGGCTGGTCCTGCATGCTGGCACCCCGACCGCCTCGGAGGAGCTCGCTTGAGCAGTACGTCCACCGCCCCCCAGCTTGACGCCGTTGTGATCGGCGCCGGATTCTCCGGGCTGTATCTGCTGCACAAGCTGCGCAACGAGATGGGTCTGTCGGTCCGGGTGTTCGAGGCCGGCAGCGACATCGGCGGCACCTGGTTCTGGAACCGTTACCCGGGCGCGCGCTGCGACAGCGAGAGCTACGTCTACTGCTACTCCTTCGACGAGAAGATGTGGCAGGAGTGGGAGTGGAGCGAGCGCTACCCCCAGCAGGCCGAGGTGCTCACCTATTTTGACCACGTCGCCGAGCGGTTCGACCTGAGGCGGGACATCACCTTCAACTCCCGCGTTCTCGCAGCCACCCTCGACGAGGCCGCCAACACCTGGACCGTCCGCACCGACACAGGTGAGGAGATCACCGCCCGGTACCTCATCACCGGCGTCGGCTGCCTGTCGGCGTGGAACACTCCGCCCTTCCCGGGCCTGGAGACCTTCACCGGCCAGACCTACTTCACCGGCCTGTGGCCGCACGAGCCGGTCGACCTCACCGGCAAGCGGGTCGGCCTGATCGGCACCGGCGCCAGCGGCGTGCAGACCATGCCGCGTATCGCCGAGGTCGCCGCTGATCTGACGGTGTTTCAGCGGACGCCGAACTACATCATCCCGGCCCGGCACGGAAAGGTGCCGCCGGAGCTGACGGCCGAACGCAAGCGGGACTTCGCCGGGGTGTGGGAGCGGACCCGCAACGGCGCGTTCGGCCTGCCGTTCCAGCCGGAGCCCAAGCCTCTGTTCGAGTCCACCGACGCCGAGGTCGAGGCGGTGCTGGAGAAGTGGTGGGAGACCGGTGGTCTCGGCTTCCTGCTGGGCTCCTATCTGGAGCCGATCTTCAGTGTCGAGGCCAACCAGCGGATCTCGGCCTTCCTGGACCGCAAGATCCGCGAGAAGGTGAACGACCCTGCGGTCGCCGACCTGCTCACCCCGAAGAAGCTCACCTACGCTGTCAAGCGGCCGCCGTTGGATTCTGGCTTCTACGAGGCCTTCAACGAACCGCATGTGCATCTGGTCGACGTCGGCTCCAACCCGATCGCCGCGGTCACCCCGGACGGCCTGCGGCTGACCGACGGCACGGAGTACGCCGTCGACGTGCTGGTCTTTGCCACCGGCTTCGACGCCACCACCGGCACGCTGAACCGGATCGACATCCGGGGCCGGGAGGGGCAGCTGCTGCGCGAGAAGTGGGCCGGGGGCCCGCGCACCTACCTGGGCCTGATGAGCGCCGGCTACCCGAACCTCTTCATGATCACCGGTCCGCAGAGCCCGGGCGTGCTGTCCAACATGCCGGTCTCGATCGAACAGCACGTCGAGTTCGTCAGCGCAATCATCGGGACCGCCGCGGAACGGGGCGCCGAGATCGTCGAGGCGGCGCCAGAGGCCGAGGATGCCTGGGTGGTGCACAACGAGGAGGCGGCCAACGCCACTCTGTTCCCGCTGGCCGACACCACGTACACCGGCGCCAACATCGCCGGGAAGGTGCGGGCGTTCCTGCCCAACATCGACACCGTGCCGGGCTACCGCGCCAGGTGCGAGGAGGTCGCCGCCAACGGGTACGAAGGTTTCGTCTTCACGCCCGCGTCGGCGACAGCGCCTGCCTGACTGCTGGAAAGTTCGCCGAGCAGCTAGTAGTCGTCCGGATTGGCGAGCGGCTTGCCGCTCTTCTCGCAGTACAGCGAGGGGCCTGGCAGCGTCGTGTACTTGCGGTCCCTGATCACCACTGCGCCGTAACAGAGCTGCCGCGCCTGCGGTTGGCCGCGCGTCATGGTGATCGGGTAGGTCATGCCTTTCAGGTTGTTGTTCTTGATCGAGTAGACGCCGTCCTCCACGTCCCTGGGTGTGGGGTCATCCGGCAGGTTTGCTGCCGCAGCTGCGAAGTACTCGCCGATGATCCACCCGTTGACGTGGCTGCCGCTGACCTCGGCGCCGGGAGCGAATTTGGCGAACGCGTCGTAGCACTCCTTGATGCCCGGAACCCTGGTGTCGGTGAACGGCGCCATCTTGGTCCCGATCACCATCCCGTCGACGTTCGGATCCAGGGGCAGAGTCGGTAGGGCCAACAGGTCGGCGGTGGACAGCCTCGGCCGGAAACCCTGGCGCGCGCAATCGCCGGCGAACCGCCGGATCGCCGAGGTATCCATGCCGAAGATGAGCACCTCGGCTCCGGCCTGCTTGGCCGCAAGGCACTGTGCCGTGTAGTCGGGCTGGGTCATAGACGGCCGGCCACGCGCGACCGACTGGAATCCGGCCTTCCTCAGCACATCAGCTTTGCCCCAGCTCGCGTCGAAGTTGTCGCACAGGGCGAAGTCACTGCAGGCGAATCCGGCGAGCTTCGTCGACCCGGTCGAGTTCATCGCGTGACCGAGCGCCAGCAGCATCGAGTCAGCGTTCGTGCGCCCCGTCGGCGTCGAGGTGAGCACGTACGGATTTGTGTACGCGACCTCCGTGCCGCCCTCACTGCCGAAGCTGAAGATCTTGACCGAGTCCAGGTACTTGTTGTTGCCGGCCGGGGCGAAGCCGAGCGTGTTGTACAGGAACGCGATGACGCCCTTCAGCTCGACGAACTGCTTGAGCAAGAAGTTGTAGCGCCCGGGATCACCGCCATCGTCGCCGACGAGCACCTCGACCGGGTGCCCGTTGAGGCCGCCATGACTGTTGACCCACTGCGCCCATACCCGTAGGCCTGTCGTTGTGTCCTTGACGACCGCGCCGACCGGACCGGAGAACGTTCCGACCGATCCCACCCGCACGAGCTTCTTGGTGGCGGCGCCGAGCTGTCGGGTCGCGGCCGTTCCGGCCACCGGTTCGGCCTGAGCAGCGCCGGCACTCTGGGTGCTCGATGGACCGCCAGCCGGCTTCGTCGCCGCACCGGTCTGACCGACGGCGGCGGCGGGAGCGCCGGCGACCGCTGCGCCAC
>NZ_JACDFE010000149.1 GCF_013815995.1 Sporichthya sp.
CGCCTGGCCCTGGCTGGCCGTCCTCGGCGGGCTGATGGTCACCGGCGCGGGCGCGGCGGCGGCCTGGCACGGCTCGCTCTGGCCGGCGATGTCCGCGCGTTACGACAAGCCGGTCGCAGCCGATCCGCCCCAGCAGCGCGAGCGCACCACCGAAGGTGACGGCGCGCTGGAGCAGTGGCGCGCGATGGACCGCGGCGAGGACCCGACCGCCCGCTGAGTGGCGCTCGACGTCCCGGCGGTACCCGGTGACACGGCCACCGTCAGGAGCACGCAGTAACCGGGACTACGATCGGGCGAACGTCGGCGATGACGCTCCCCAGCCGGCGGACAGGTCCGAAGGACTGCCCAACTGATGATGGGAATCGCCCTGGTGTCCGTGCTCGACGAGATCCTCAGCGGGGTTCGCGAGGATCTGGTGCAGCGCCAGGAGAGCGTTTCGCTGGACGCCTTGAAAGAACTCGCTTCCCGGATGGCGCCGGCGCGGGATGCCCTTGCGGCACTGCGCGTGCCCGGGGTCGGGGTCATCGCCGAGGTGAAGCGCTCCAGCCCGTCCAAGGGCGCGCTGGCCGCGATCGCGGACCCGGCCCGCCTGGCCGCGGACTACGAGGCCGGGGGCGCGGCGGTGATTTCCGTGCTCACCGAGAAGCGGCGCTTCGGTGGCGAGCTCGCGGACCTGTCCGCGGTGCGCGCCAAGGTCGACGTGCCGATCCTGTGCAAGGACTTCATTTTCTCCAGCTACCAGCTCTGGGAGGCGCGTGCGCACGGCGCCGACCTCGCGTTGCTGATCGTCGCCGCGCTTGAGCAGAACGCGCTGGTCTCCCTCATCGAGCGCACCGAGTCCCTGGGCATGACGGCCCTGGTCGAGGTGCACACCGAGGAGGAGACCAAGCGCGCCGTGGACGCGGGCGCGAAGGTCGTCGGCGTCAACGCCCGCAACCTCAAGACCCTCGAGGTCGACCGGGACACCTTCGGCCGGCTCGCGCCGCTGATCCCCGCGACGGTGGTCAGCATCGCCGAGTCCGGGGTGCGCGGCCCGCACGACGTCATCGAGTACGGCCGTCAGGGGGCGGATGCGGTGCTGGTCGGCGAGAGCCTGGTGACCGGTGCCGACCCGCGGGCCGCGGTACGCGACCTGGTCGCCGCGGGCGCGCATCCCGCGCTGCAAAAAGACCGGCACTGTGGCTGACGCCGTGTCCGCTGCACGGCCGACCGGTGCGGACGGACAGTTCGGCGACTACGGCGGGCGGTACGTCCCCGAGGCTCTCATGGCCGCTCTCGACGAACTCACCGCCGAGTTCAACGCCGCCCAGGCCGACCCCAACTTCCGCGCCGAACTGTCCGGGCTGCTCGGCAGCTACACCGGCCGGCCGTCGCCGATCACCGAGGTGCCGCGCTTCGCCGAGCACGCCGGCGGCGCGCGCGTGCTGCTCAAGCGCGAGGACCTCAACCACACCGGCTCGCACAAGATCAACAACGTGCTCGGGCAGGCGCTGCTCACCAAGCGCATGGGCAAGACCCGGGTCATCGCCGAGACCGGCGCCGGCCAGCACGGCGTCGCGACCGCGACCGCGTGCGCGCTGATGGGCCTGGACTGTGTGGTCTACATGGGCCAGGAGGACACCCGCCGCCAGGCGCTCAACGTCGCCCGGATGAAGATGCTCGGCGCCGAGGTCATCCCGGTCACCACCGGCAGCAAGACCCTCAAGGACGCGATCAACGAGGCGATGCGCGACTGGGTCGCCAACGTCGAGAAGACGCACTACCTGCTCGGCACGGTCGCCGGCCCGCATCCGTTCCCGTACATGGTCCGCGAGTTCCATCGGGTGATCGGGCAGGAAGCCCGCGCCCAGGTGCTGGAACTGACCGGCCGACTGCCGGACGCGGTGTGCGCGTGCGTCGGCGGCGGCTCCAACGCGATCGGCATCTTCTACGACTTCATCCCCGACGCCGACGTGAAGCTCTTCGGTTTCGAGGCGGCCGGCGACGGTGTCGAGACCGGCCGGCATGCGGCCACCATCACGGGCGGAGCGCCCGGCGTGCTGCACGGCGCCCGCTCCTACCTGTTGCAGGACGACGAGGGCCAGACGATGGAGAGCCACTCCATCTCCGCCGGCCTGGACTACCCCGGCGTCGGTCCCGAGCACGCACATCTCGCGGACACCGGCCGGGCGACCTACCGCCCGGTGACCGACACCGAGGCGATGGACGCGTTCAAGCTGCTCTGCCGCACCGAGGGCATCATCCCGGCGATCGAGAGCTCGCACGCCCTCGCCGGCGCTCTCGTCGTCGGCCGCGAACTCGGCCCCGACTCGATCGTGCTGATCAACCTCTCGGGTCGCGGCGACAAGGACGTGGACACCGCCGCGACCTGGTTCGGCCTCACGTGAGCCGGGTCGCCGAAGCGTTCGCCAAGGCGGCCGCGGAGAACCGCGCCGCGCTGGTCGGCTACCTGCCCGCGGGTTTCCCCTCGAAGCAGGGCGGCATCGACGCGCTCTCCGCGATGGTCCGCGCCGGCGTCGACGTGGTCGAGGTCGGACTGCCCTACAGCGACCCGGTGCTCGACGGCCCGACCATCCAGCAGGCGGCCGACCGGGCGTTGCAGGGCGGAACTCGGATCGCCGACGTGCTGGCCACCGTGGAGGCCGTCGCCGCCACCGGTGCCGCGACCGTCGTGATGACCTACTGGAACCCGGTGCTCCGGTACGGCGCGGAGCGGTTCGCCGCCGACCTCGCCGCCGCCGGGGGAGCAGGGTTGATCACCCCCGACCTCACCCCGGACTCCGGCGCGGACTGGCTGGCCGCCTCCGACGCCCGCGACCTGGACCGGATCTTCCTGGTGGCGCCGTCCTCGTCCCCGGAGCGGATCGCACTGACCGTGGCGGCCTGCCGAGGCTTCGTCTACGCCACCGCCGTGATGGGCGTGACCGGCGCCCGGTCGCAGACCTCGGTCGCCGCGCCGCCGCTGGTCGCGCGGATCCGGGAGGCCACCGACCTGCCCATCGGCGTCGGGCTCGGCGTCTCCAACGGCGTCCAGGCCGCCGAGGTGGCCGGCTACGCCGACGGCGTCATCGTCGGCTCCGCGTTCGTCCGCAAACTGCTCGACGCCCCCGACCTCGCCGCCGGTGTCGCCGGGTGCGCCGACCTGGCGGCGGACCTGGCGTCGGGCGTCCGCAGTCGGAGCTGATCCGATGTACCTGGCCTCCATTCCCAGCCCGTCCCAGGGCGTCTGGCACCTCGGCGGGTTCCCGATCCGTGGCTACGCGCTGTGCATCGTGGTCGGGATCCTGATCGCCATCGTGGTCGGCGATAAGCGTTTGGTTGCCCGCGGTGGCAAGGCCGGCCAGATCGGCGACATCGCCATGTGGGCGGTGCCGTTCGGCATCGTCGGCGGCCGGCTATACCACGTGATCACCACCCCGGACGGGTACTTCGGAGACGGCGGCCACCCCGTCGACGCTCTCAAGATCTGGGAGGGCGGCCTCGGCATCTGGGGCGCGGTCGTCGTCGGCTCCCTGGGCGGCTGGATCGGCGCGCGTCGCGCCGGGCTCGCCTGGCCTCCGGTCGCGGACGCCGTGTTTCCCGGGGTCGTGCTGGCCCAGGCCATGGGGCGCTGGGGCAACTGGTTCAACCAGGAGCTCTACGGCAAGCCCACCGACCTGCCGTGGGCGCTGGAGATCGACCCGGACAACCGGCCCAAGGCCACCCCGGACGCGGCGACCTACCACCCGACGTTCCTCTACGAGTCGCTGTGGTGCCTGCTGGTGGCAGGCCTGCTGATCTGGGCCGACCGCCGGTTCAACATGGGCCGCGGCCAGGTGTTCGCGCTCTACGTGGCCGCCTACTGCACCGGCCGGTTCTGGATCGAGTCGCTGCGGGTCGACGAGGCGCACCACATCGCCGGCATGCGCCTGAACAACTGGGTCTCGATCGTGCTGTTCATCGCCGCGGTCGCCTACCTCGTCATCTCCCGCCGGCGCGGCGACCGCCGCGAGCCGACGCCGTACCTGGTCGGTCGCGAGACCGGTTCGGAGGCAGTCCCCAAGGGCGTGGAGGACTACCGGTGAGGGTTCGCCCCCGGCTGGTCGTTCCCTTCTCTGCCGTCCTGGTGGCCGTGCCGGTGGCCGGCTGCGGCGACTCCGGCGGGAGCGGTGACGACGCGGAGATCACCGAACTGGCCCGGGTCGTGGTCACCGCCCGCCAGGGCGACGAGGTCTGCCGCACCCGCCTCACCGAGGACTTCGTCCGCACCGCGTTCGGGGACGTGGACGTCTGCGTGACCTCCGGCATCAGCGACGACCCCGCCGACGTCGCCACCGGAGCGAGCGTCACCGACATCGAGGTCGACGGCGACACCGCCACCGCGGTGGTCGCGGAGCAGGGCGGTCAGGCGGACGGTGCCCGGGGCACGTGGGCCTTCGCCCGCGAGGCCGAGGGCTGGCGGGTCGCGGAATGGCGGATCGACTACCTACGGTCGACGTTCGCGGCCGAGATCGGCCCGGCCTACCGCCCGGCCGGCCCGGAGGACCCGTTCGCGGACCCGGCGGCGCGGGCCTGCGTGAGTGGGAAGTTCCAGGCTCTGGCTGACCCGGAGTTCCGCTCCACGGCGTTCGAGATCCTCCGTGGGTCCCAGGCCGGCGAGGCCACCCTCCGGGGCTGGTACAACGACTGCGTCCCTGGGGCCAAGGGCGTGTCCACCCTGCGGCGGGACTTCGAGGAGGTCCTGCGCCAGGCCGACATCCCGGCGGAGGTCATCGACTGCGCCGTCCTCAAACTGCGCGAGACGGTCACGGACGCGGAGATCCGCACGATGGGGAAGAGCGGTGCAGCGGCGCCCCCGCCCGCCGTGCAGAAGCGGATCGAGAAGGCCACCGTCGAGTGCATCGAGTCGACGCAGGCCTGACCGGGTGCGCACGGTTGATTTCCGGTTACCTGCTGTCGATAGCGTGGCCTGCAGGTTCTCGACACGGGGAGACGGGATGTCGACAACGAGTCTCGCGGCCACGCTCTTGCTGGGCCTCGTGCTCACCGCGGGGTGCGACGACGGCGGGGGCGTGAGTTACCCGGCGGACTCCGAACCCGTCGCCAGCGAGGCGGACGAGCTCGCGATCAGCGAGCTCGCGAACAAGGTGGTGGCCGGTACGAGCACCGGGCAGATCTGCAACGTGCTGCTGGCCAAGGAGATGGTCGAGGAGTTCTACGCGACCAAGCCGACCTGCCGGCGCCTGGTCGCGGCCCGGCCGGGCGACGCCCCGGGGGTCGCGACCGTGGAGGACGTCGACGTCGAGGGGGCGCGGGGGACCGCCTCGGTCACCGCCCAGGGCGGTGCGGCCGACGGCGCGACCGGGACCTGGAACTTCGTCCGGACCCCGACCGGCTGGCAGGTCGAGGGCTGGAGCGTGGAGTACGTCCGCTCCGTCGTGGTCGCGTTGTTCGGCCCCCGCTACGAGCCGGACGGCGACGACGATCCTTTGGGCACCCAGGCGGTTCGGGTCTGCGTCAACGGGCGGTTCCAGGACAAGGACGACACCGAGTTCCTGGCGGCCGCGAAGACCTACTTGCGTGGCGGGAAACCCGCCGAGAAGCTGCTGGCCGAGGCGGTCGCTGCTTGCTCGGACACGGAGGCGGACACCGACAGCGACACCGATGCCGAGGCTGACTCCGAGGGTTGAATCAGGGTCAAAAGCCTGATGAGGGGCCTGCGGAGCGTGAGGTAGGCTACAAAACCGCCGCTGGGCCAGTGCCGTCCCGCAGTGCCTACGAGTCGTCCGCCCGATGACTCGCCCCTGCTGTTCACACAGCGCTCGGACCCGAATCCAGGAGTGGCTCATGCCTGCGGCCGCACCACATGGACACCGTCCGGTTCCACAGGGCCTCTACACCGGCCGTAACGAGCACGACGCCTGCGGCGTCGCGTTTGTCGCGACCATGACCGGGATCCCGTCCTACGACATCGTCGCGAAAGCCCTGGTTGCGTTACGCAACCTGGAGCACCGCGGTGCTGCCGGCTCCGACCCGGACTCCGGCGACGGCGCCGGCATCCTGACCCAGGTCCCGGACGCCTTCTTCCGCGAGGTCGTCGACTTCGAGCTGCCGGCAGCCGGCAAGTACGCCGTCGGCATGGCGTTTCTGCCGAAGGACAAGGTCGCCCGCGCGCAGGCCGAGACCGACATTGAGGCGATGGCCCCCCAGGAGGGCCTCGTCGTCCTTGGCTGGCGCGACGTGCCGGTCAGCCCAGCCCTGCTCGGCGCGGGCTCCCGCGCGACCGTCCCGGTGTTCCGGCAGCTGTTCGTGGCCTCCGCGGAGGACTGGGCGGCCGGTGCCTACTACGCCGGCGACGACGGTCTGGGTCTGGAGCGGGCCGCGTTCGTGCTGCGCAAGCGCGCCGAGCGCGAGGCCGGTGTCTACTTCCCGAGCCTGAGCTGCCGCACCACGGTCTACAAGGGAATGCTGACGACCGGTCAGCTGGAGCCGTTCTTCCCGGACCTGTCCGACCGCCGCTTCCTGTCGGCGATCGCGCTGGTGCACTCCCGATTCTCCACCAACACCTTCCCGTCCTGGGAGCTCTCGCACCCGTACCGGTACATCGCGCACAACGGCGAGATCAACACCGTGATGGGCAACCGCAACTGGATGCGGGCCCGGGAGTCCCAGCTCGTCACCGACCTCATCCCCGGTGACCTGAACCGCATCTTCCCGATCTGCACGCCGGGCGCGAGTGACTCGGCCAGCTTCGACGAGGTCCTCGAACTGCTGCACCTCGGTGGGCGTTCCCTGCCGCACGCGGTGCTGATGATGATCCCGGAGGCCTGGGAGAACAACCCGGACATGGACCCGTCCCGGCGGGCCTTCTACGAGTTCCACTCCACGGTCATGGAGCCCTGGGACGGCCCGGCCTGCGTCTCCTTCACCGACGGCACGCTGGTCGGCGCGGTGCTCGACCGCAACGGGCTGCGCCCGTCCCGGTACTGGGTCACCGACGACGGACTGGTCGTGCTGGCCTCCGAGGTCGGCGTGCTCGACATCGACCCGGCCAGCGTGGTCCGCAAGGGCCGCCTGCAGCCCGGCCGCATGTTCCTCGTCGACACGGTCTCGCACCGCATCGTCGAGGACGAGGAGATCAAGACGGCGCTCGCCGCCGAGCGGCCGTACGACGAATGGCTGCACGCCGGGCTCATCACCCTCGAGCAGCTGCCCGAGCGTGAGCACATCGTGCACACCCATTCCTCGGTGACGCGGCGTCAGCAGACCTTCGGCTACACCGAGGAGGAGCTGCGCATCCTGCTCGTCCCGATGGCCAGCAACGCCATGGAGCCGATCGGCTCGATGGGCACCGACACCCCGATCGCGGTGCTCTCCGCGCGGCCCCGGCTGCTCTTCGACTACTTCACCCAGCTCTTCGCCCAGGTGACCAACCCGCCGCTGGACGCGATCCGCGAGGAGCTCGTCACCTCGCTGTCGACCGCGGTCGGCCCCGAGGTCAACGTGCTCACCTCCTCGCCGAGTCACTGCCGCCAGGTGGGCCTGTCGTTCCCGGTGATCGACAACGACGAGCTGGCCAAACTCGTCCACATCAACGCCGACGGCGACAAGCCCGGCCTGAAGTCGGTCAACATCACCGCCCTCTACGAGGTCGACGGCGGCGGCGAGGCCCTCGAGGCGCGCCTCGACGAGATCTGCGCCGAGGCCTCGGGCGCGATCGCCGACGGCGCCCGGATCATCGTGCTCTCCGACCGGCACTCCGACTCCGAGAACGCACCGATCCCGTCGCTGCTGCTGACCGGCGCGGTGCACCACCACCTGATCCGGGAGAAGACCCGCACCCAGGTCGGACTGGTGGTCGAGGCCGGTGATGTCCGCGAGGTCCACCACGTCGCGCTGCTGGTCGGGTTCGGCGCGTCCGCCGTCAACCCGTACCTGGCGATGGAGACCGTCGAGGACCTCGCCAACGCCGAGGTGATGCTGACCATCGAGCCGGAGAAGGCGGTCCGCAACCTGGTCAAGGCGCTCGGCAAGGGCGTCCTGAAGGTGATGTCCAAGATGGGCGTCTCGACCGTGGCGTCCTACCACGGTGCGCAGATCTTCGAGGCGATCGGCCTGTCCCAGGAGCTGGTCGACCGGTACTTCACCGGCGCCACCTCCCAGCTCGGCGGCATCGGGCTCGACGTCGTCGCCGAGGAGGTCCGCCGCCGGCACCGCATCGCCTACCCGCTGGGCGGGATCTCGGCCGCGCACCGCAAGCTCGAGATCGGCGGCGAGTACCAGTGGCGCCGCGAGGGCGAACCGCACCTGTTCGACCCGGACACCGTCTTCCGGCTGCAGCACTCCACCCGCGAGCGCCGCTACGACCTGTTCAAGCTCTACACCGAGCGGGTCGACGAGCAGTCCAAGCGGCTGATGACGCTGCGCGGCCTGTTCGACCTCAAGTCCGGTGCCCGCCCGCCGGTGCCCCTCGACGAGGTCGAGCCGGTCAGCGAGATCGTCAAGCGCTTCAACACCGGCGCGATGAGCTATGGCTCGATCTCGAAGGAGGCGCACGAGACCCTCGCGATCGCGATGAACCGTCTCGGCGGCCGTTCCAACACCGGTGAGGGCGGCGAGGACGCCGAGCGGCTCTACGACCCGACCCGCCGCTCGGCGGTCAAGCAGGTTGCTTCCGGCCGCTTCGGCGTCACCGCGGAGTACCTGACCAACGCCGACGACATCCAGATCAAGATGGCGCAGGGCGCCAAGCCCGGCGAGGGCGGGCAGCTGCCCGGCAACAAGGTCTACCCGTGGATCGCCAAGACCCGGCACTCCACCCCGGGCGTGGGCCTGATCTCGCCGCCGCCGCACCACGACATCTACTCGATCGAGGACCTCGCCCAGCTCATCCACGACCTGAAGAACGCCAACCCGGCGGCCCGCGTCCACGTGAAGCTGGTGGCCGAGGTCGGCGTGGGCACGGTCGCGGCCGGGGTGTCCAAGGCGCACGCCGACGTGGTGCTGATTTCCGGGCACGACGGTGGCACCGGCGCCTCGCCGCTGACCTCGCTCAAGCACGCCGGCGCCCCGTGGGAGCTCGGCCTGGCCGAGACCCAGCAGACCCTGCTGCTCAACGGGCTGCGCGACCGGATCGTGGTGCAGACCGACGGTCAGCTCAAGACCGGCCGCGACGTCGTCATCGCCGCCCTGCTCGGGGCGGAGGAGTACGGCTTCGCCTCGGCGCCGCTGGTGGTCTCCGGCTGCATCATGATGCGGGTCTGCCACCTGGACACCTGCCCGGTCGGCATCGCCACCCAGAACCCGGTGCTGCGCGAGCGGTACTCCGGTCAGGCCGACTTCGTGGTGACCTTCTTCGAGTACGTCGCCGAGGAGGTACGCGAGATCCTGGCGGCGCTGGGCTTCCGCACCCTGAACGAGGCCATCGGCCACGCGGACATGATCGACACCTCCGCCGCGGTCGAGCACTGGAAGGCGAGCGGTCTGGACCTGAGCCCGATCCTGCACGTGCCGGACCTGCCCGAGGGCGCGTCGCGGTACTGCACGACCACGCAGGACCACGGCCTGGACAAGGCGCTCGACAACCACCTGATCCAGATCTGCCACGACGCCATCGAGAATGCGGCGCCGGTGCGGGCGCAGGTCGCGATCCGCAACGTCAACCGCACGGTCGGCACCATGCTCGGCCACGAAGTGACGAAGCGTCACGGCGGCGCCGGCCTGCCCGACGGGACGATCGACATCACCTTCACCGGCTCGGCCGGGCAGTCCTTCGGGTCCTTCGTCCCGGCGGGCATCACGCTGCGGTTGGAGGGTGACTCCAACGACTACGTGGGCAAGGGCCTGTCCGGCGGACGGATCGTGATCCGGCCGGACCGCTCGGCGCCCTTCGCCGCCGAGGACAACGTGATCGCCGGCAACACCATCGCCTACGGCGCGACCGGCGGCGAGATCTACCTGCGCGGCCGGGTCGGCGAACGCTTCTGTGTCCGCAACTCCGGGGCCACCGCGGTCGTCGAGGGCGTCGGTGACCACGCGTGTGAGTACATGACCGGTGGCCGCGTGGTGATCCTCGGCGAGACCGGCCGCAATGTCGGTGCGGGCATGTCCGGTGGCATCGCCTACGTGCTCGACCTGGACACCTCCGACGTCAACCGCGAGATGGTGGACCTGGAGGCACCGGGCGCGGAGGACCTGGAGTTCCTGCAGGCCACCATCGCCCGCCACGGCGAGGAGACGGGTTCGCCGGTGGCCGAGGTGCTGCTGGCCGACTGGGATCCAGGCCGGTTCACCAAGGTGATGCCGCGGGACTACAAGCGGGTGCTCGAAGCGGCGGCCACGGCTGCCGAACAGGGACTGAGCGAGACCGAGACGGTCGCGATGATGATGGGGGCGAGTTCCTGATGGCTGACCCCCGTGGGTTCCTGACCACCGGCCGCGAAGTCGCCGCCCGGCGCCCGGTGGCCGAGCGGCTCGGTGACTGGAACGAGGTCTACCCCGAGGAGGGGCTGGGGCGCGCGCTGCTGCCGATCATCACCAAGCAGGCCGGACGCTGCATGGACTGCGGCATCCCGTTCTGCCACGCCGGCTGCCCGCTGGGCAACCTGATCCCGGAGTGGAACGACCTGGTCTGGCGCGGTGACTGGCGCGAGGCGATCGAGCGCCTGCACGCGACCAACAACTTCCCGGAGTTCACCGGCCGGCTGTGTCCCGCGCCCTGCGAGCCGGCCTGCGTGCTCGGCATCAACTCCGAACCGGTGACGATCAAGAACGTCGAGGTCTCGATCATCGACCGGGCCTGGTCCGACGGCCTGGTCACCCCGCAGCCGCCGGAGCGGCTCTCCAGCAAGACCGTCGCCGTCATCGGCTCCGGGCCGGCCGGTCTGGCCGCGGCTCAGCAGCTGACCCGGGTCGGGCACACCGTGGCCGTGTACGAGCGCGCCGACCGCATCGGCGGCCTGCTGCGCTACGGCATCCCCGAGTTCAAGATGGAGAAGCGCTACCTCGACCGCCGGCTGCGCCAGATGAAGGCCGAGGGGACCAAGTTCCGGCCCGGCGTGAACGTCGGGGTCGACATCACCGCCGAGCAGCTGCAGGCCAAGTTCGACGCGGTCGTCATCGCGGTCGGCGCCACGGAGGCTCGTGACCTTCCGGCGCCCGGCCGGGAGCTGAACGGCATCCACCAGGCGATGGAGTACCTGCCGTGGGGGAACAAGGTCTGTGAGGGCGACCTCGAGGTCTCGCCCATCAGCGCCGAGGGCAAGCACGTGGTGATCATCGGTGGCGGTGACACCGGGGCGGACTGTCTCGGGACCGCGCACCGGCAGAAGCCGCTCACCGTCACCCAGCTGGAGATCATGCCGACGCCGCCGGACGCGCGACCGGCCGCGCAGCCCTGGCCGACCTACCCGATGGTGATGCGCACCGCGAGCGCCCACGAAGAGGGCGGCGACCGCGTCTACTCGGTGTCGACGAAGC
>NZ_JACDFE010000150.1 GCF_013815995.1 Sporichthya sp.
CACCGCGGCACCGGTGAGCAGCCGGGCGCCCGCGCTGCGGGCGGCGCCGGCCAGGGCCGCGGCCACCGTGCCCATCCCGCCGCGGACGACCATCCAGGTGCCGTCGGAACCGGGCAGGCGTCCCATGTTGTGGGCCAGGAAGTTGTGCCCGGTGCCTGGGTCGTCGACGCCGGCCGTCAGGCCGGAGATGCCGTCGGTGATCGCGTACATCGCGATCAGGCGCTCGTCCGCGAAGCCGAAACGATCAAGGTATTCGACGACGGAGCCCCGGCAGGCGTTGACGAACACGTCGCGCAGGGCGGGGCGGACGTAGCGCTCCGCCGTCTCGTTGAGGGTGAGCGGTTCGGCCAGCCAGGCCGGGGCGAGGTCCTCGCGCAGCTGGGCCAGCTCGGCCTGCAGCGCCGCATCGGCGCGGGCGTCGGCGGGGGAGAAGGCAGCCTCGAGTGCCGCCGCGTTCGCGGCGCCGTCCGCGCCCAGCAATAAGGAAGGCAGGGCGGAGCCGGCCGGGGCGGGCAGTGCGTAGTGCGGGTCGCGGCGCAGCACCGGCAGGTCGAGACCGAGGGTGGCGATCAGCTCCGGCGGCATCAGTCCGAGCAGGTAGGCGCCGGTGGACTGGCGCAGGCCGGGCACCTTGGGGAAGGCCTCCTCGGTCCGGGTCGCGCCGCCGAGGGTGTCGGCGGCCTCGCAGACCACGACATCCAGCCCGGCCCGGGCCAGCAGGGTCGCGGCGACGAGGCCGTTGTGGCCGCCGCCGATGACGACGACGTCGGCGCGCTCGCTCATCTGTCCTTCAACCTCCGGACGAACTTGAGGCCCGACCAGGCCTCGTCGATGGCGATCACCTTGACGTCGACCAGCCCGGCGGCCAGTCCGACTTCTCGTACGTCGCTCTCGCCGACGTCGCCGGCCAGGGGGCCGCTCTTCTTCGGCCACGCGATCCAGAGCGCGCCGGCGGTCGTGATCTTCTCCGTCAACGCGGCGAAGCGCTTCGGGACCGTCGCGGCGTCCGGGCAGAACGCCAACGCGAGATCGAACGCTGCGCCGGTGGCACGGGTGAGCACGGTGATCTCGTCGGAGACGAGCTGGAAGCCGGCCGGCGCATCGACGAGCAGAACCCGCATCCCGGGCTTCAGCCCGAGCTTGGTCGGCACTGGTTTGCCCGAGTACCCCGCCGTCGGCATGTCCGCATCATCTCGCCCGCGGCGTGCTGTCGAGGCGACGGGACGGGCCACTAGGGTCGGGCGAATCGTCCTGTGTGTCCCGCGCGGGATTCCGCACCACCTGTAAGGCAGGCCATGGCCGACGTCCCGGTAGGCGCGCGCGCGGCACGCGGCCGCCGCCGGGCGCCGGTGCGGTTACCGGGACCGATCGACACCGGACTGATCACGGTCGGGCGCCTGACCTCGCTGTCGATCGCCAGCACCCGCTACATCGTCACCGACCTGGTGCGGGGTCGGTTCCCCTGGCGGGAGTTCATCCTGCAGGCCTGGTTCGTCACCAGCGTCTCGTTGCTGCCGGCGGTCCTGGTCGCGATTCCGTTCGGGGTCATCGTCGCAATCAACGTGGGCAGCCTGGCCCAGCAGGTTGGCGCGACGTCCTTCGTCGGTGCGGTCAACGGGCTCGGCGTGATCCGGGAGGGCGCCCCGGTCGTCACCGCGTTGCTGCTGGCCGGCGCGGCCGGTTCGGCGATCTGTTCCGACCTCGGCTCGCGGACCATCCGCGAGGAGATCGACGCGATGCGGGTGATGGGCATTTCGCCGGTCCGTCGGTTGGTCGCGCCGCGGGTCGCCGCCCTGGTCGTGGTCGGGGTGCTGCTGTGCGCCATCGTCGCGATGACCGGTGTCCTGGCGGGCTATCTGTTCAACGTCTACGTCCAGCACGGGACGCCGGGCGCGTACCTGGACTCCTTCACCGATTTCGCGACCCCCGGCGACTTCATCGTCGCCGAGATCAAGGCGGCGGTGTTCGGCTTCCTGGCCGCGATCGTGGCCGCGCACAAGGGACTCAACGCGCGCGGCGGACCGAAGGGCGTCGCGGACGCGGTCAACCAGTGCGTGGTGCTGAGCTTCCTGCTGCTGTTCAGCACCAACATCCTGATCACCCAGGCCTACCTGATGATCGCGCCGCCGGTGGTGGTCTGAGTGGTGGCTATCTCACCCGCTGCGCGGGCCCGTCGAAGCGCGGGCAAGGCCGGCGACAGCCTCGCCGGTCTCGGCGAGCAGGCCACCTTCTTCGGCAAGGCGATCGCCTACATCCCGTACTGCCTGAAGCACTACCGCGGCGAGGTGTTCCGGCTGCTGTCGGACATCAGCTGGGGCAAGGCGCTGCTGGTCGGCGGCGGGATCATGGGCGTGATGCTGTTGCTGTCGGCGTTCGTCGGCACCTCGGTCGGCATCGCCGGGTTCACCGGCCTGGACATCATCGGGCTGGCCCCGTTCGCCGGCTTCGTCTCCGCGCTGGCCAACACCCGTGAGTTCGCACCGCTGATCGCCGCGATGGCCTTCGCCGCGCAGGTCGGCTGCCGGTACACCGCCCAGCTCGGCAGCATGCGGATCTCGGAGGAGATCGACGCGCTGCAGGTGATGGCGGTGCGCCCGGTGCCCTACCTGGTGAGCACCCGACTGGTCGCGTCGATGCTGGCGATCCTGCCGATGTATGTCGTCGGGCTCTTCGGGTCCTACTTCGCCACCCAGATGGTGGTGACGACGTTCTTCGGCCAGTCCGCGGGCACCTATCAGCACTACTTCCTGGCGTTCCTCAACCCGTTCGACATCGTGCTGTCGACGATCAAGGTCGCCATCTTCATCGTGCTGGCGACGCTGATCCACTGCTACTACGGCTTCTTCGCCTCGGGCGGCCCGGAGGGTGTCGGACGGGCCACCGGACGGGCCATCCGGGCCAGCATCATCGTCATCATCGTCACGGACATGTTCCTGACCCTGGCCTTCTGGGGTTACGACCCCGGGGTGCGGATCTCCGGATGAAGCTCGAGCCGAGTCGTGGGGACCTCATGGTCCGCGGGGTGGCGTATCTCGCCGTGATGGCGGTGGCGGTCGCGCTGGTGCTCGCGCAGTTCACCGGCACCTTCACCGACCGGGTCACGGTGACCGCGATGCTCACCGAGACCGGCGACGCGTTGATCCCGGGGTCGGACGTGAAGATGCGCGGGGTGCTGGTCGGCCGGGTCGGCAGCATCGAGCGCGAGACCGGCAAGTCCGGCGCCGAGGTGGAACTGCGGCTGGATCCGGGCAAGGCCAGGGACATCCCGGCCGAAGTCACCGCGCGCAGCCTGCCGGCCAACTTCTTCGGCCAGTCCTATGTCGACCTGGTCCTGCCGGCGCAGAGCGCCGGGCCGATCCGTGGGGGTGCCCGGGTGCCGGCCGACACCTCGGCCGAGACGGTCGAGCTGGCGGACGTGTTCGCCAAGCTCTACCGGGTGTTGTCCGCGGTCGAGCCGGGCAAGCTGGCCACCGTCCTCGGTGCGCTGTCGCAGGCGCTGGACGGCCGGGGCGAGGCGATCGGCAACCTGGTCGGCAAGACCGACACCTACCTGCGCGCGCTGGCGCCGGCCCTGCCCGCACTGCAGGCCGACATCACCGCGTTCGCGAAGTTCGCCGAGGACCTCAACCGCCGGGCGCCCTCCCTGCTCGACTCGGTCGACGACGTCCTGGTGCTGGCCCGCACCCTGGTGGACCGGCAGTCCCAGTTCCTCGATCTGCTCGGCGGCGGGCTCGGCCTGACCGCGAACGCGCGCAAGCTGATCGGGGACAACGAGGCCCGGCTGATCCGGGTCAGTCACCAGACCCGGCAGATCGTCGGCGTGCTCGGCGCCCACTCCGACGCCTTCTCCCAGGGCTTCGTCGATCTCGGTGCCTTCCTCGGCGGACTGGCCGCCGACACGGGCCGCATCGGCATCGACGCCCAGCTCTCCGGCACGCCGTTGCCGTCGTACACCGCAGCCGACTGCCCGCGGTACCCCGGCTTGGCCGGCCCGAACTGCTCGGGCGGCGGGTCGGGCGCCGGCGATCTGCGCACCGTGTTCTACGGCGGGATCGGCCCGGTCGGCAGCGTCAGCGAGCGGGTCACGCTGGCCCAGGTGCTCGCGGCGCTGGAGGCCGGCCTGGGATCGAGCGGTGACATCGGGCTGCTGCTGGCCGGGTCGATGCTGCGCGGGCAGACCGTGGTGGTTCCGGACGGTTCGCGATGAGCCCCTCGAGCGTGCGCGGTGCCTTGATCCGGTTGCTGGTTTTCGCGGTGTTCGCCGCCTCGATCGGCGCGCTGCTCTACAACACGTTGACCAACACCCTGACCGGGAAGACGATCTCCTATTCGGCGACCTTCTCCGACGCCTCCGGCCTGCACTCCGGGGACAACGTGCGGGTGGCAGGGGTCCGGGTCGGCCGGGTGGACGCGGTCAAGCTGCGCGACAATGTCGCCTGGGTGAAGTTCACGCTGGAGGCCGAGCAGCCGGTGCTGCGCAGCACCGGGGTGGCGATCCGGTACCTGAACCTGATCGGGCAGCGGTATCTCGCGCTGGTGCCGGGGACGGGCGCGACCGAGCCGTTGCCGGCAGGCAGCGAGATTCCCCTGACGCAGACGCAGAATGCGTTCGACCTCACCGTGGTCACCAACGGGTTCCAGCCGCTGTTCGAGGTGCTCGCGCCGGACGACATCAACAAGCTTTCCGCGCAGCTGGTCCAGGTGCTGCAGGGGGAGGGCGGCAGCATCACCGAACTGCTGCGCACCACGGCGCAACTGTCGGGCAAGCTCGCCGACCGCGACGAGGTGATCGGGCGGGTGATCACGAACCTCGCGCAGGTCGCCACCGACGTCGGATCCCGCGACGCCGAGGTGGACGCCCTGGTCGGGCAGTTGCGCCGCCTCGCCGACGCCGCGGCGCAGGACCGGGAGAAGATCGGCTCCTCCATCGCCGCGTTGGCCGATCTGACCGATGCCACCACCGGGCTGCTCACCGACATCCGCCCGCTGCTGCGCACCGACCTCGACAAGCTCAACAAGGTCGTCGCCACCTACGCGCAGGCGAAGGAACCGTTCGGTGCGGCGATACGCGGCCTGCCGTTGGCCCTGGCCGCGTTCGCGCGCCAGATGCAGTACGGCTCCTGGATCAACATCTACATCTGCAACCTGGTCGTCAACAACTCCAAGGTGCTCAACTCCGGGGCGAACTCGGAGGTGTGCGCATGAAGAAGTTCGTCCTCCGGTTCTTGCCGCGCACGCCGCGCGCCACCGGCATCGCGACGGTGACCGTCATCGCGATCCTGGCCGGGATGCTGTTCGTGCCGAGCGGGCTCGCGTTGGGCAAGACCACCTACCACGCCGAACTGGCCCGGGCCGGTGGTCTGCTGGCCGGCGACGAGGTCCGGGTGGCCGGCATCGGCGTCGGCAAGGTGACCTCGCTGAAGATCCGCGACGCCAAGGTGTGGGTGAGCTTCCGGGTCGGCGACAGCGTCAAGCTCGGCAAGGACACCCGGGCCGACGTGAAGATCGCGACGCTGCTCGGCACCCACTTCCTCGGGCTGACGCCGGCCGGCGCCGAGCCGTTGCCGAACCGGACGATCCCGATCACCAACACCACGGTCCCGTTCGAGATCCAGGACATCGTCGAGGCCGGTGCCCCCGCGATCGAACAGCTCGACGGCGCCCGGCTGCGGCAGGCGTTGCGGGTGATCGCCGACGGCTTCCGGGACACCCCGGCGCTCGCACGGCAGGCCGTCGACAACATCGCGCGGCTCTCCGACGTCGTGCTCACCCGTCGCGACCAGCTGGACCGACTGATATCGCAGACCGCGGCTGTGACCTCGAACCTGGACGCCAACCGGGACGCCCTGGTCGACCTGCTCGAGCAGGCCAGCGCGATCTTCGCGGAGATCTCCGCGCGCCGGGCGGTGATCCGCGAGCTGCTCCAGGACACCCGGGCGCTGGCCCGCGCGCTGACCGGGGTGATCAGCGACAACCAGCAGAAGATCACTCCGCTGCTGCGCAACCTCAACATCGTGCTGGACACCCTGCGGGCCAATGACGAGGCGCTGCAGAAGATCGCCGTCCTGCTCGGCCCCGCCGCGAGGTACTTCGCCAATGCCGGTGGCAACGGGCCCTACGTCGACGCGAACGGGCCCAACGCGGTGCTCCCGGACTCGTTCCTCTGCAAGCCGCAGGCGCAATGTTGAGCCGGCTGCTACGCGTGCTCGCCGCCTCCTCCGTGACCGCTGTCCTGCTGGCCGGCGGGGGCTGTGGCGTCCTCGGTGGCGACAGCATCACGATCACCGCGCATTTCACCGACTCGGTGGGGCTGTTCCCCGGCAACCACGTCGACGTGCTCGGCGTGCCGGTCGGGACCGTCACCGACGTCGAGCCGCAGGGCACCAGCGTCGCCGTTTCGATGTCCATCCCGGCCGACTTCAAGGTCCCGGCGGACGCGGGCGCGCTGATCATCCCGCCCACCGTCATCACCGACCGGTACGTGGAGTTGACGCCGGTGTGGTCCTCCGGGCCGGTGATGGCCGACGGCGCCGTGATCCCCCTCGAGCGCACCCGCACCCCGGTCGAGTTCGACCGGATCATCAAGGCCCTCGACGGGCTGGCCAACTCGCTGTCCAGTGACGCCAGAACCGTCGGTGCCATCCAGGACGCGCTCGGCGTCGCCGCCAAGAACCTCAAGGGCAACGGCACCGCGATCAACAAGGGCATCGCCGGGCTGTCGACAGTGATCGGCACGCTGTCCGCGGACCGCGACGACCTCACCACGCTGATCCGCAGCCTGGACGGGCTGACCGCCACGTTCGCCCAGAACGACGCGACCGTCCGGCGGTTCGGTCGCAACGTCACCCAGGCCACCAAGGTGCTCGCCGACAACGGTGCCCTGCTCGCTTCGACCCTCGAGGCGTTGACCGGGGCGTTGACCGAGGTGCGCACGTTCGTCACGACGAACTCCGGTGCGGTCCGCACCAGCCTCCGGGATCTGACGGCCGTGCTCGCGGTGCTCAACGACCACCGCGCCGAACTCACCGAAGCCATCGACGTGCTGCCGCTGACCCTGCAGAACCTGTCGCGGGCGGTGGACCCGCGCTCCGACCGCCTGGTCTTCAACGCCTCGGCGGCAGCCAATCTGCTCAACCCGGTTGCCGCCCAGCAGATCTGTGACGCCCTCGGGACGCTCTGCCCGAACCGCGGCAAGCCGATCGGCGCGCTGTCCGAGGTTTTCGGACCGGACGGGGTGCGGCGATGACCTCCGCTGCGCGCGTCGCGACCGCCGTGCTCGGTGCCGTGCTGCTGGCGACGGTGCCGGCCGGGTGCGGCGCGACCCTGACCGACCTGCCCAAGCCTGGCGGCGGCGTGGAGAGCCCGAACTACCAGATCACCGCGGTCTTCGCCGACGTGCTCAAACTGCCGGACGGGGCCCGGGTGCGGGTGGACGGCGTCGACATCGGCCGGGTCACTGCCATCGAGACCCGCGACTTCGTGGCTCAGGTGCGGATGCGGATCCCGGTCCGGATCGCGCTGACGGACAAGGCCACCGCTCAACTGCGGATCACCACCCCGCTCGGGGAAGGCTTCATCGAACTGGACCCGGGCCAGGGCACGACCACGCTGGCCGACGGGGCAACCCTGCCCCTGTCGGCGACCAGCACCACCGCCGGCGTCGAGGACCTGCTCAGCGCAGCGTCCCTGCTGCTCACTGGGGGCGGACTGGGTCAGCTCAAGACCGTCATTACCGAGCTGAACCAGGCCTTGGACACCAAGCGCGGCGACACCGGACGGCTGCTGCGTTCGTTGACCTCGGTGCTGAATTCGTTCAACCAACGCTCGGACGACATCGACCGCACTTTGGACGCGCTCGATGGCTTGTCCGGCACGCTGGCCACCCGGCGCGACACCCTGCTGGCAGCGCTGAAGGACACCGCCCCGGCCGCGCAGCTGCTGGCCGACAACACCCACCGGCTGACCGAGCTGCTCGCCAAGCTCCAGGGCTTCGCGACCGTCGCCGACCGGGTGGTGCGGCAGTCCCGGGAGGACCTGGTCGCCACCCTGCGCGAGATCCAACCGGTGCTGGACGCGTTGATCTCGATCTCGGACGACGTGGCGCCGACCCTGCGCCAGCTGGTCCGGTTCGGCACCTTCCTGGACGAGGCCACCCCCGGGGACTACCTGACCGGGGACGTGAATCTGAACGACTCGTCGCTGGGCACCCCTGGAGTGACGGACCGCCAGAAGGGCGGCCCCCGATGACCGGGCTGATGCGCGGTCGGGGCACCCTGGTCGCCAACCTCGCTGTGTTGCTGGTCCTGTTCGTCGGCGTCTACCACGTCGGGATCAACATCCTTCGGTTGCCGATCGGGAAGGATCCGTTCACCGTCCACGTCGAGCTGAGCGAGGCCGGCGGCATCTACCCGCGCTCGGAGGTCAACTACCGGGGCAAGCTGATCGGCCGGGTGACCGACGTGCGACTGCGGCCCGGGGGAGTGGTGGCCGACCTGCGTCTCGACGAGGGCACCAAGGTCCCGGTCGACACCGACGCCGTGGTGGCGAACCTGTCGGCGGCGGGCGAACAGTTCGTGGACCTGAGGCCGCGGCGCAACGACGGACCGGTGCTGCGCGCGGGCGACGTGATCCCGGTGGAACGGACCGCGATCCCGATCTCGACCGCGGCGGTGGTGCGGGACGTCACCAAGCTGCTCGATCAGGTGAACTCCGAGGACCTGGCGGTCGTCGTCGACGAACTGGCCAAGGCCCTCGACGGGTCCGGCGCCGAGCTCGGGCGGCTGATCGACTCCTCGTCCGCCTTGGTGGATTCCCTGCAGGGCAGCCTGCCGGCGACCCTGCGCCTGCTGACCAATGCGCGGACCAACCTGGACACCGCCAACGCCTTGTCCGGGGACTTCGAAACCTTCACCACCGCGTTGCGCAAGCTGACCCGTGAGCTGCGCAAGACCGATGCTCCGGTGCGCAATCTGCTCGACACCGGCCCGGGTGCGGTCGCCGACATCGACACCTTCGTCACTGCCCTCACCACCCCGATCGGGGCCTTCCTCGGCAACCTGGTGGTCCCGGGCGACCTGATCACCGCGCGACTGCCGGCGCTGGAGGCCCTGGTGATCGCGTTCCCGGACGCGACGGGGAAGCTGAAGACCACCGCGCGCGACGGCAAGCTGCGCATCGACCTGCACCTGACCAACAACCCGACCTGCAGCTACGGCGGGGCCAGGCGTACGCCGGTCGACCCGACCCGGGTGGAACCGAATCTCAAGCGGACCTGTTCGAACCCGCTGCCGGGGACACAGGTGCGCGGGTCGCAGAACGCGCCGAAACCGGCGGCCTCGGGGCCGGGGGCGCCGGGGTACCCGACCATGCTGCTGGCCTACGACCCGGAGACCGGACTGGTGACCCTTCCTGGCGGCAACCGCTACACCATCGGCCCGATCCGGACCAGCGGCACGATGACCGGCGCACTCGCCCTGCTGCTGGCCCTGGTGCAGTCCTGAGCGCCATCTACGATCGGCGGGCCATGTCCGAGAAGACCCCCACCCCAGCCGCCGCCGATCCGGTTCCGGCCGCTTCCCACGCTGCTGCGGTTCGCCGGGAGCGTCGTGGCCGCCTGGGGCCGGTGGCGCGGCCGGTGCCGCTGCTCGCGCTGGCGCTGGCGGCGAGTCTGCTGTGGTCGGTGTGGCTGGGGCTGCAGGTGCGTTCGGACCACCGGGATTCCTCGGAACGGCGGGAGGCCCTGGCGGCCGCGGAGTCGTTTGCGACCACGCTCTCCAGCTACGACCACACCCGCCTGGAGCAGGACTTCGCCGCCGTCATGGCGAACTCCACCGGGTCGTTCAAGAGCGAGTACACGGTGGCCAGCGAGGCGCTGCGGACGCTGATCACCAAGCTGCACGGCACGGCCAGCGGGAAGGTGCTGAACGCCGGGCTGGTCAGCTACGGCAACGGGGAGGCCCAGGTGATCCTCTTCGTCGACCAGACGGTCACCAACGACTCCACGAAGCAGCCCCGGCTCGATCGGACCCGGATGCGCCTGGGGCTGGAGAAACAGGATGGGCGCTGGTTGATCAGTTCGCTTGATTTGCTCTAGAGCAACGGATGTGGCGGACCGTCAGTTGCCGGTCCGTTTGCCCTTGCGGGGGGAGCAGTTGGCGCGGGAGCGCGACAGCGAGGTTCAGCCGATGGAGGCGGCGGGCACGACGCCGGCCATCCAGATGCCGAATACCACCGTCACGGCGGCGCAGACCAGCGCCAGGCCGAACAGCAGGGCCGAGGAGCGGCTGACCCGCCGGGGCTCGGGCTCCTCGTCGTAGCTGCCGATAACCGACAGCGACTCGGAGCGGTGGCGCGACATGCAGCGATCGTGCCCGAAATGTCCAGTTGTCTAACGCGGCGCGCCCAGTCATGGCCGAGCTTTGGCATGCAGTTTTGGTGCGCGACAACCGAGATCACCGAGTGTCGAGGGCGCCTGACGCAGGGCAGCGAGACATGCCTCACCCCGCGGTAGGTTGGCAACCGTACCTACGGTTACGTAACCTTAGGTTATGACCGTTGAGACGCTGTCGGACGAAGCGATTCTGGTTGAGCTGGAGCCTGTGGTGGAGCGTGAGCTCGAGCGCCACATGAAGATGGCCAAGGAGTGGTTCCCGCACGAGTACATCCCCTGGGAGGAAGGCCGGAACTACCCCGGCCTGCTCGAGGGTGAGGCGTGGTCGCGCGAGCAGTCCAAGGTCTCGCCGGCTGTCGCGACCGCCTTGGCCGTCAACCTGCTGACCGAGGACAACCTCCCCAGCTACCACTTCGAGATCGCGCTCCTGTTCGGCCGCGACCGGGCCTGGGGCGAGTGGGTGCACCGCTGGACCGCCGAGGAGGGCCGGCACGGCCAGGCCATCCGCGACTACCTGCTGGTGACCCGCGCCTGTGACCCGATCGCGCTGGAGCGCGAGCGGATGGAGCACATGGCCGTCGGCTTCACCAATGACAACCCTGGCGACGCCATCGCCTCGATCGCCTACGTCTCCTTCCAGGAGCTGGCCACCCGCGTCTCGCACCGCAACGTGGGCAAGGCCACCGAGGACCCGATCGGCGACAAGCTCTTCGCCCGGATCGCCACCGACGAGAACCTGCACATGGTCTTCTACCGGGCCCTGCTCGAGGCCTCCCTGGACCTCGCCCCGGACCGGAGCATGCAGGCGATCCTCCAGGTCGTGAAGCGCTTCCAGATGCCCGGCTACGACCTGCCCGGCTTCCAGCGCAAGGCCCTCGAGATCGCCCTGGCCGGGATCTACGACATCCGCCAGCATCGCGACAACGTCGTGATGCCCGTGCTCAACCAGTGGCGCATCTGGGAGCGCGAGTTCGGCCCCGAGGGCGAAAAGGCCCGCCTGGAGCTCGACGCCTACC
>NZ_JACDFE010000151.1 GCF_013815995.1 Sporichthya sp.
GCCGGTGCCGGCGCCGCGGCCGCTACCGGCGCGGGAGCTGCCTTCTTCGCCGGCGGGGCCTTCACCGGCGCCGCGGCCTTGGCGGGGGTGGCCGCCTTTGCCGGAGCCGCAGCCTTGGCGGGAGCGGGGGCCTTGTCCGGAGCCTCAGCCTTGGCCGGAGCCTTCACCGCAGGCGCAGCCTTCGTCACCGCAGGCGCAGCCTTCGTCACCGCAGGCGCAGCCTTCGTCGCGGCCGGCGCGGCCTTCGTCGCGGCCGGCGCGGCCTTCTTGGCCGGCGCGGCCTTCTTCGCCGCCGGGGCAGCCTTCTTCACCGGAGCCGTCTTGGCGGGCGCAGCCGTCTTGGCCGCCGGGGCAGCCTTCTTGACCGGAGCCGTCTTGGCGGGCGCAGCCTTCTTGGCCGGAGCCTTCTTGGCCGACGCAGCCCGCTTCGCCGCCGACGCAGCCCGCTTCGCCGCAGGCGCAGCCTTCTTCGCCGCAGGCGCAGCCTTCTTCGCCGGGGCCGTCTTGGCCGGTCCAGCCTTCTTCGCCGCTGGCGCAGCCTTCTTCGCCGGGGCCGTCTTGGCCGGTCCAGCCTTCTTCGCCGCTGGCGCAGCCTTCTTCGCCGGAGCTGCCTTCTTCGGCGGCACGGAAACCTTCTTCGCCGTCGGAGCCGCGTTGGCGGTGCGAGTGGCTCCGCGGGTCAACGCTCGTCCGGCCCCTTCCACCGCGTTCCGCACGCGGGAAAGTCGCCCTCCGTTGCTCACCACCATCGCGGACCCTTCGTCCGTCACCAGGCCGTGCGTACGATCCGTAGCCAGCCAATCACCGTGCGTTGGCTGGCGGGTTCGTCACGGTGCGGGCCCACCGTACCCACCCTGGGGGCCGGAGGTCCGGCACCCCGCCCGAAGATCAACTCGCGTCGCGCAGCCGGTCCAGGATCAGGCCTAGAGCGCGACCGGATCACCGGTCACCGCGACCACCTTGTTCCGGCTGGTCGGGTCGCTGACCAGCCGAATCTCGCGGCGGGGCACCCCGAAGGCCGCGGCGAGGGCTCGCAGCGCCGCCTCGGTGGCCTTCCCGTCGACCGCCCGCTCACTGACCTGGACCACCAGCGCCTCCGCGTGGACGCCGCCGACTCGGGCGCGCGTGGACCCCGGACGCACCCGGATCGCCACCCGCAACTCGGTCACGGCCGTCAAACCTAGACCGGCGGTAGGCTCAGGGCGCTGCACAGGCGTCGATGGGGACAGCGCCGCCCGTACGCAGCCGATGAGCGATCCGGGGACGGTGCGAGCCCGGTCGGCGTGCGCGGGCGTGAGATCACCCCGGAGTTGTCGGAGGAAACGTCGGGTCTGCCCGGCGCGTAGACCCGACCGAGCAGGGACAAGAGTGGGTCGCGACCTGAGAACGGCCGCGGCCAAGGAGGGTGGTACCGCGGGCTCCCTGTTCCCAAGGGGCTCGTCCCTCCGGCGTCGCACCGTCAACGTCCGGAGGCACCATGTACCGCCCCGTCCCGCCCCAGATCGACCTACCCGCCATGGAACGCGAGGTCCTCGCGTTCTGGGCGGACGAGAAGATCTTCGAGCGGTCGCTGGCCGCCTCCGCCGACGGGCCGCCCTGGGTGTTCTACGAGGGCCCGCCGACCGCGAACGGCATGCCCGGCACGCACCACGTCGAGGCCCGCGTCTTCAAGGACGTCTTCCCGCGCTTCAAGACCATGAAGGGCTACTCGGTCCCGCGCAAGGCGGGCTGGGACTGCCACGGCCTGCCGGTCGAGCTGGCGGTGGAGAAGGAACTCGGCTTCACTGGCAAGGGCGACATCGAGGCCTACGGGGTCGCGGAGTTCAACGCCAAGTGCCGCGAGTCGGTGCACCGCCACGTCGACGCCTTCGCCGAGATGACCGAGCGGATGGGCTACTGGATCGACTTGTCCACCGCCTACTGGACGATGGACAAGTCCTACGTCGAGAGCGTCTGGTGGTCGCTGGCCAAGATCTTCGACGACGGCCGCCTGGTCCAGGACCACCGCGTCGCGCCGTACTGCCCGCGCTGCGGCACCGGGCTCTCCGACCACGAACTCGCGCAGGGCTACGAGACCGTCGTCGACCCGTCGGTCTACGTCCGCCTCCCGCTCACCTCGGGCCCGCACGCCGGCGCTGCCGACCTGCTGGTCTGGACGACCACCCCGTGGACCCTGGTCTCCAACACCGCGGTCGCCGCCCGCGCCGACGTCACCTACGTGCTGGCCCGTCCCGCGGACGGCAGCACACCGGTGGTGGTCGCCGAGCCCCTGGTGGAGTACGCGCTCGGCGAGGGCGCGCAGGTCCTGGAGAGCTTCACCGGCACCGACATGGAGCACTGGCACTACCGGCGCCCGTTCGAGCTGGTCGCCTTCCCCGACGGGGCCGACACCCACTTCGTCGTCCTGGACGACTACGTCACGACCGAGGACGGCACCGGCCTGGTTCACCAGGCGCCCGCCTTCGGCGCGGACGACCTGCGGGTCTGCCGCACCTACGGGCTGCCGGTGGTCAACCCGATCACCTCCGACGGCCACTTCCGCGAGGACGTCCCGCTCGTCGGCGGGGTCTTCTTCAAGAAGGCCGACGAAGCGCTGGTCGCCGACCTGCAGGCCCGCGGGATCCTGTTCAAGCACATCGCCTACGAGCACAGCTATCCGCACTGCTGGCGCTGCCACACCGCGCTCATCTACTACGCGCAGCCGTCCTGGTACATCCGCACCACCGAGGTGAAGGACGCCCTGCTCCGGGAGAACGCGCGCACGAACTGGTACCCGGACACCATCAAGGACGGCCGGTACGGGGACTGGCTGAACAACAACATCGACTGGGCGCTCTCGCGCAACCGGTACTGGGGCACGCCGCTGCCGATCTGGCGCTGCGGCGAAGGCCACCACGTCGCCGCGGCGTCCCTGGCGCACCTCGGCGAACTGGCCGGCCGCGACGTCTCCGACGTCGACCCGCACCGGCCCTACATCGACGAGGTCACCCTCCCCTGCCCGACCTGTGGGGACGAAGCCCGACGGGTCCCGGAGGTGATCGACGCCTGGTACGACTCGGGCGCGATGCCGTTCGCGCAGTGGGGCTACCCGCACGCCGGGCACGCGGAATTCGAGAAGGCCTACCCCGCGCAGTTCATCTGCGAGGCGATCGACCAGACCCGCGGCTGGTTCTACACGCTGATGGCGATCGGGACGCTGACCTTCGACCGGTCCTCGTACGAGAACGTGCTCTGTCTCGGGCACATCCTGGCCGAGGACGGCCGCAAGATGTCCAAGCACCTGGGCAACATCCTCGAGCCGATGCCACTGATGGATCAGCACGGCGCCGACGCGCTGCGCTGGTTCATGGCCTGCTCCGGCTCGCCGTGGTCGGCCCGCCGCGTGGGCCACAACGTGCTGCAGGAAATCGTGCGCAAGTCCCTGCTGACCTACTGGAACACCGTCGCGTTCCAGTCGCTCTACGCGCGCACGGCCGGCTTCGAGCCCGGGGCCACCCCCGCGCCGCCGCTCGCCGAGCGGCCGGCCCTGGACCGGTGGGCGATCTCGGAGGCGCACCGGCTCGCCCAGGGCGTGGACGCGGCGCTGGAGGGCTTCGACACCCAGAAGGCCGGCCGTCTGCTCGCCGCTTACGTCGACGACCTCTCGAACTGGTACGTGCGCCGCTCCCGGCGCCGGTTCTGGCAGGGCGATCCGGCCGCCCTGGCGACCCTGCACGAGTGTCTGTACGTCGTCACCCTTTTGATGGCACCGATCACGCCTTTCGTCACTGAGCGTGTCTGGCAGGACCTCTTCAGAACCACCAGCCCCGACCTTCCCGACTCGGTTCACCTAGCGCGTTGGCCGGTGATCGATGGCTCGCTCATGGACGACGACCTCGCCACCCAAATGGCCCTGTCCCGCCGGCTGGTCGAGCTCGGCCGCGCCGCCCGGGCCGACAGCGGAGTGAAGACCCGTCAGCCGCTGTCCCGAGCCCTGGTCGGGGCGCACGGCTGGACCGCGCTGTCGGAGGACCTCCGGGCCCAGATCGCCGAGGAGTTGAACGTCACCCGGTTGGAGTCCCTGGCCGAGGCCGGCGGGGACCTCGTGGACTACTCGGCCAAGGCGAACTTCCGCGCCCTCGGCAAGCGCTTCGGCAAGGGCACCCAGCCGGTGGCGGCCGCCATCGCCGCGGCCGACCCGGTCGCCCTGGCCGCCGACCTGCGGGCCGGGCGTCCGGCCACCATCGCCGTCAACGGCGAGGAACTCACCGTCGACGCCGATGAGGTGATCATCACCGAGACTCCCCGCGAAGGCTGGTCGGTGGCCCGCGAGGGCGAGACGGTCGCCCTGGACCTGACGATCACCCCCGAGCTGCGCCGGGCCGGCCTGGCCCGCGAGGCGGTCCGGGTAATCCAGGAGGCCCGCAAGAGCTCGGGCCTGGAGGTGGCCGACCGGATCACGCTGGAGTGGCACGCCGTCGACGCCGAGGCCGTCGCGGCCCTGCGCGAGCACGCCGACCTGGTCGCCGCCGAGGTCCTCGCCACCTCCGTCGCCGAGGTCTCCGAGGCCCCGTCAGGTGACGGGGCGGCAGCCACCGACGCCGAGCTGGGCCTGAGCTTCCGCATCACCAAGGCCTGACGCCGCTGCACCCCCGAAAGCGCACTCCGGCACCCAAAAGCTGCGTCAGCGGGTGCCATGGTGCGCTTTCGGGGGTGATCGGCACGCTGGGGGCACAACGCGAAGGAGCCCGGCCCCTGGTGGGCCGGGCTCCTTCGACGTCGACTATCGAGGAACGAGGGTGATCAGCTCTCGTCCTCGTCGATCAGGAAGCCACGCATCGGCTGGCGCGGCGTGGTGGCCGCGGGCCGGGCAGCGGTGGAACGAGGCCCGTTGGAGAGGTTCTCCCCTTCGGCGCTGTTCTCCAGCTGACGCAGCTGGCCCTCCAGGAAGGACTTGAGCCGGCTGCGGTACTCGCGCTCGAACTGACGGAGCTGGTCGAGCTGGGTCTCCAGCGCGGTGCGCTGGGTCTCCAGGACTCCGATGATCGAGCGGTGCTTGTCCTGCGCGTCGCGCTCCAGGGCGTCGGCCTTGGAACGGGCTTCGCGCTCGATCGCCTCGGCGCGCTGACGCGCGTCGCCGACGATCTTGTTGGCCTCGGTGCGGGCTTCAGCGATCGCCTGGTCGGCGGTCTGTTGAGCCAGCGCCAGGACGCGGGCAGCGCCGTCGGAGGAGCTGATCGGCTGCTCGACAACCACCGGAGCGGGCACCGGCGGGGCCGGAGCGGGCTTCGGGGGCTCGGGCGCGGGCTCCTTGACTACGACGGGCTGCGGCGCGGTCGTGGAAGCGGCCGGCGCGGTAGAAGCGGCCCGGGTGGCGGCGGCGAGCTTGGCTCGCAGCTCGTCGTTCTCCCGGATGAGCCGGCGGAGCTCGGTCTCGACCTCGTCGAGGAAGGCGTCAACCTCATCCTCGTCGTAGCCCTCGCGCAGGCGGACGGTCGTGAACTGCTTGTTCCGCACGTCCTCGGGGGTCAGCGGCATCCTGTCACCTCAGAGTGATCGTCGACGTTCGGGTAAGACCGTACCGCGTCACAGGGAACTCGCCACCTGGAGCCCGATGGTGACGATGACAAATAACACAAGGAAGGATAGGTCAAGTGACACCCCTCCTAGGCGCAACGGTGGAATGAACCGCCTTAAGAACTTCAGTGGCGGATCGGTGATGGAGTAAACCACCTCCAGAACAACTACCACTGCCCCCTTCGGTTCGTACGACCTGGCGAAGAGGAAGACGTACTCCATCACCAGTCGCGCGATCAGAAGAAGCAGAAAGCCCATCAAGATGAACCAGATGACCTGCGCGACCGGACTCACCGCAGGTCACCGCCCTCTCGAAGGTATACACAGAGTAACGGAGAGCGACCCTACCGGAACGACTCTCAGCTTTGGTTGAAGAAGCCGCCCTGAGCGATTCGCGCCTTGTCCTCTGCACTCACATCGACGTTCGCCGGCGAGAGCAAGAACACTTTTTGAGTCACTCGTTCGATGGCCCCATGGCATCCGAACACGAGGCCCGCGGCAAAGTCCACGAGACGCTTCGCGTCGACGTCATCCATCTCCGTGAGATTCATGATGACGGGCACGCCCTCGCGAAACTCCTCGCCGATCTGACGGGCCTCGTTGTAAGTACGCGGGTGCAACGTGATGATCCGGTACGCGTCCGCCACTACAGGGACCGGAGCCGGAGTGTGGATGGCGGCAGCGGGGGCCGGAATGCGGCGCTGCGGAATGGGCGACCCGGTCTCGATGGGCTGGCGCGAGGCGGGCTGGCGCGAGGCGGGCTGGCGCGAGGCGGGCTGGGGGCGTTCGTAGCGGCTCTCCTCCTCGACGTGGTCGTCGTAATACCCGTCGCGCTCGTCATCCTCGACCAGGCCGAGATAGACGCCCATCTTGCGCATCGCGCCGGCCATTGCAGCCTGCCTTCCGGAGCTGTCTGCACAGTCCACTCGAGAAGAAGATTCCCCTTGCCAGGAAAGCTAGCGGGCCACAGGCCGGTTACCGAGCAACCCGGACCCGACACGCACATGTGTCGCGCCCGCACCTACTGCCACTTCCAGATCGCCACTCATCCCGGCCGATATCCAGGTCGCCCCGGGGTGCGCCTCGCGCAGTTTCGAGGCGACCTCGGCCAGGGCCTCGAAGGCCGGTGCCGGAGGCCGGCCGAGCGGCGCGACAGCCATCACGCCGAGCAGTCGCAGGCCGTCGGCGGCGGCGATCTCGTCCGCCAGCGCCGGTACCCCCGACGGGGTAGCCCCGCCTCGGCCCTCCGCTGAACCGGGCGGACCGAGGTCCACCTGGATCAGCGCGCCCAGCTCCCGGCCGGCCTCTACCGCCCCGACCGAGAGCGCCCGGACCAGACGTGAGCGATCCACCGAATGCACCACATCGGCGTAACCGGCCACCGAGCGGGCCTTGTTGGTCTGCACCTGCCCGACGAAGTGCCAGCGGAGCCCCCCCAGACCGGCGGCAGCGGCCACCGCGGCCTTCTCGGTCGCCTCGGCGTCGCGGTTCTCCCCGAGGTCGGCCACCCCGAGTTCCACCAGATGGCGCACATCGGAGTGCAGCCAGGTCTTGGTGATGGCGATCAAGGTCACCTCGGCCGGGACACGCCCCACGGCGGCGCAGGCAGCTGCGATCCGGCCCTGCACCGCGGCCAGGTTCGCCGCCAGCTCCTGCCGCCGCGCCTCCCCCGCCCCGGGGAGGCTCATGCCTCGAGCCAGACCAGCCCGGCGAAGCGGCCGGTGGTCGCATCGCGCCGGTAGGAGAAGAAGTCGGTGTCGTCGTTGGTACAGCCGCCGGAGAGTCCGACGTCCGGGACACCCAAGGCAGTCAGCTCGGCCGCCAGGGCCGCGCGCAGGTCCACCGACGGCGTACCGGCCCGCGTACGGCCCCCGGGGGCGACCGCCCCCGGGGCGACCGCGACCACCTCGCGCTGCATCTGCTCGGGCACCTCGTAGCAGCAGCCGCCGATGGAGGGGCCGAGCCAGACCGTCAGCCGCTCCGGCCGGGCACCGCAGTCCTGCATAACGCGGATCGCCGCCGCGACGACGCCGAGCTCCACGCCCTTGCGACCTGCGTGCGCGGCCGCGACCACCCCCGCCTCGGGGTCGGCCAGCAGCACCGGCACGCAATCGGCCACCATCACGACCAGGGCCAGCCCCCGGGCGCGGGTGACCAGCGCGTCGGCGACCGGGGGCTCCTCTGGCGGCCCGTCCACCAGCGCGACGCTGCGGCCGTGCACCTGCTCCATGAAGACCAGCCGATCCGGCGCGAGCCCGACGGCCCGGGCCACCGCGGCCCGGTTCGCCCCCACCGTGCGCAGGTCATCGCCCACATGGTCGCCGAGGTTGAGCTCCGCGTAGGGCGCCATGGACTGCCCCCCGGCCCGGGTCGTGAACACCCCGCGCACTCCGGGCGGCCAGGACGGCATCAACAGCGGCAGCACCTGAACATTGTCCTCGCTGAACGGGCGGCGTGTTGTCCACGAAAGCGCACATCTGCAGGTGATTTCGGCCCAATTGACCTGCGGGACTGCACTTTCGGCGGAGGACACGCCGCGCCGGGGTGCCGGGCCGGGCCGGGGCGGAAACCCGAAAAGAGATGGCTCTACTTCATGAAGTCCGGGACATCGAGGTCGTCGAGCGAGTCCCGGGACGCGGGACGCGCGGCCTGGGCGGACACCGGGGCGGAACCCGCCTGGCGGGGTACTTCGCCGAGGGTGCCGACGCGTTCGGTCGACGGGCCCTGGACCTCACCCGGTGAGCCCTGCTCTGCGGCCTCGGCGGCCGGGGCACTCTCCCCGCGCTTGGCCGGTTCGCGGTAGTGCTGCGGCTCGCCTCCGTCGAAGCCGGCCGCGATGACCGTGACCCGGCACTCGTCGCCGAGCGCGTCGTCGATGACCGCGCCGAAGATGATGTTCGCCTCCGGGTGCGCGGCTTCGGCGACCAGCTGGGCGGCGTGGTTGATCTCGAACAGACCGAGGTCGCTGCCGCCGGAGATCGAGAGCAAGACGCCGCGGGCGCCGTCGATCGAGGCCTCCAGGAGCGGCGAGGAGATCGCCGCCTCGGCGGCCGCGACCGCGCGGTCCTCGCCGCGGGCGGAGCCGATGCCCATCAGCGCCGAGCCGGCGCCGCTCATCACCGACTTCACATCGGCAAAGTCCAGGTTGATCAGGCCCGGGGTGGTGATCAGGTCGGTGATGCCCTGGACGCCGGAGAGCAGCACCTGGTCGGCGGACTTGAAGGCGTCCAGCACCGAGACGTTGCGGTCGCTGATCGAGAGCAGCCGGTCGTTCGGGATGACGATGAGGGTGTCGACCTCTTCGCGTAGCTTCTGGATGCCGTCGTCGGCCTGCGTGCTGCGGCGGCGACCTTCGAAGTTGAACGGACGGGTGACCACACCGATGGTCAGCGCGCCGAGAGAGCGGGCGATGTTCGCCACCACGGGCGCGCCGCCGGTGCCGGTGCCGCCTCCCTCGCCTGCGGTCACGAAGACCATGTCGGCGCCGCGGAGCACCTCTTCGATCTCATCGCGGTGGTCCTCGGCGGCCTTGCGGCCGACATCGGGGTTCGCGCCGGCGCCGAGGCCGCGGGTGAGCTCACGGCCGACGTCGAGTTTGACGTCGGCGTCGCTCATCAGCAGCGCCTGGGCGTCGGTGTTGATCGCGATGAACTCGACGCCCTTGAGGCCGACCTCGATCATGCGGTTGATGGCGTTGACGCCACCGCCCCCGATGCCGACCACCTTGATCACTGCGAGGTAGTTCTGCGGAGCTGCCACGGCCGTGCCTCTCACTCGCGTCGGTGTCCCTAAGGTCGCGGGCTGCCCCTCAACTCTCTACCTCAACTAGAGGTTTAGAGTTATGTCAACCTGCGATGTTGATGAAGGTAGGGCGGCACCCCATTGCCACCTAAGACATCCGTGGCGTGTCGCGGCCGAGAAAACTGACGCCCCGTCAGAGACGCAGCTCAGCGCTTGACGGTCGGCGCTTCCGGCACGCTGACGTCAAAGGTTCGGGCGGCGCGGGTCGACTTATCGCGCAACAGGACCTCGAGGACCTTGGCCTTGAACTCCGGCTCCTCCGGCCCACCCCAGACGACCTTGCGGCCGTCGGAGAGCACGACGGTCATGTCCTGATCGGTGTCGGCCTCGACCGTCGTCACCTTCGTCCGGACCAATTCGGGGAGAGCCGCGATCATCTCGTTGACCCGGACCATCGACTCCGGCGGCAGGGAGTCCTGTTCGGTCTCGACCACGACGTAGCGCGAGCCGGTGTCCCCCGCCGTGGCGTAGGCGACGCCCTCGGCGTCGACCAGGCGCCGGCCCTTCGGGGTGTCCAGCACCGCCACCGGCGTGCGCTCGGTGACCTCGATCCGGACGGTGTTGGGGAACTTGCGGGACACGCTGACGTCGGCGACCGGCACCAGGGTGCGGATCCGGGCCTCGATCGGCCCGGTGTCGAGCAGGGCGAGCGATCCGCCGTGCGGGACGTTGGCCACCCGCTCCACCTCTTCGGCGTCGAGTCGCTTCACCCCAGCCACCTGCACCGACCGGACCGCGAGCACGTCGGAGAAGCAGACCACCCAACCGGCCGCAAGCAGGACCACCGCGACCAACGCGCCGATGCCGGCCCGGATCCACCAGGTGCGCCGGCGCGAGGCGAGGCGCTCGGCGAAGCGCGCCTCGGCCGCTGCCGCGGCGGCCGGGGTCGACGGGCGGGAGGTGAACGTACTCATGCCGGGCCCAGCAACTCCAGGACCTCGGGCCCGATCATCGTGATGTCGCCCGCGCCGAGGGTGAGAACCAGGTCCCCCACGCCGGCTCGCTCGACGAGCCGGGCCGCCACCTGGGTCCAGGACGGCTCGAACACCACGTCGCCCGCGGGCAGCGGCACGGCGGCCGCCACCGCGGCCCCACTGACACCGGGGATCGGGTCCTCGCTCGCGGCGTAGACGTCCATCACCACGACCTGGTCGGCCAGCCCGAGGGCGGTCCCGAACTCCTTGGTGAAGGCGGCCGTGCGCGAGTAGCGGTGCGGCTGGAAGGCCACCACGAGCCGGCCGCCCAGCGCGACCTCGCGGGCCGCCTTGAGCACAGCCTCCAGCTCGGTCGGGTGGTGGGCGTAGTCGTCGTAGACCCGGATGCCCTTGCTGGTGCCCTTGAGCTCGAAGCGGCGGCGCGTCCCGGTGAACCCGGAGAGGCCTTCGCGCAGCTCGAGGGCGGCATAACCCAGGCCGAGCCCAACCGAGAGGGCCGCGGTGGCATTCAGGGCGTTGTGCGCGCCCGGCACCTGCAGTTGCACGGCGCCGAGGCGGCGGCCGTTCGCGACCGCCTCGAAGCCGTACCCCCCGCCGGCGAGGACCTGCAGGCTCTCCAGGCGGACGTCGGCGTCGTCGGCCAATCCGTAGGTGCGCACGTCCACCCCGGCCCCCGCGGCGATGACGCCGAGTTTGCGGGACCCGGGGTCGTCGGCGCAGAGCACCAGGAAGCCGCCGGGTTCGATCCGCTCGCTGAAGGCGACGAAGGCGGCGTCCACGGCCTCGGCGGTGCCGTAGTGGTCGAGGTGGTCGGCCTCGACGTTGGTCACGATCGCCGCGGTCGGCGAGTACAGCAGGAACGAGCCGTCGCTCTCGTCGGCCTCGGCCACGAACACGTCACCGCTGCCGTCGTGGGCGTTGGCGCCGGACTCGTTGAGGCTGCCGCCGATCGCGAAGGACGGGTCGGCGCCGCAGTGCTGCAGGGCGACGGTCAGCATCGAGGTGGTGGTGGTCTTGCCGTGGGTGCCGGCGACCGCGACCGCGCGGCGGCCGGCCATCACCGAGGCCAGGGCGGCCGCGCGCGGCAGCACCAGGC
>NZ_JACDFE010000152.1 GCF_013815995.1 Sporichthya sp.
ATCGCGACCGAGCGCAGCAGCGCCGGCCGCAGCGCGATCGAGCCGTGCGTCCACAATCCGTACGGCCGGCCCGGCCCGAGGTCGTCGAGCTGGGTCGGCCAGTCCGGGTCACCGCGGGCCACCAGCATCGCCCCCACCGAGCCGGCCCGCGCGAGCTGTTCCGCTCCACTCACCGCCTCCAGCCGCAACCGCATCGCCCGGGCGCCGGGGAACCCACCGCCGCCCTCGCGCACCCGGTCGATCAGATCCCGCGCGCCCCACCGGTCCAGCGCCGCCCCGACCCTCGGGTCGCCGGGCTCGGCCACGGCCATCAGCAGCGCCAGCGCACTCCGTGCTGCATCGTTCAGCCCTGTGCCGCTCACGTCCATCCTCCTTGCGCTCCGGCTCGGAAGGCCAATGCCATTCCGACTTCGTCCATTCCTGGCCGATCCAGACCCGCCAGGTCGGCCATGGACCAGGCGACTCGCAGCACCTTGGCCATCCCCCGCGCCGACAGCGAGCCGCGGTCGAGTGCCGCCTCGACCAACCGCATCGCTGTCGCATCCGGCTGAAACTGCAAGCGCAGTGCCCGCACGGACACCTGCCCATTCAGTGACCAGGACGTGTTGCGCAGACGGTGCTCGGCGCGCTGGCGGGCCGCCAGCACCCGACTGGCGACCACCGCACTGGTCTCGCCGTCGGGCGCCTGCAGGAGCTCGTAGCGACTCGGGCGATCGACCATCACCTGGATGTCGATGCGGTCGAGTAGCGGCCGAGACAGCCGCGCGGCGTAGCGCCGACGCACGTCGGACGTACACGTGCAGCTCCGCGGCCCCGAAGGTGCCCCGCAGGGGCACGGATTCGCTGCCATCACCATCTGGAATTGCGCCGGGAACCGTGCCGTGATCCCCGACCGCGCGATGACGACTTCCCCGGACTCCAGCGGCTGTCGCAAGCTGTCCAGCACCCCCGGGCGGTACTCGGTGGCCTCGTCGATGAAGATCACCCCGTGGTGTGCGATCGCCGCCGCACCCGGCCGGATCTCCTTCACAGTCCCACCACCGACCATCGCGGCCAACGTCGCGGAGTGATGCGGCTGGCAGAACGGCGGCGCGGTCACCAACGGAACGGCCGGCGGCAACAGGCCTGCGACGGAGTGAATCTCCGTGACCTCGAGCGCCTGCTTTCGGCTGAGCCGCGGGAGCAAGCCCGGCAAGCGGCTGGCAAGCATCGTCTTTCCTGCACCGGGCGAACCGTGAAGAAAAATGTGGTGTCCGCCAGCGGCCGCGACCTCCAGCGCAAGTCGCGCTTCGGCGTGCCCACGCACATCCACCAGATCCGGCATTTCCAGGACCGCGGGCGGTCCGCCGCCTTCGATGCAAGGCACTGCCGGAGCCTCGGGCACCGGATCCCCGCGAAACATCGCGAGCAACTGACCGAGCGAGCGGACGCCGACAACTTCGACGCCATCGACGAGCGCGGCCTCGGCCGCGTTCGGTTCCGGCACCACCACCCGCCTGATCCCGGCGCGGGCGGCGGCGGTCACCGCAGGGAGCACACCGCGCAACTGCCGCAGGCCGCCGTCGAGGCCGAGTTCGCCGAGCAGCACCCGGTCCTCTAGTTCCTCGACCGGTAACTTTCCGTCAGCCGCCAGTACGACGACGGCGAGGGCCAAATCGAATCTGCTCCCCCGCTTGTGTAGATCGGCCGGGGACATCGACACCGTCACCTTGTGTTTGGGCCACTCTTCGCCGGTGTTGACGACCGCCGCTCGCACTCGATCGCGGGACTCGTTGAGCGCGGCATCCGGCAACCCGAGCAGCGCGAAACCAGGCAGTCCGGAACCCACGTCGGCCTCGACGCTGACCAACTGCCCGGTGACCCCGACCAGCGCGACCGACCAGCCGCGCGCCAGGCCCCCGCTCATGACGTCTCCGCCACGGACTTCGTCCTCGCGGAGCCGCATTCGGATCCCATGGTTCGCTCGCTGCGCTCGCTCACAGCACACCGCGCAGGTGCTCGACCCGCGGAGCACCGCGCCCCGAGGCCCAGACCGCGACGACGTCGACCCGGATCTCCGGCACCCGGCAGTTCAGCGAGCGCACGTAGTCCGCCGCGAGCCGGCGCAACCGGTTCAGCTTCGCCGGCGTGATCCCGGCGTACGGACCACCGAAGGCGTCGTCGCGGCGGGTCTTCACCTCGCACACCACGAGCGCCGGGCCGTCCCGGGCAACGATGTCGATCTCGCCCGCCGGACAGCGCCAGTTGCGTTCCAGCACGACCAGCCCGGCCTCGGCCAGGTACCGGCTCGCGACGTCCTCGCCGTAGCGCCCCAGTGCATCCTTCGCGCGCATCACGCGATCACCCCCGGGGGTGACCTTGCACCATGACGAGGGGTCAGATTCGCGAAGCGGGCCGACCTGTGGACAAGAACGGCGGGGCACCGTCCTGTGGACAGTGCCCCGCCGGGAAGTGCTCGTCTGCTGCGCAGGTGGAGATCAGAGGGCGGAGATCTTGCCGCCCGAGCTCAGCTTGAACTTGTGGTCCTTGCCGTCGATGGTGACGGTCAGGACCTTCACGCCGTTGCCGATGCCCTTGATCGAGGTCTTGACGCTGGCCTGCTTCGAGGTCGGCACCATCACGGTGAGCACCTCGGCGGCCTTGCCCGAGCGGGACATCTGGACCACGGGGGCCTTCTGGCGGTCGAGCATGCCCTCGGACACCCAGCCCTGACGCGGCAGCGTGCGGCCCTTGATCACCTTCGTCGAGGAGGTGCGGATGCGGTCGCCGTCCAGGTCGACCGGGATCATCCAGAGCTTGGCGTTGGTGCCGTTGTTCGGGACCGCAACGGCGACGCCGCGCTTCTGGCGGGCCACCTTCATGCCCGGGTCCAGGTGCCAGAGCTGGCGGAAGCTGTGCGTCTTGCTGGTGGCCGCGGTCCGGTCCAGCACGACCGCGATGTCCGGGCCCTGCGCGAACAGCACGCTGCGGTTGCGCTCCATGCCGTACGCGCGGTCGGCGGTCTCGTAGAACTGCCAGTCCTTCTCGATCTGACGGCGGACCAGCTTGGTCTCGACGTCCTTGGCCTTCACACCGGCGACCATCAGCACGTTGTGCGCGGCCTGCGAACGCAGGTAGTCGCGGTTCGCGGAGTCCTGGTAGCCGTCGTGACCGGAGTCGACCAGCATCGGGATGCCGTGCGCGAAGTAGGTGATCGAGGTGTGGTCGAAGTGACCGTGCACCTGCCGGGCCCGCCCGAAGCGCAGGCTGTAGAACGACTCCTTGTCGAACGCCCGGCTCTGCCCGAAGCCGCTGTGCCCGAAGACGTACCCGGCCTTGAAGACCGACACCCGCTTGGTCGGCCGCGGGCCGGACTGGCCCTTGGTGACCATGTACTCCAGCGGCGTACCGGCCACGATGCCGGCCGGCTCCTTGTAGGTGTCGCCGAGCTGGACGAGCGTGCCGTCGGGCTGGGTGGCCGCGGCCAGGAAGGCCGGGAGCTTGGCCACGCGCTGGCGCATGATGTCGGGCACCGAGTCGCCGCAGGCCTGCAGGGTCCGCATCGCCTTGTTCCAGAGCCGGACCTGGAAGTCGGCGTAGCCGACGGCCTGCTCGTTGGTGACGCCCTCGGCATCGATCACCGGGCCCAGCCGGTTCGCCTTGAACGAGTCGACCAGCCGCGCCTTGCCCAGCGCACGGTCGGCGGTGTCGCCGGTGATGCAGCCGATCCGGTAGAGGGTGATCGCCTCCATCGTCCCGTGGTTCCAGGTGCCCGACCAGTTGTTGGTCAGGAACCGGCCGTGGTCGAGCAGCGCCTGGTCCATCCACGCCGGCTCACCGAAGGCGCGCCGGTCACAGAGCAGGCCCTCGGCCCGCTGCGCCACGGCGCTCGCACCCACCCAGGTGAAGGGCAGCGGGCTCGGGTCGTAGAGCCGGTTGTCCTTGATCCAGTCCTTGAGGATGCCCTCGGCCAGGTTGCGCGCCAAGGTCCGCTTGAGCATGTCGACGTCCGGGTTGACGGCCATGTCGACCAGCGTGTCGACCCACCGCAGGCTTCGGAACTTGGTTTCCCACGACGGGTGCCGGAACGGGCTGATGCCCCAGTCGATGTCGACGACTGGGCCGAGGATGGGCAGGTTGATCGAGCCCCAGGGCTGGATCTTGAGCGCGCCGCCGAGCAGGTCGTCGGCCGTCGACTCCGGGAACTCGGTCTGCTCCTCGCAGCCCAGCACCTCGGCGATCGTGACCATGCCGCCGTCCTCGACAGCGTGCGCGACGCTCGGCAGGCCGGACACGCCGACGCCGGTCATCATCGTCACTGCCACGCCGCACGACACGGCGGAACGCTTGCGTCCCATAGCTTGTACTCCCCCACGAAACCCCTACGGACCGCGCCCCCGCCGTCCGTACTCGGCCGATCCCCTAACCGGCCGTGTCCTCATACTGACGCGGCGATGGTCAAGTCGGTTCCAATCGAACAAATGAAGCCTGCAATGGCGGGCGATGTCCGATTTGTAAGCTTTCGCCCCGTTTAAGCGACGGAGTCAGCGCTGCTGGAGCGCGTCCAGGGCAACGCCCATGGCTATTGCCAAGCGCCGGTCCAGCCCTGGCACGTGGATCGTGAGCAGGTACCGGTCCCGGAGGCTGCGCTGCCGCTCGACCGACAGGATCGGGCGGCCGTCGACGGTGAAGTCGAAGTGGAAGGGCAGCGGGATGAGGTCCTGGAGCCGGCGCAACAGAGCGATCGGGACGCTGCGTTCCTGGCCGGTCACGTCGGGCTGGCCGGGCTGGGACATCCGCCAGGTCGAGCGCAGAAGGGACTTCATGCCTTCCTTCTTGAAGGTGCCGATCGCGGTGCCGTCCGCGGCCGTGACGTCGTAGGTGGCCCCGAGGTCCAGCACCGACCGCGCCTTGAACCCGAACAACGAGGTGCGTCCGTCCGGCAGCCGGAAATCGACCTGCTCCTTGAACGCCATCCGCTTCTGCTCGACGAAGCAGACCGGCTCACCCGGGCTTCTCCCGTCCGGACCGACCAGCGACACGTCGTAGCGGTTGACCATCGCGGTGAAGCGCTGGGCGATCAGGAACCGCTCGGCCTGGGCGACGGTCGCGTAGTCCATGGGCCGCTTACTCCTTCGGCAGTTCGAGCTCGGACTTGGCGAGCTCCTCGACGTTGACGTCCTTGAACGTGACGACCTTGACGTTCTTCACGAAGCGCGCCGGCCGGTACATGTCCCAGACCCACGCGTCCGACATCGTCACCTCGAAGTAGGTCTCCCCCGCGTCCGTCCGGACCTGCAGGTCGACGTTGTTGGTGAGGTAGAACCGGCGCTCGGTCTCGACCACGTAGGCGAAGAGGCCGACGACGTCGCGGTACTCCTTGTAGAGCTGGAGCTCCATCTCGGTCTCGTACTTCTCGAGATCTTCCGCGCTCATCGGTACTCCTCCTCCCCGATCTCCCCGGCGATGCTGTCGACCAGAGCATTCTCTTCGACCAGGCCCACCGGCACCCGCAGCCCCGCCGCCGCCCGGACGTTGACGTAGGAGAAACGGTGCTCCGGGCAGGGCCCGTGCGCGTGCAGGGCCGAGGTGTGCTCCGCGGTGATGTAGCCCTTGTGCTCGTCGAAGCCGTACTGCGGGTGCTCGGCGTGCAGCTCGACCATCATCCGGTCCCGGGTCACCTTGGCCACCACGGACGCGGCCGCGATGCACGCCGCCACCCGGTCGCCCTTCCAGACGGCCAGCCCCGGCACCCCCAACCCGGCCACCGGGAAGCCGTCGGTGAGCACGTAGCCGGCCGGGGTGCTCAGCCGGGCCAGCGCCCGGCGCAGCGCGGCGATGTTGCACCGGTGCAGGCCGACCCGGTCGATGTCGCCGGGCGGGATCACCACGACGCCGACGGCGGTCGCGCGGCGCAGCACCTGGTCGTAGACCCGCTCCCGGGCCGCGGGTCGGAGCAGCTTGGAGTCGGCCAGACCCGGCACCTCGCCGCGCTTGCCCTCGGGCAGGATCACCGCGGCGGCGACCAGCGGCCCGGCACAGGCGCCCCGGCCGGCCTCGTCCGCGCCAGCGACCGGCGTCAGGCCGCAGCGGGCGAGGGCACGTTCATAGCCGTAGAGCCCGGAGTCGCGACGGACGGCAGTACCGCGCGGGAGCACGGTCAGCTCCCGCTCCGAGTCTCGACCGCGGGCCCGAGCACGGCGGTCTCGGCCAGACGCGCCCGCTCACGGCGGCGCCGCAGCCAGACCATGCCGACCCCGGTCAGCCCGACCGCGGACGCCTGCGTGCCCAGCCCCGCGTCGTCGATCTCCGAGCGCTTGAAGGTGTCCGGGACGCCCAGCACGTCGAAGCGGCTGATCGGCCAGACCAGCACGAAGGCGCGGCCGACCACGTTCTCGGCCGGGACGGTGCCGTTGCCCGGCCCGTCCATGTGCGAGCGCGAGTCCGCGGAGTCCGAACGGTGATCGCCCATCACCCAGAGCCGGTTCGGCGGCACCGTCACCGAGAACTGGCGGTCCGAGGGCTTGTCGCCGGGATAGAGGTACGGCTCGTCGAGCGGGACCCCGTTGACCGTGATCTTGCCGTCGGTGCAGCAGACCACCTTGTCGCCCGGCAGCCCGATGACGCGCTTGATCAGGTCCTTCTCGCTGGTGGACGGCAGCAGGCCGACGAAGGAGAAGACGTCCTTGAGGCCCTTCACGATCGGGTTGCCGCTGGTGTCGTCCTCGCCGTCGTCCAGCCAGCCGCCGGGGTCCTTGAAGACCACCACCTGGCCGCGCTGCACGTCCCCGCCGAAGCGGTCGGCGAACTTGTTGACCAGCACGCGGTCCCCGGTCAGCAGGGTGTTCTCCATCGACTCCGAGGGGATGAAGAAGGCCTGCACCAGGAAGGTCTTCACCAGCAGGGCGATGCCGAGCGCCACCGCGACCAGGATCGGGATCTCGCGCAGCCAGGCCGAGGGACGGCCGACCTCAGGGGCGTGGTCGACCGGGTCCGGCGACGGCTCCTCCGGCGCACGGCGCACCATCCGGCGCTGCGTCGGCCGGCGCGGCATGTCGTCCTCGGGCATCTCGTGCTCGGGCACGCCCTGCGCCGGGAAGCCGGGTGAGTAGGTCGGGTAGTTCGGCACCGGCGGGATGTACCCACCCGCACCGGCATCTCCGGACCCCGGCAGGGGGTCGGGAGTGAAGAGGGGCCGGTCGCCCTCAGGCGTCGACATGCTCGTGAACCACTAACCCCGAGCGCCGCCGCCGGGCCAGCGCGAGTGGCACCAGCACGACCAGCCCGATCGAGGAGGTCGTCACCGCGGCGGCGTCGAGTTCCTTGCGTTTGAACGTGTCCGGCACGCCGAGGGTCGACCAGCGACCCAACGGCCAGACCAGGACGAAGGCCCGGCCGACCACGTTGTCCGCGGGGATGGTCCCGTTGCCCGGGTCGGTCATGTGCACCCGCGAGTCCGCCGACAGCGAGCGGTGATCACCCATGACCCAGAGCCGGTTCGGCGGGACGGTGACGCTGAACTGCCGGTCCGACGGTTTGTCGCCGGGGTAGATGTACGGCTCTTCCAGCTCGATGCCGTTGACGGTCACCTTGCCGTTGGTGCAGCACGCGATCTTGTCGCCCGGCACGCCGATGACCCGCTTGATCAGATCCTTCTCGCTGCTCGAGGGCAGCAGGCCGACGAAGACGAAGACGTCCTTGAGGCCCTTGGAGATCGGGTTGCCACCGCCGTCGTCGTTGGTGGCGGGCAGCCAGCCGCCCGGGTCACGGAAGACGACGACCTCGCCGCGCTTCACGTCACCGAAGTGCGAGGCGAACTTGTTCACCAGCACCCGGTCGCCCTGCAGCAGGGTGTTCTCCATCGAATCCGACGGGATGAAGAAGGCCTGCACCAGGAAGGTCTTGATCAGCAGCGCGAGCGCGAGCGCGACGAACACCAGGATCGGCAGTTCCCGCATCAGGGAGGAGGACTGACCCACGCGGCGCTGGCCGGCCTCGGCCTCGGCCGGGTCCTCCTCACCGCGGCGCATCGCGCGGCGGCTCGGCGGTGGAGGCAGCACCTCAGCGGGGTCGGCGCTCTCGGGAGCATCGGAATCCGCGGCGTAGGCGTCGTCGGCGCCGCGGGGCTCGGACCCTTCGGTCGGCTCGTCCGGGTCGCCGGGCCCAACCGGCGCAGCCGGATCACTCACCGGGGGCCCCTCCATTCGTCAGCCGTTCGAAGCTCTCGGGGATGGGTAACCACCCCGCCCGGCCCAGCGGCCAGACGATCGCCATGGCGCGTCCCACGATCTTGTCGATGGGAACAGTACCGCCGCCGGGGTCCCCGAGGTGGGCACGCGAGTCCGCGGAGCGGCTGCGGTGGTCGCCCATCACCCAGACCCGGCCCGGCGGGACCAGGATGTCGAAGCGGTCCCGCGACGGCAGGTCCAATTCGAAGAGATAGGGCTCGTCGAGGGGGACGCCGTTCACGGTGAGCCGGCCCTGTGCGTCGCAGCAGGCGACCCGGTCCCCCGGCAGGCCGATCACCCGCTTGACGTAGTCGTCCTCACCGTTGTTGAGCCCGATCGCGCCCAGGGTCCGGCTGAACAGGCCGGGCGAGTCGGTGCGCTCGGGGACGAAGCTCCCGGCGCCGTCGAACACGACCACCTGACCTCGCTGCAGGGAGCCCACGTCGTAGGACATCTTGTTGACCAGGACCCGGTCGCCCACGAGCAGGGTCGGCTCCATCGACACCGAGGGGATGGAGAAGGCCTGGAACATGAGCCCGCGGACAATGGTCATCATGACCAGCAGGCCGACCACGACGAAGGCCTGGATCCGGCGCAGTTTGCGCCGACGCGCCGCGCGCAGTTCCGCCCGGCCGCCGGCCGACTCAGCTCCGTTCAGCGCCCGACCGTTCGCTGCCGCCCGCCGCGGCGCGGGCGCGCGCCGATGGGACGACGGGCTCGTACGGACGGCGGTCAGCGCCGACGCCACGGCCAAATCGTCCACGGCGGGGCCGTCGTCGCGGTCGGTGTCCATGCTCGGTCGAGGGTAACTGCGCACCCTTGGGCGCCGAGGGCCATTCGTTGAGGAGTGTTGGCCGCCAACTCCGGTCGGGGCCGGCTCTCCGGGGGGAAGGCTGCTGCGGGGTGGGCCGGACCTACTTGGCCGGGGCCTGGTCCCGCTTCTCCTTGATCTTCGCCTTCTTGCCGCGCAGGTCGCGCAGGTAGTACAGCTTCGCGCGGCGCACGTCACCGCGGGTCAGGACCTCGATGCGGTCGATCGAGGGGGTGTGGACCGGGAAGGTCCGCTCGACGCCGACGCCGAAGCTGACCTTGCGGACCGTGAAGGTCTCGCGCAGGCCGCTGCCCTGGCGGCGGATGACCACGCCCTGGAAGACCTGGATGCGGGACCGGTTGCCCTCGACGACCCGGACGGAGACCTTCAGGGTGTCGCCGGGACGGAACGCCGGGATGTCCGAGCGCAGGTAGGCGGCATCGACGGAGTCGAGGGTGTGCATGAAAGGTCGCTTCCTTAGGCCAGCAGGGCAAAGACAATCGCCCGCGGCGGGGCGTGAACTGACCTCTCAGTCTGGCACACAGGGGGGCACCGGACGAAACCGGCCGTCCTCCCCCGGCACCCAGCCGGCCGCGGCCAGGGTGGCGAGGTCGGCCCGGTCCAGGCCGGCCGGGTCCAGCGCGGCGACCAGATCGGGGCGGACGGCAGCGGTGCGGCGCAGCGCGGAGTCCCGGCGCCAGCGGGCGATCCGCCCATGGTCGCCGGAGCGCAGGATCTCGGGGACCTCGATCCCGCGCCAGGCTTGCGGCTTGGTGTAGACGGGGTACTCCAGCAGACCGTCGGTGTGCGACTCCTCACTGAGGGAGTCCGGATTGCCGAGCACCCCCGGGAGGAGCCGGGCCACCGCCTCGACGATCACCAGGACCGCGGCCTCGCCGCCGGCCAGCACGTAGTCGCCGAGCGAGACCTCGTCGACGGCCTCGACCTCGGGCCGGGCGGCAGCCTGCGCGGCCACCCGGGCGTCGATGCCCTCATAGCGGCCGCAGGTGAAGACCAGCCAAGGCAGTGCCGCGTACTCCTCGGCCAGAGCCTGGGTAAACGGGCGCCCGCCGGGCGTCGGTACGACGAGCCGGGCGCGTGCGCCGGCAGGTCCGCCACCTGGTCCGCCGGCCAGGACGGCATCCAGCGCCTCGCCCCACGGCTCGGGCTTCATCACCATGCCCGCGCCACCGCCGTAGGGGGTGTCGTCGACCGTCCGGTGGACGTCGTGGGTCCAGTCCCGCAGGTCGTGGGCGACCACTTCGAGCAGCCCCGTCGTCCGGGCGCGGCCCACGATCGAGAGCTCCAACGGGGCCAGGTACTCGGGGAAGATCCCGATCACGTCGACGCGCATCAGGACCTCGTCGAGTCCTCGGCGGTGTGCTCGGCGGTGTGCTCGGCGGTGTGCTCGGCGGTGTGCTCGGCGGTGTGCTCGACGGTGTCCTCGGCGGTGTCCTCGGCGGTGTCCTCGGCGGTCTCTTCGATGATGTCCTCGAACAGGCCCGGCGGCGGGGTCACGAGCACCCGGCCACCGGCCACGTCGACCTCGGGAACCAGTTCGACCACGAACGGGACCAGCACCTCGCCGCCGTCCGGGGTGGTGACGGCGAGCAACTCCTGCGACGGCAGGTGCAGGACGTCGGCGACAGTGCCGAGCGGCTCTCCCCCGGCGCCGATCACGGCCAGCCCGACCAGCTGATGGTCGTAGTACTCGTCCGGGGCCTCCGGCCGCTCGTCGGCGTCCACGTCCACCACGAGCATGACGTTGCGCAGCGCCTCGGCCGCGGTGCGGTCCCCGACGCCGGCGAAGGTCAGCAGCAGCCGCCCGCTGTGCCAGTGCAGGCCCGTGACGACCAACGGCCCGGCGGTGGCGGGATCGGTGGCGAGCTCGCTCCCCGGGGCGAACCTGCGCTCCGGGGAGTCGGTACGGACCTCGACAGTCAGCTCGCCGCGCACGCCGTGCGGGCGTCCGATGCGCCCGACGACGAGCTGCACCGAACTACCGTCCGCGCTGATCGACCAGGTCCACGCGGATGTTGCGACCGCCCAGGGCGGAGATCACCGTGCGCAGGGCAGTGGCGGTGCGACCGGAGCGGCCGATCACCTTGCCGAGGTCGTCGGGGTGCACCCGGACCTCGAGCACCTTGCCGTTGCGCTGGTTGCGCTCTCGCACCCGGACCTCGTCCGGGTGCTCCACGATGCCGCGGACCAGGTGGTCGAGGGCGTCCTCGAGCACCGTCAGCTCTCCTCGGCGGGAGCCGCCGCGTCCTGCGCGGGGGCCGCCGGCTCCTCGGCGACCGCGGCCTCGGCGGCCGGAGCCTCCTCGGGGGCAGCAGCCTGCGCGACCGGGTTCTCGGCCGGAG
>NZ_JACDFE010000328.1 GCF_013815995.1 Sporichthya sp.
CAGCCCGTTCGCCATCCAGTCCCGCGCCCTGCCGGACGCCCTCGCCGGGCGCGACGTGCTGGGCCGGGCCCAGACCGGCTCGGGCAAGACGCTGGCCTTCGGACTGCCGATGCTGGCCCGCCTGGCCGCCACCGGTTCCCCTGCGCGGTCCACCCGCCGGCCCGGCCCGCCCCGCGGCCTGGTGCTGGTGCCCACCCGCGAGCTGGCCCGCCAGGTCGCCGACAACCTGGTCGCCTTCGGCCACACCGTCGACCTGACCGTCGCGATGGTCTACGGCGGCGCCCCGATCAGCCGTCAGATCCAGGCCCTGCGGGCCGGCGTCGACGTCGTCGTCGCCACCCCCGGCCGGCTGCTCGACCTGCTCGAGCGCAAGGCGCTGACCCTCGAGTGGATCGAGATCACCGTCCTGGACGAGGCCGACCACATGGCCGACATGGGCTTCCTGCCCGACGTCCGGCGCATTCTGGCCCAGACCCCGCAGGACGGGCAGCGTCTGCTGTTCTCCGCGACGCTGGACCACGCCGTCGCCAAGATCGTCCGTGAGTACCTGCCGGACCCGGCCGTGCACGCGGTCCCCGAGGACGAGACCCAGGTCGACAACATGACCCACGTGATGTTCGGGGTCCACCCGAGCACCAAGGTGGACGTCGCGGCCCGGATCGCGGCCCGCCCGGGCCGCACGCTGTTCTTCGTGCGGACCAAGCACGGCGCGGACCGGTTGGCCCGCCAGTTCTCGCAGGCCGGCGTCGCCGCCGGGGCGATCCACGGCAACCTCAACCAGAACCAGCGCCAGCGGGCCCTCGCCGCCTTCGCCGACGGCTCGCAGCGCGTGCTGGTCGCCACGGATGTCGCGGCGCGCGGCATCCACGTCGACGACGTCGACCTGGTCGTGCACTTCGACCCGCCGACCGACGAGAAGGCCTACCTGCACCGCTCCGGCCGCACCGCCCGGGCCGGCTCCTCCGGCACGGTCGTCGCGCTGGTCGAGCACTCGCAGCGCCGGGAGATGGCCGCCATGCACCGCAAGGCGGGCGTCGACCCGGCGGCCCACGATGTGACGCCGGATCACGCCGAGGTCATCGCGCTGGGCAACTCCGGCACCCCGATCCCGGTCGTCACCCTGGTGGCTCCGGTCCGGAGCAGCGCGCCGCGCGGTACCGGCCGTCCGCCCCGCCGCCCGCAGGCCGGTGGCCGTCCGCGTCAGCCGCGTCGCATGAGCGCTGCCGGCTGATCACCCGGCAGCACTTACCTTCACTCGCCAGGACCAGCCTCACGGGCTGGGCCTGGCGAGTGAAGCATGTCTGGGGCCGTGAAAGGGGTGTCAGCCCGGCGGCAGGTGCAGCAGTCGTGCGGCTTCGCCGATCGAGCCGGTCATCGACGGGTACACCGTGAAGGCGTGCGCGACCTGGTCGGCGGAGAGCTGGCAGTCCACCGCGAGCGACACGGCGTAGATCAGCTCACTGGCCCGCGGCGCGACGACGACGCCACCGATGATTATTCCGGTGCCCGGCAGGCAGAACAGCTTCACGAAGCCGTCCCGCAGGCCCTGCATCTTGGCTCGGGCGTTGGTGGCCAGCGGCAGCATGACGGTGCGGGCCGCGACCTCGCCGCGGTCGATCTCGTTCTGGGAGACCCCGACCGTGGCGATCTCCGGCTCGGTGAACACGTTGGCCGCGACCGCGCGCAGGTTCAGCGGGCGGACCGCGTCGCCGAGGATGTGCTGCATCGCGATCCGACCCTGGTGCGCGGCGACGGAGGCGAGCATCAGCACTCCGGTGCAGTCGCCGGCGGCGTAGATACCGCGGGTCGAGGTGCGCGAGACCTTGTCCACCTCCACGAAGCCGCCGGAGTTGAGCCGGACGCCGGCTTCGGCCAGCCCGATGTGCTCGGTGTTGGGCACCGACCCGACCGCCATCAGCACGTGCGAGCCCGTGATGACCTCGCCGTCGGAGAGCTCCACGTGGACGACGTCGCCGTCGCGGGTGACCTTTTTCGCGCGGGCCTGACTGCGGATGTTCATCCGCCGGCGCACGAACGCGGCCTCCAGCACCGCCGCGGCGTCGGCGTCCTCACCGGGCAGCACCCGGTCCCGTGAGGACACCAGGGTGACCTCCGTGCCGAAGTTGTAGGCGCTGGCGAACTCCGCACCGGTGACGCCGGAGCCGACGACGATCAGGTGCTCGGGCAGCGCGGTCAGGCCGTAAACCTGAGTCCAGGTCAGGATCCGCTCGCCGTCCGGCATCGCGTCCGCCAGCACCCGGGGGCGGGCGCCGGTGGCGACCAGGATTGCGTCGGCGGGCAGCTCCTCCTCGGTCCCGTCGTTGCCCTCGGCGACCACCGCGGTCGGCGAGGTCAACCGGCCTCGTCCGGGCAGCACGCGCACCCCGGCGATGGTCAGGCGGTCGTGGATGTCGGTGGACTGCGCCTGGGCCAGCGCCCGGACCCGGGTGTTCACGCGGGCGAGGTCGACGCCGAACGCCGACGGGCCGAGATCCTCGGCGCCGCGCACCTTCACGCCCAGCCGCCGCGACTCCGCGGCGTTCCAGGCCGCCTCGGCGGTCGCGATCAGCGTCTTGGACGGCACGCAGTCGGTGAGGACGCAGGAGCCGCCGATCCCGTCGGAGTCGACGACGGTGATCTGCGCACCCAGTTGGGCGGCGACCAGCGCCGCTTCGTATCCCCCGGGGCCACCCCCGAGCACCACGATGCGTGTCATAAGACCGCCATTGTCCCCGGTGTGTGTGCCCGGCCGGAAACGTCCCTGCTCCACGCGGTGTGACGGTTGTGTGAGATAGGCCCAGCCTGACGCTGCGAGGGGTTCCGCCGCCCTAAGCTGACGACCCATGGCCCTGTACGCCGCCTACGGCAAGAACCTCGACCCGGCGCTGATGGCATTGATCGCGCCACACTCGCCGCAGCGGACCACCGGCTGGCTGGCCGGCTGGCGGCTGACCTTCGGCGGTGAGGAGCTCGGCGGCGAGGGTGCGCGCACCACCGTCGTCGAGGACGCGGGGCACCAGGTCTTCGTCGCGCTCTACGACGTCACGCCCGCCGACGAGCAGGAGCTCGACGGCTGGGAGGGCACCGCGATCGGCTTCTACCGCAAGATCCGGGTCCGGATCGCGACCATGGAGGGCGACGAGCTCGCCTGGATCTACGTGGTGGATGGCTACGAGGGCGGGCTGCCCTCGGCGCGGATCGTCAGCCACATCGCGGACGCGGCCGAACGGGCCGGCGCCCCCGACGACTATGTGAAGTGGCTTCGCGAGCGGCCCTGCCGCTCCGCCCCGTGACCGGGACCGATCCCTACGCCCTCGCCGAGGCCGCCGGGGCCCGGCTGCGTGAGCTGACCGGGCCGGTCGACTTCGCGGTCGTCCTGGGCTCCGGCTGGAACGGCGTGGTCGACGAACTCGGCGCCGGCGACGGATTCCCGATGAGCGAGCTCCCGGGCTTCGCGCCTCCGACCGCCGAGGGCCACCGCGGCCGCGTGCACCTGGCGGTCGCCGGGCCGCACCGGGTG
>NZ_JACDFE010000153.1 GCF_013815995.1 Sporichthya sp.
GTGTCAGCCTGCATACGGGCTGACACGCGCCCGTGCGGGACGACGTCCCGGAGGGTTCAGGCGTCCTCGGGGTTGAGCTCCGGCAGCGTGAAGCGGAAGGCCGCCCCGCCGCCGGGGGCGCGGCCGACGCCGATGGTCCCGCCGTGCGCCTCCACCAGGCCCTTGGCGATGTAGAGCCCGAGACCGGTGCCGCCGTGGCGGCGGTCGCGCCAGAACCGGCCGAAGATCTGCCCGACCAGCTCGGTCGGCACCCCTGGGCCCTGATCGCTGACGGTCACGGCGACCCCGCCCGGAGCCGGCTCCAGCCGCAGCGTGATCACGCCGCTGCCGTGCCGCTGGGCGTTCTCCAGCAGGTTGCCGATCACCTGGTCGACCTTGTCCGCGTCGACCCACAGTTCGCCGACCGGCGCCGGGATCTCGATCCGGAAGTTCTGCGGTGCCCCGCCGGCGGCGATCCGGCGCGCGACGTGGCGCTGCAGCGACTCGGCGAGGTCGGTCGGGCGGCGGTAGAGCTCGAGGCGGCCGGAGTCGATCCGCGCGATGTCGAGCAGCTCGGTGATCAGCCTGGCCAACTTGTCCGCGTCGGCGTCAATCGTGGCCAGCATCTCCTGGCGCTGGGCGTCGGTGAACCGGTCCCAGCGCGAGAGCAGGGTGGAGGTGAAGCCCTTCACCCCGGTGAGTGGGCTGCGCAGTTCGTGGGCGACCATCGCGACCAATTCGGCGCGCTCGCGGTCCCAGCGTTCCCGGGCGGCCCCGCTGCGCAGCGTCACCACGACCCGGGTCACCCGACCGAGGCGGGCCGGGCGCAGGTAGCGGGCGGAGACCAGCACCTCGCGGCCACCGACCAGGGTCAGCGGGCGCTCCGGGTGCCCGGTGCGGATGGCCAGCCCCCCGTAGGGGTTGCAGACCTCCCACCAGTCCCGGTTGCTCCGGTCGACCAGCGGCAGCACGCTGCCCAGGTCTTTGCCGATCAGCTCGTCGGACGGGAGGCCCAGCAGGCGCTCGGCGGCGACGTTGACGATCACGACCGCGCCGGAGTCATCCGCGACGACGACGCCGTCAGGCAGGTCGTCGTACGGAATCCGACCGTCTTGTGCGTCCCCCGGCGCGCTCACCATCACCTCGTCAGGATCGCGGAGAGATCATTATTGCGAGCACTTTTTGCGTTACCGCAACCCCGTTCTACCCCGCCTGCCTTGGATCTGACAGTCAGCTGTGACCGCCACTCGCTCATGCATGAGCGAATGGTCGTCCGGATCGGGACAAATCGGTCACCGACCGACCACTGGCTCATGCATGAGCGAATGGTCGCGTCGCCTAGCCGCGGCGTTGCGCGCGGGCGGACGCATAGAGACATACGGCGGCCGCGGTGGCCAGGTTGAGGCTCTCGGCGCGGCCGTGGATGGGCACCCGGACCACCTGGTCGGCCAGGGCGCGCAGTTCGGCCGGGAGGCCCCAGGCCTCGTTACCGAAGAGCCACGCGGTCGGGCGGGCCAAGTCCCCCGCGTCGTCCATGGCGTCGAGGTCGGCCGGGCCGGCCCCGTCGGCGGCCAGCACCTGCACCCCGGCGGCCCGCAGGGCGGCCACGGTGGCGGCGACGTCGGCCTCGACGGTCACCGGCAGGTGGAAGACGCTGCCCGCGGAGGCGCGGGCGCACTTGGGGTTGTAGAGGTCCACCGAACTGCGGGTGAGCACGACGGCGTCGGCTCCGGCCGCGTCGGCGACCCGGATCACCGTGCCGGCGTTGCCGGGGTCGCGGACCTCGGCGAGCAGAGCGACCAACCGGGGAGCGGGCTCGAGCGTCAGCGGGACGTCCAGGAACCGGCAGATCGCCACCACCCCCTGGGGGGTGACGGTCTGCGCGATCGCGGTCATCACGCGACCGGAGACCCGGTGCACCGGCACGTCGCCCGCAGCGGAGAGAAGCTCCGCGTGGCGGCCGACGGCCTCGCCGGTAACGAACAGCTCGACGACGTTGCCCGGCAGGCCGAGCGCCTCCCGGACCGCCTGCGGTCCCTCAGCGAGGAACCGCCGGTCCTGGGTCCGGAAGGTGCGCTTGGCCAGGCGACGCGCGGCCGCGACCGGCGCGGCCCTGAGGTTGGTGAGTTCGGACAGCGGGTCAGGCCGCCGGGGCGTTCCGGTCCGCGGGCAGCGCGGCCTTGGCGGTCTCGACCAGCACCGTGAACGCCGCCGGGTCATTGACCGCGAGCTCGGCCAGCATGCGCCGGTCGACCTCGATGCCGGCCAGGTTCAGGCCCTGGATGAGGCGGTTGTAGGTGAGGCCGTTCTCGCGGGAGGCGGCGTTGATCCGCTGGATCCACAGGCGACGGAAGTCGCCCTTGCGCTTCTTGCGGTCCCGGTAGGCGTAGGTCAGCGAGTGGGTGACCTGCTCCTTGGCCTTGCGGTACAGGCGCGAGCGCTGGCCGCGGTAGCCGCTGGCCTGCTCAAGAACCTGACGACGCTTCTTCTGGGCGTTTACCGCCCGCTTTACGCGTGCCACGTCGAAACTCCTCATGCGAGGGGCTGCTGCGGGAGCAGCCCCGGTTCGGTGGGGTCGAGGGTGCGAGTAGGTCTCTCGCGCGCGCTATTTCTTCAGCAGCTTCCTGATCCGCTTGGCGTCGCCGGGGGCCATCTCGGCCTCCATCGCGAGGCGGCGGGTACGCCGGGAGGACTTGTACTCGAGCAGGTGACGGCGGTTCGCGCGCTCGCGCATGATCTTGCCGGTCCCGGTGATCTTGAAGCGCTTGCTCGCGCCGCTGTGCGTCTTGACCTTCGGCATGGTGCCGTCTCTCCTCGATCTCAGCCGTGCTCAGTCCAGTGGACACCCCTGCGGGTGCGGTGGGTCACTCCTGCGGAGCGGCGTCCACCTCGGTCGTCCCGAAATCCTCCGGCGCCAGGTCCTCGAGCTCGCCCTCGAACTCGCCGTCGGACTCGCCGTCGCGCTTGGTACCGATGCGCGCCTCGCGTGCCTCCCGTGCCTCGGCCATCGCCTCGGACTTCTTCTTCGTCGGGCCCAGCACCATGATCATGTTGCGGCCGTCCTGCTTCGGGCTGAACTCCACGAACCCCAGCTCCGCGACGTCTTGCGCGAGGCGCTGCAGCAGGCGATACCCGAGCTCGGGACGGGACTGCTCCCGACCGCGGAACATGATCGTGATCTTGACCTTGTCGCCGGCCTTGAGGAACCGGACGACGTGACCCTTCTTGGTCTCGTAGTCGTGCGGGTCGATCTTCGGGCGCAGCTTCATCTCCTTGATGACGGTCTGCGCCTGGTTGCGCCGGGCCTCGCGGGCCTTGAGCGCGCTTTCGTACTTGAACTTGCCGTAGTCCATGAGCTTCGCGACCGGCGGACGGGCCATCGGGGCGACCTCGACCAGGTCGAGATCAGCCTCCCGGGCCAGCTCCATCGCCTTCGCGATCGGGACGATGCCGACCTGCTCGCCGTTGGGGCCGACCAGCCGGACCTCCGGCACGCGGATCCGGTCGTTGATGCGCGGCTCTGCGGTGATAGTGCCTCCCTCGAAAACTGATGACTGCCGACCGTCCGAAGGCACAAAAAATGGCTTCCGCGCACTCGCGGAAGCCGACAACCCGGCACACGTCCCCGCCCTGATTCAAGAGCGAAGTCGTGCGCAGACAGCCCCGAAGGGCCGTCATGACCGGGACCCGACGACCTGAAGCGGTCGCTGCGGGTGGGAGTCGGGCTCCACTTGTGCTCCGATCCAGCTGCGTCCGCCGCAAGGCGAACACAAACGGATCGAAAAGGTCGCTGGTCAGCCTACCAGTTGGGCAGGTAGGCCAGCTCCAGGCCGAGATCGAGCCGCTCGCGGAGCACCGGATGGGCGGCCAGGGCACTCGCCAGAGTCCGGGCGACCCCCGTCGGGTCAACGTCCGCCCGCAGGCCGAAGACCAGTACCGCGTCGGCGCCGGCCTCGGAGGCGACCAGGCGGTGCCGGGTGATCGCCGGCTCCCCCGCCGCCACCTCGGCGACCGCTGCGGCCACCTCCGGGTCGGCCAGCGGAGGAACCGGTACCCGGCCCTGCGCCAGGGCCCGTAGGGCGGGTCCCTCCACCGCGAAGGTCACCGGGCCGCCGGGGTCCAGGATCAACAACTCGCCCTGTTCCGCCACCGTCGACAGGCAGGCCGTACTCGCCGCCACCGGCACCGGACGGGCCTCGTCGTTCCAGGCGACCAGGGCAGCCAGGCTGGTGAACGCCGGTAGGGCAATGCGGCCGTCCTCACCGCGAATGGTGACCAGCATCATGTCGGTCTCCTTGTCGGCGCCGGTGACGACGTCGACGTTCACCGCCCGGGCCACCACGGGCACCATCACCCGGCCGCCCACCAGCGAGGCGTACACCGGGTCGGGTGACCCGCCCGCGGCCCATGCGGCCAGCGCATCGACCAGCACCGAGTCGGCGGTGCCGTCATCGCCGGCGAACCCGGGGTCGGGGATGTGCCTGCTCATCCCGACTTCTCGCGCACCAGCGAGGCCAGCTCACGCGCGGCCCTCGGGGCGGCGTCGCCGTCGGAGTTCTGGATACCCATCGCCGGGATGGTCTCGCCGTTGGACAGGTCCAGGAAGGCCCACGGGTCACCGCGACGGAGCCGGACCGCGAGTACCTCGCCCCACTTCAGGTGGTGCCGGCGGAACAGGTTCACCACCTCCAGCCCGGAGTCCGAGGCGATGATCCGCACATCGCCGTGGCGATGCAGGAAGGCCGCCATCGGGATGCCGACCGCGAACACCCCGATCCGCGAAGGCAGATTCCAGGCGCGGGCGCCATCGTGCGGCAGGATCATCGCGACGATCGCCAACACCACGAGCAGACCGCCGGCGATCACGTAGCAGAAGATCCGGGTCTTGCGCGGCCGCCAGGTGTGCGGCAGGGCCAAAGCAGACATCTGACGGAGCGTCAGAGACGGCAGGCGTGGAGGTCGGTGGTCAGGCACTGTGCCCTGGCGCCGACCTCCCGCCCCTTCACAGCCGGCACGCGTGGATGTCGGTGACCAGGATCGCCCTGGCGCCGACCTCCCAGAGGTCGTCCATGATCCGCTGGGCGTCCCGGCGCGGGACCATCGCACGCACCGCGACCCAGGCGGTGTCGCGCAGGGGCGAGACCGTCGGGGACTCGAAGCCCGGGGTGATCGCGACCGCGGCCTCGACCACCTCGACGGGGCAGTCGTAGTCCATGAGCACGTAGCGGCGGGCCACCAGCACGCCCCGGAGGCGGCGGACCAGCTGGTCGAAGCCGGGCTCCGTGGCGGCGCCGACCCGCCGGATCATCACGGCCTCGGAGCACAGGATCGGTTCGCCGACCACGCGCAGTCCCGCCTGGCGCAGCGTGGTCCCGGTTTCGACCACGTCGGCGATGACGTCGGCGACCCCGAGCTGGATGGAGGTCTCGACCGCACCGTCGAGGCGGATCACCTCAGCGCTGACGCCGGCCTCGGCCAGGTGCTTGGCAACCAGTCCGGGGAAAGAGGTGGCCACCCGCAGGCCGCCGAGCTCGGTAACCCCCGAGTCCGCGGTGCCGGGCAGCGCGGCGAAGCGGAAGGTCGAACCGCCGAAGCCGAGCTCGAGCACCTCCTCGGCCGGGGCGCCGGAGTCCAGGAGCAGGTCCCGGCCGGTGATGCCCACGTCGAGGCGGCCGGAGCCGACGTAGACCGCGATGTCGCGCGGGCGCAGGAAGAAGAACTCGACGCCGTTGTCCGGGTCCTGGAGCACCAGTTCACGGCCGTCCGCACGCTGGCGGTAGCCGGCCTCACGCAGCATCGCGGACGCGGGCTCGGACAGCGAGCCCTTGTTCGGCACGGCGACGCGGAGCATGGGAAAAGGCCCCTTTCAGGGGGTGGCTGGGCGGGTGCTTCTACAGATGAGCGTATACGTCGTCGAGCGTGAGCCCGCTCGCGATCATCAGCACCTGCAGGTGGTAGAGCAGCTGCGAGATCTCCTCGGCCGCCCGGTCGGCGCCTTCATGCTCGGCCGCCATCCAGACCTCGGCGGCTTCCTCGATGACCTTCTTGCCGATCCCGTGGACGCCGCCCGCGACCGCGCGCACGGTTCCTGACGCCGGGTCACCAGCGGCCACCTTCGCGGTCAGCTCCGCGAACAGCCCGTCGAACGTCTTCACGGGAGGACAGGCTACGTGAGGAGGTGTCTGCGCAGCGCCGCCGCGGTCTGCACCGCGGCCTGCGCCGCCTCGTAGCCCTTGTCCTCGCTGGACCCGGGCAGCCCGCTGCGGGCGAAGGCCTGGTCGTCGGTGTCGCAGGTCAGCAGACCGAACCCGACCGGGACGCCGGTCTCGACGCTGACCTGGGTCAGGCCGAGAGTGGCGGCCTGACAGACGTATTCGAAGTGCGGGGTACCACCCCGGACCACGACGCCGAGCGCCACAACCGCGTCATGGCTCGCGGCCAGCCGCCGGGCGGCCACCGGCAACTCGAAGGCGCCCGGCACCCGCAGCACCAGAGCAGCTGCCAGGCCGGCTTCCTTCAGCGCCCGGTGGGTGCCCTCGAGCAGGCCGTCTATGACCTCGACGTGCCACTGCGCGGCGACGACGGCGACCCGCAACCCGGCGACGTCGCCGAGCTCATCCGGGTCGAGCTTGGGTGCTCCGGCCCCACTCATGAAAACGGCGTCCCGGGTCCAGCGCTGTCGTCGTGCTCGCCGCAGATATCGGGGTCCTCGGGCAGGTCGTGGCCCATCCGCTCCCGCTTGGTACGCAGGTAGTGCACGTTCTCCGGGGTCGGCTCGATGATCGAGGGCACCCGGGACAGCACCGGCACGCCGTAGTACTCCAGGCCGCGGCACTTCGCCGGGTTGTTGGTGAGCAGGCGCACCGAGCGCACCCCGAGGTCGAGCAGGATCTGCGCGCCGACGCCGTAGTCGCGGGCGTCGACCGGCAGGCCCAGGTCGAGGTTGGCGTCAACGGTGTCCCGGCCGTGGTCCTGCAGTTCGTAGGCCCGCAACTTGTGGGCCAGGCCGATGCCACGACCCTCCTGCCCGCGCAGGTAGACCACGACGCCGCGGCCCTCCTTGTCGATCCGGGCGATCGCCGAGCGCAGCTGCGGGCCGCAGTCGCAGCGCAGTGAACCGAAGGCGTCGCCGGTCAGGCACTCGGAGTGCACCCGCACCAGAACGCCTTCGCCGCCGGTGACGTCGCCACGGACCAGGGCGACGTGCTCGTCCTCGCTGTGCGCGGCGCCGCGGTCGGCGTAGGCGTAGGCCTGGAACTCCCCCAGCACCGTGGGCAGCCGGGTCTTGGCCAGCCGGATCACCTGCGACTCGACCCGGCGGCGGTAGTTGACCAGGTCGGCGATCGAGATCAGCGCGAGGCTGTGCTCCTCGGCGAACTTCGCCAGCTCGGGCAGCCGGGCCATCGAGCCGTCCTCGTTGACCACCTCGCAGATCACCCCGGCGGGCGTGAGCCCGGCCATCCGGGCCAGGTCGACGGAGGCCTCGGTGTGCCCGGGACGGCGCAGGACCCCGCCCTCGACCGCGCGCAGCGGGAAGACGTGGCCGGGCCGGGTCAGCTCCCACGGCTCGGTCGCGGAGTCGACCAGGACCCGGATGGTGCGCGAGCGGTCCCGGGCGGAGATGCCGGTGGAGATCCCGTCCCGGGCGTCGACCGAGACCGCGTAGGCGGTCTGCTTGCGGTCCTCGTTGACCATGGTCATCGGCGGCAGGCCGAGCCGGTCGAGGTCGGGGCCGGGCATCGGGACGCACACCACACCGGAGGTGTAGCGGATCATGAACGCCAGGAGCTCAGGCGTGGCCTTGGAGGCGGCGAAGACGAGGTCGCCCTCGTTCTCGCGGTCCTCGTCGTCGACGACCAGCACGGCCTTGCCGGCCCGGATGTCGGCGATGGCGCGTTCGATCGAGTCGAACGCGAACCGGGTGTCGGCCGGGGGCGTTCCGGTGTGCTCAGCCGTCATCAGCCACCTCCCGGTCCTGAGTGTCCGTACCTGCCTGCATGAGCCGCTCCACGTGCTTGGCGAGCACGTCGACCTCGAGGTTTACCTGGTCGCCGGGGGCTCGTCGGCCCAGGGTAGTCGCAGCCAGGGTGGTCGGGATCAGGCTGACGGTGAAGGAACTGACGCCCAGGGCGGCAACTGTCAAGGAGACCCCGTCGACGGCGATCGAACCTTTTTCGACCACGTAGCGGGAAAGTCCGACCGGCAGGCTGATCTCGACGAGCTCCCAGTGCTCGGCCGCGCGCCGGCTTCGGACGACCCCGACTCCATCAATGTGGCCCTGGACCAGGTGGCCGCCCAGTCGGGTGGCCATCGTCACCGCACGTTCCAGGTTGACCGGGGAGCCGGTCGCCAGTGCGCCCAGCGCGGAGCGGTCGAGGGTCTCCTTCATGACGTCCGCGGTGAAGGCGCCGTCGGTCACCTCCACCACGGTGAGGCAGACCCCGTTGACCGCGATCGAGTCGCCGTGCCCGGCGTCGGAGCAGACCGTCGGCCCGCGCAGGGTCAGCCGCGCGGCGTCCCCGGCCAGGGTCTCCAGGCCGAGGACCTCACCGAGTTCCTCGACGATGCCCGTGAACATCGGTCAATTCTCCACATCGGTCGGAGGAGCCGGCGCGGGCGCCGGCGGGCGGGCCACCAGTCGGACGTCGGGGCCGATCGGGGTGATCTCGTCCAGCCGCATGCGGCGGGCGGCCTCGATGGTCGGGGCCCCCGGCCCGGCCAGGGCCGGCAGACCGTCTCCGCCGATCAGCACCGGGGCGACGTACCCGACCACCCGGTCCACCAGTCCGGCCGCGAGGAACGACCCGGCCAACCGCGGCCCACCCTCCAGCAGGACCGAGATCACCTGCCGGGAGTGCAGCTCGGCGAGCACGGCGGCCAGGTCCAGGCCGACGCCATCAGCAGCCTGATGGACCGTCAGAAATTTGGCGCCCGGATACAGCAGCGGGTCCGCCGCGACCGCGCCCGGCGCCTTGAAGATCAGTGTCGGCGCGGAGTCGTCCAGCACCCGTGCGCCCGGCGGGGTACGCAGTGAGCTGTCGAGCACGACCCGCAGGGGCTGGCCGTTGCGCACCGGGGCGTCCCGCACGGTGAGCGCGGGATCGTCGGCGAGCACCGTGCCGACCCCCACGATCACGGCGTCGCACTCCGCGCGCAGCCGGTGCACGTCGGCCCGCGCAGCCGGGCCGGTGATCCACTGGCTGGTGCCGTCGACCGCCGCGGAGCGCCCGTCGAGGCTGGCCGCGTACTTCCAGGTGACGAAGGGCCGGCCGGTGCGCACCGACGTCAGCCATACCTCGTTGACCCGCTCGGCCTCGGCCGCGAGCACCCCGACCTCGACCTCCAGGCCCGCGGCGCGCAGCGCCTCGATGCCACCGGCCGCCGGTGCGAACGGGTCGCGCACCGCAACCACCACCCGGGCGATCCCGGCGTCGAGCAGGGCCTGCACACACGGCGGGGTACGCCCGGTGTGGTTGCACGGCTCGAGGGTGACCAGGGCGGTGCCGTTCTGGGCCCGGGTGCCCGCGGCGGCCAGGGCCAGTACCTCGGCGTGCGGGCCGCCGGCCTTCACATGGAAACCCTCGCCCACCACGGTGCCGACAATGTCGAGCACCACCGCCCCGACGACCGGGTTCGGGCTGGTCGTGCCCAGGCCCCGGCCGGCCAGGGCCAGCGCGCGGCGCATCGCGGCGTACTCGGCCTGGGATGCCACGGGTTACTGCTTGGCCCAGGTCGAGGCAGCGGTCGCCGCCTCCGCCTGCGCCCGCAACCGGCGGATCGCCTCGGCCGGGTCGTCGGCGCCGTAGACCGCGGAGCCGGCGACGAAAACGTCGGCCCCGGCCTCGGCACAGCGTTCGATGGTGGAGGCCGCCACTCCCCCGTCGACCTGGAGCCACAGGTCGAGGTCGCGGCCGGCGATCAGCTCGCGGGCCCGGCGGATCTTGGGCAGCACCACGTCGAGGAAGGCCTGCCCGCCGAATCCGGGTTCGACCGTCATCAGCAGCAGCATGTCGAGTTCGGGCAGCAGGTCGGCGTAGGCGTCGACGTCGGTGGCCGGCTTGAGCGCCATGCCGGCCCGCGCCCCCGCCGCCCGGATCGCCCGGGCCAGCCGGATCGGGGCGTGCGCCGCCTCCACGTGGAACGTCACAGAGCCGGCGCCGACCTCGGCGTAGGCCGGGGCCCAGCGGTCGGGGTCGGCGATCATCAGGTGGCAGTCCACCGGGGTGGCCACCCGCTTGAGCAGCGCCTCGACGATCGGCAGACCGAGCGTCAGATTGGGCACGAAGTGGTTGTCCATGACATCGACGTGCAGCCAGTCGGCCGACCCGGCAACCCGCTCGCACTCCTCGGCGAGCCGGGAGAAGTCCGCGGAGAGAATGCTCGGCGAGATCTGGACGCCCATGGAGGCGGAGCGTAACGGCCGACGCTCCGGGCCTCGCGCCGGGGCGAAACTGAGGAATCCAACGGATTACCGAGATCTCACTGCAGGCCCTCGTCGGTGTGCGGACTTGTTGGCCAGAAACGCCTATTTGCAAGGGAAAATGCCTCGTGTGGCCTCTCTACTCACGGGTATCGAGTTGGTTAGCTTGAGCCCTCTCCGGGGGAGGCAGTCATGAAGAACCGCACGGCAACGGTGATGTTGCCCGCCGCCTTGGTCGTCGCCGTCACGGCGACATCGGCCGGGGCGGCGAGAACCACGCCACTCGCCCCGGAGTGCACCGCCGAGGGCACGAAGGTGCGCTGCCTCTACACCAAGCCGTCCGCGGTCCCGACCGTCTTCACCGTGCCGGCCGGCGTGGTCAACATGCTGGTGGCCGCACGCGGCGGCTCGGGTGGCACGGGCGATGCCGACCAGTCGAGTGACTGCACCGACGGCGCTCTCTCGCTCCCCCGCGCCGGAAGCGTGCCTGGCGCCGCGGGCGGACTCGGGGGCATCGCGAGCGCGGTCCTCAACGTCGAGCCCGGTCAGGTTCTTGATCTGTTCGTCGGCGGCGTCGGAAACTCGGCCAACGGCATCACCGGCGGCGCCGGCGGGGTGAACGGCGGCGCGCCGGGAGGCACGGTCCGCCTGGACCCGAGCACCGATGTCTGCGATCCGTTCAACCAGTTCGGTGGCGGCGGCGGTGGCGGCGGCGGCGGGTCGTTCGTGATGGCCCACAACACCCTGCCGCAGGTCGCGGTCCCCCTGGTGTCCGCCGGCGGAGGCGGAGGCGGCGGTACGTACGCCGGGAAGACCGGCGGCATCGGCGGAGCCGGCGGCGGCAAAGCCGGCGACCCCGGTGCGGGCGGACCCAACCG
>NZ_JACDFE010000154.1 GCF_013815995.1 Sporichthya sp.
CGCGTGGGTGGCGAAGAAGGCGCGCGCCTGCTCCCCGAACGCCGCGACCTCGGCGCTCATCGGCGGCGCCGGCCCGGCGATGCCCTTGCCCGCGATCAGCAGTTCGGCGAGGGAGTCCTTGGTGGCGGCGGTCGAGCCGGTCAGCACAGCGTTGGCCCGGGCCCGCCGGAAGTACAGGTGCGCGTCGTGCTCCCAGGTGAAGCCGATGCCGCCGAGCACCTGCACCGCGCCCTGGGTGGCCGACACCGCGGTCTCGGCGCACGCCAGCGCCGCAGCGTTGAGCGCGGTCCGGCCGGGCGCCTTGACCTCGCCGCGGCACAGCTCGACCGCGGAGACCAGCAGGGCACGGGCCACCTCGGTGGCGAAGAACATCTCCGCGCACAGGTGCTTCACGGCCTGAAAGGTGCCGATCTTGACCCCGAACTGCTCGCGGGTCTTGGCGTACTCCACCGCGGTCTGGAGGCACCAGTCGGCGATCCCGAGGTTTTCCGCGGCCAGCAGCAGACGCGCGACCTGGCGCCCGGCCCGCAAGGCGGGGCCGGCGTCTGCCGCCAGTTCCCGGGCGCGAGTGTTGGCCAGCTCGACGCGGGCCTGCGGGCGCCCGAGGTCCAGGGTGTGCAGCGGCGTACGGCGCGTGGTCGAGGCCTCGACCACGAACAACGCGGTTCCGCCGGCAGCGCGGGCCGCGACGATCAGCAGGTCGGCGGTCAACGCATCGATCACGTCCACCGAGCCGGTCAGGGCGCCACCGACGGCCGTCACGGTGAGGGGGGAGCCGTCCAACGGGGCGGCGAGCACCGCGGTCCGCTGCCCGCTCGCGACCGCCGGCAAGATCTCGGTGTCGTCCACCGCGGCGAGCGCGGTGGTCGCGATCGCCGTGGAAAGGAACGGCACTGCGGCGCAGGCCCGGCCGATCTGCTCCGCAACCACGGCCAACGCGCCGAGGTCGGCCCCGGCGCCACCCAGCTCCTCCGGCACGGCCAGGCCGGCCGCCCCGAGCTGGTTGGCCAGCTGCTTCCAGGCCAGGTCGTGCTGTACCGAGGAAGGCTGCACCGTGGCCTTGAGGTCCTCGCGGGACGCGGTCCGCTCCAGCAGGCGGGCCACCTCGGTGGCGAGAGCTGACTCGTCGTCAGTCGGCCAGCCCATTACAGGCGCTCGAGGATGGTGACGTTGGCGACGCCGCCGCCCTCGCACATGGTCTGCAGGCCGTAGCGGCCACCGGTGCGCTCGAGCTCGTGGAGCAGCGTGGTCATGATCCGGGCGCCGCTGGCCCCGACCGGGTGGCCGATCGCGATCGCGCCACCGTTCGGGTTCAGCTTGGCCGGGTCGACGCCGAGTTCCTTCTGCCAGGCCATCGGGACGCTGGCGAAAGCCTCGTTGCACTCGAAGACGTCGATGTCGTCGACGCTGAGGCCGGTGCGCTCGAGCGCCCGCTTGGTGGCCGGGATCGGCGCGGTGAGCATCAGGACCGGGTCGGCGCCCATCACCGAGATGTGGTGGATCCGCGCGCGGGGCTTGAGCCCGTGGGCCTTGACCGCCGCCTCGGAGGCGACCAGCAGAGCGGCCGCGCCGTCGGAGATCTGGCTGGCGACGCCGGCCGTCAACCTGCCGCCGGGGGCGAGTTCCTTGAGCCCGGCGAGCTTCTCCAGGCTGGTGTCGGCGCGCGGTCCCTCGTCGGCGGTGATGGTGCCGTAGGGCAGGATCTCGCGGTCGAAGTGGCCGTTCTTCTGCGCCTGCAGCGCGCGCTCGTGACTGGTCAGCGCGAACTGCTCCATCTCCTCGCGGCTGATCCCCCACTTGTCGGCGATGCCCTCAGCGCCGGTGAACTGGCTGAGTCCGTCGGTGCCGTAGCGCGCGGCCCAGCCCTCGCTGCCGGTCCACGGGTCGGTGCGGCCCAGGCCGTAGTGCTCGCCGGCCAGGAAGGCGCACAAGATCGTGTACTGGGTCATGTTCTGGATGCCGCCGGCGATGACCAGGTCGTTCGTCCCGCTCATCACGGCCTGGGCGGCGAAGTGCACCGCCTGTTGGGAGGAGCCGCACTGGCGGTCGATGGTCACGCCCGGGACCGCCTCGGGCAGGCCGGCGGCGAGCAACGCAGTGCGGCCGATGTTGCCGGCCTGGGAGCCGATGTTGTCCAGGCAGCCGATGATCACGTCGTCGATCGCGTTCGGGTCGACCCCGGTGCGCTCGACCAAGGCCCTGATGACGTGCGCGCCCATGTCGGCGGGGTGCACCTCGGCGAATCCGCCCTTGCGGCGTCCCACGGGGGTGCGGATGGCATCGACGATGTAGGCCTCGGGCACGGTGGTCTCCTCGCGGGAAATCGGACGCTGCGTCTGGACACATCCTACGACCTCGGACAACGCGTCCAGACAGCGAGTGGAAACGAAACGTCCGTTCGGCCACAATGCAGCCATGCCCTCGATCACCCGCAAGGCCCAGAGCAGCCGCGCGCAGCGCCGGGACGACATCCGGACCAAGCTGCTGGCCGCCGTCGAGCAGATGCTGGCCGAGGGCGAAAGCTTCACCGAGCTGTCGGTGGAACGCCTGGTCGCCCAGGCCGGGGTCGCCCGCTCGACCTTCTACGTCTACTTCGAGGACAAGGGCGAGCTGCTCCGGGCCTGGCTGGAGGACATCACCTCCTCCCTCGACGACTCCGCCAAGGACTGGTGGGGCCTGGACGCCGCGGCCGACCGCGACGACCTGCGCAAGGCGCTGTCGTCCATCGTCCTGACCTACCGCCCGCACACGAACCTGATGGCCGCGGCGTTCGACGCCGCCGCCTACGACGCCGCGGTCCGCGAGGCCGCGATGGCTCTGATGACCCACAACGCGGCCGGCCTGCGCAAGCACATCAAGACCGGTCAGCGCGACGGCTTCGTCGACCCCAACCTGCCCGCCGCCGAGGTCGCCCAATGGCTGACCTGGATGGCCGAGCGCGGCCTGCACCAGCTGGTGCGCGGCGCCGACGACGCGACCGTCGAGACGCTGATCGAGGCGTACACCGCGATCGTCTGGAACACGCTCTACGCACCCGTCAAGGCCTGACGGCCGGTCGCAAGGGATGACATCCCTTGCGCAGCGCGGCTAGGACTCGGGCAGTCGGCTCAGCAGCGCCGTCGTGATCAGCGCCGTCGTGATCTCGGCCTGGAGGGCTGCCCTCACCGAACGACTGCTACGCGTCGCTCAACATCGCGGCGTCGGGCTGCACCGCCCCCAAGGGGGGCCGGTTCGAGTGCTTCACGGGCCTGGCAAAGGGCTTCTGAACCCGGGGCAGCGGGGGTCCAGGCGTATATTTCGCCGCATGGCAGTCGACGTCGACGCGGTCGTCTCCGAGATCGCGCGCGTCCTGGACACCAATCTGCCCGAGCTCACGACCGAACTGACGACCTATTTCGTCGAGGTCATCCCCGAGTTCCAGCACGACGAGACCGTGCGCCAGCTGATGGTCGCCAGCACCTCCTCCAATCTGGAGGCGATCGTCGACGTGCTGGCTCACAAGATCCCGGTGCACAACATCACCGTGCCGCCGGCCGCGGCCGAGTACGCCCGCCGGTTCGCCCAGCACGAGCTGTCCCTGGAGGCATTGCTCCGGGCCTACCGGCTCGGTCAGCACCGCCTCACCGAGTGGGCGCTGGCGCTGCTCACGGAGATGCCGGACCTCGACACGAGCCGCGCGCTGGCCGCCGTCGCCGACATCACGCAGCGGGTGAACCGCTACATCGACCAGGTCAGCGCGGGGCTGATCGACATCTACGCGGCCGAGCTCCGGCGCTGGAACAGTCGCACCGGCGCGGCCCGCACCGCTCAGCTGCGCACGATCCTCGAGAACGAGAACCTCACCGACAGCTCCGCCGAGCACCTGCTGGGCACTCCACTCTCGGGTCGGCACCAGGCCGCGATCGTGTGGGTCGCGCCGGAGACCCCCGACCCGGACGCGGCGCTGCAGGCGGCGAACCGGCTGCTCACCGAGGCCTCGGGCCGCAACCCGCTGACCATGCTGGCCGACGACCACACCATGTGGGCCTGGCTCAGCGGCCCGAGCGAGCCTCTGCTCGACCGCGCCCTGCTGCGCGAGCGCCTGCTGAATCACCCGGGTCTGAGCATCGCCCTGGGCTCACCGGGCGCCCGGCTCAACGGTTTCCGGGGCACGCTTCGGGAGGCCCAGCGGGCCCGCAAGGTGGCCGAGACCATGAGCGGGCACTCCCAGCTCGTCGGATTCGACGAAGTCGCGATCGCGGCGTTGCTGACGGACCATCCGGACGACCTGCGGAACTGGACGGAGCGCGTGCTCGGCGGTCTCGCCGCGACCGACGACTCGACCGCGCGGCTGCGGGCCACCGTGCGCTGCTTCCTCGAAGCGAACGGCAGCTTCACCGAGGCGGCCGCTCGACTCCATCTGCACAAGAACACCGTCAGCTACCGGATCCGCAAGGCCGAGGAGGTCCGGGGCCGACCATTCGGCGAGGGTCGCCTCGACGTCGAAGTGGCCCTGCTCGTGTGCGACCTGCTCTGGCGGCGGGTCCATGCCCACGCACCACCCGCGCCCACAACGTCGAAATCCCGCAGCGTCCGCCTGGTCTGAGCGGCGCTACGGGAAGTCGACGAGGCGGAACTGCTACTGGCGCACGGACGCGCTGCTGTTCTCCATGCGATGCGTCGGAGCCGGGTTGCGCACCTCGAGCTCGAGGGTGGCGCTCTCCAGGAAGGCCCGCAGTTCGGCGAGCGCGGCTTCCTTCCATTCCTCCAGCGACTCGGTCACGGCCGCGGCCCGCCGGCTCTGCTCCTGCATCTGCTGCTGGATCATCACCAGCGCGCCGAGGCTGATCAGGGCCAGTCCGACGACTCCGCCGGAAGCGAGGTACGGCATCTGGAGCACGATGTCGTCATTGCGGCGCACGCCGAGAAAGCCGAGCAGCACGCACACCAGGCCACCCAGGACCAGGGTGCCGGCGAGTGCCTTGAGTCGGAGATCTCTCACGCGGTCGTTCATCGGTGCTCCTCTACGCGATGGGGCGCTTGCGAATGATGGTGACCAGGCCGGCGACGCCCAGAGCCGCTGCCAACAGCAGGAAGCGGTAACCGTCCTTGAACTGGTCCGGGGCCAGACTCGGCCTGGTGAGGGTGAATCCGACCGGAACCGCGGCGGCCGGAGCGGCAGCGCCGAGACCGACCGTCGGGATCGTTCCGACCGTCGACGGCAGCGCGCCGAGGTCGGCGGTGCCGGCGAGGTCCGTGCCCGTGGCACCCGGGACCGTGGCACCCGGGACCGCGGCGGAATCAGTCGTGGTCGGAGTCAGCTCCGGACCACCGCCGAGCGAACCGAGGGCCCGCGAGGTGACCGAGGCGAAGACCTTGCCGTACTCGAAGGTCTCGTCCGACCCGATGTCACTGGGCCGCTCGATGTCCGACTCCGGCAACTGGTAGCGGAAGGTGAAGGCCGCGCCGTAGAGCTCCGCCTGACCCTCGCTCACCTTCGAGGTCTCGGTCGAGGCGATGAACGTCAGCCCCTGGGCAGCGAGGCCGGCCAGTCCCTGATTGAACGCCGCGACGCTGGAGGCCGGCAGGGGGATCTGGTCCGAGATCCGCAGACCGTTCTTGTCGATGATCACCGGGACGCCGGCCAGCGAGGCGCCACTGGTGTGGACCTGCAGCGAGGTGATGGGCTTCTGGCCCGGCGCAATGGTGATGGTCGCCAGGCTGTCCACGGAGGCGATCTTCAGGCCCGTCGGTCCACCGATCAGAACGTTCTGCACCGAGGTGGTGGCCTTGGTCTGGACGGTGCCGTCCGGCAGAACCGCGCTCTCGCTGTGCGAGACGCCGGCCCCGGCGGTGTAGACCGCCGTTGTGACGCTCTGCCCGGAGGCGTTGGCCACCGCGTTGGGGCTGTCGCTGGCGCGCGCGTTGAGGTCGGCGTTGCGGACCTCGCCGCCCACGCTGGGGCCGCCGCCGTTGCCGCCGGAGAGCGACGCCTCGCGAGGCGCGGTCTCCGAAGGCGGGTCCTGCGCGGTGATCACCGACGGCATCTGGGTGATGGTCCCGGGCGGCGCCGAGGTGACGACGAAGGCGTCACCGAGCGGACCGAGGGTGAACCCGGCGGCCAGGGCCTGGGACTTGCCGATCTGCACGGAGCTCTGCGAGAGCAGGTAGCCGCCGGCCGTCTCGGCCGGGACCCGGCTGACGACGCTGGCCGGGGTGGCCTGGCTCGCGGCGAAGAACACGGCAAGGTTGTCCGGCGCCGCGGCCTGGGCCGTGGAGTCCCACAGGATGGCCACGCCGACCGTGAGCAGCAGGGCGGTGGACCCGGCGGCGGTCTGCACGCCGCGCTTTCGCAGCAGATCTCTCTTGACGTTGCTCATAGGTGGGCTCACAGGTGGTAGGCCTCCTCGACCGCGCCGATCCGAATGGCAGCCGCCGGTGTTCCGCTGAACGCCACGTGCCCCTTCTTCAACACGTAAACCCGGTCCGAGACCTCCATGGCCCGGTGCACGAACTGCTCGATGAGCAGGATGGACAGCCCTTCCTTGTTCAGCTCGAGGAGCCGCGCGAGGATCTCGTCGACCACGAGCGGGGACAGCCCGAGGCTGAGCTCGTCGATGAGCAGCAGTTTCGGTTCACTCATGAGGGCCCGGGCGATCGCGAGCATCTGCTGCTCGCCACCGGACATCGAACCGGCCAGCTGCCCGCGTCGCTCGGCCAGCCGGGGGAACAGGGCGTACGCGTCGGCCAGGCGGGAGTCGACCAGCTTCTGCTTGCGGCGCGCGGACCACGCCCCGAGGCGCAGGTTGTCGGTCACGCTCATCTCGGGGAACACCCGGCGGCCCTCTGGCACGTGCGCGAGTCCGGCTTGCACGGCGACAGCCGGGCCGCGGCTGTCGATCCGGACGCCGTTAACGCTGACCGTGCCGGCCTGCGGGCGCACCAGGCCGGTGATGCCGCGCAGGCTCGAGGTCTTGCCCGCGCCGTTCGGCCCGAGCAGGGCGACGATCTCGCCCGGATTGACCTGCAACGTGAGGCGGCGGACCGCGAGCACGTTGCCGTACCCGACGTCCATCGCGCGGGTGGCGAGGATCGGCTTGGCCGCGGTCACGGCAGCGACAGCAGCGCTGACCGGGTCGGTCATCGTCATACCGCGGCCTCCTGGACGGTGCTGCCGAAGTACGCCGCCCGGACCTCGGCGTTGGCCCGGATGTCAGCCGGGGTGCCCTGGGCGAGCAGCTTGCCGAAGTTGAGCACGTAGATTCGGTCGCAGATCGACAGGATCATCGCGACGTCGTGCTCGATGATAAGCACCGACATGTCCCGTTCGCGGCTGATTCGGGCAAGTAGGGCTCCGAAGTAGGCCGACTCGGTGCTGTCCATGCCGGCGCCGGGCTCGTCGACCAGCAACACGGTGGGTTCGAGCACGATCGCCCGCGCCACCTCCACCATCCGCTGGGTGCCGAACGGCAGGTCACCGACGGGGGCGACGAGCACCTCGGTGAGCCCGCACTGAGCGGCGATGGAGTGGACCAGGTCGCGCGCCTTGCGCTCCGCTCCTCCGGCCAGGCCGATTGCGGCGCGCAGGGCGCTCGCGCCGTAGTGGCGGTGCCGACCGAGCAGCAGGTTCTCCTCGACGGAGAGGTGCTTGAACAGCTGGGCCTGCTGGAACGTGCGGGCCATCCCCATCCCGGCCCGCTCGCTCGCGGGCAGGTTGGTGATGACCTTGCCGTCCAGCGTGATCGAACCCGACGTCAGCTTCTGAGCGCCCGTCAGGCAGTTGAAGCACGTCGTCTTGCCGGCACCGTTGGGCCCGATGAGGCCGACGATCTCGCCGGGGCGGACCTCGATGTCGACGGCGTCGTTCGCCACCAGACCGGCGTAGCGCTTGGTCAGGCCGGTACCGATCAGATGCCCGCTCACGGCCGCACCCCCGGGACGATCCGAACCCGTACCACGCTGCCCACCGGCGGCGGGCTCTCCCCGACCGTCGCGTGCACGCGCGGCGGCGAGTGATCGTGCTCCTCGTGCGGAACGAACGAGCCGTAGCGCACCGGCTCACCGCGCACCGCATCGGCGATGGCCTTGCGCCCGGCCTTCAGGGCGCCGGTGACACCGTCGAAGCCGGAGAGCAGCGTCAGCAGGAGCGCGATGCTGGTCATCAGGAACAGGCGGACGTCGAACAGGTTGACCAGCGGCTGACCGACGGCAAGGAAGGCCCCGCCGACCAGCGCACCGAGCAGGGCCTCCGCGCCGCCGAGGACCGGCATCGCCAGGTAGAACAGCGATTGCAGGACGCTGAACTGCTCCGGGGCCGGCGTCGCCTGGAACAACATCCCGTAGAACAGACCGGCGATCGAGGCCAGCGCGGCCGAGGCCGCGAACAGCCCGATCTTGTACGGCGCGATCTTGATCGCCATCGCAGCCGCGGCCTGCTCGGAGTCACGGATGGCGAACAGCACGCGGCCCACGTCAGTGCGCCGGGTGTTGTAGGCCAGCACCAACGCAATCGCGAGCACGACCAGCACGGCGTAGTACAGGCCGCGGTCGGTTGTGGTCTGGATGCCGACCAGATTCGCCCGCGGCACCTGGTCCGCGGCGATCCCGCGGACCTCGGAGCGGGTGAAGAAGTACTGCTGGCACGCCGCTCCGAACGCGAGCGTGGCGATCGTGAAGTACACCCCGCGCAACCGCAGGGAGGGGATGCCGAGGATGAGGCTGATCGCCGCGCCGATCAACCCGATCAGGACCACCGTGAGAACGAGCGGCACGTCGTTGTTCAGCAACTTGGCGCCGAAGTAGCAGCCGCACCCGACGAACGCCGCGTGTCCGAGGCTGATCTGCCCCGTCCAGCCGACGAGGATGACCAGCGACAGCCCAATCAGCGCGTAGATCGCCGACAGGCTGCCGTAGAAGTGCGCGACCTCCGGGGTCACCAGCGGCCAGACCAGCAGGCCAATGGCGAGAATCAGGACGCCGCCCGCCTCGACCCGCTTGCCGCTCATCAGCGGACCGCCGGTCAGCTTCACGCCCCGGTCAGCGGCGTTCTTCAGGTTCTTCACGCCCGGGGCCATCAGAACTCCGACACAACGTCGAGCTGCGGCTTGTTCGACCGCACCAGCAGGACGCCCAGCAGGGCGATGAACACCAGAAGTTGTCCGATGCCGGCGACCGGTTGGTAGCCCTGGCCGAAGCTGAAGATCAGCCCGACCGCGACACCGCCCGCCCCGGCCAGCGGCAGGCTGTTGAACCCGCCGAGGGCCGCCGCGACCAGGCTGGAGATCAGCACGAACGTCAGGCTGATCTGGTCGAGGCTGTTCAGGTGGATGTACATCAGGCCGGCCACCGCCGCGCTCGCGCCGCCGATGGCCCAGGTCAGGGTCACGATCGACCGGACCGGTAGCCCCACGATGCGGGCCGCGCCCGGGTCCTGGGCGATCGCGGTGATGCCCACGCCGACCCAGGTCTTCGCGAGCATCCAGTACAGCCCGCCGGCCAGCACGATGACGATCCCGGCCGTGCCGATCTGATGGACAGTCACGCCGGTGTTGCCGATGCGCACCAGGGTGTCCGGGAAGACCGAGGCGATCACCGGGTTGTCCGGGCCCCACAGCTGCACCGTGAGCTCGGTGAGCAGCAGCAGGACCCCCGTGGTGGCCGTCAGCGTGGCCAGGGCGCCGCGGGTCTGGACGGGCCGGACCACGAACTTCTCGACCCCGGCCCCGAGCACCGCACCGGTCAGGATCGCCCCCGCGGTGGCGACCGCGACCGGCATTCCCAGGTCACCCATCAGGGTGTAGTGGAAGACGAACGCCGAGAAAACGCCGATCGCTCCCTGCGCCAGGTTGATCACCCGGCTGACCCGGTAGATCACCACCACACCCAGGGCAACCAGGGCGAAGATCGCGCCGTTGGCCAGTCCCGTGACGAGGTACCCGAAGAACCGCTCCATGGATCAGAACGTCCGAGCCGGCGCGACGCGGGCCCGCCCACGGTCCCCGACGATCTCGGGCTGCACGCTGGAGGAGATGCTCGACTTCGCCGTCGCCGGCGAGAACCGCTTGGACTCGATCTGCCAGGCCAGGGCGTCGTCGGCCTTGAGGATGATGCCGCTCGGCTGCGCGTTCTTCAGGTTCCCGAAGTCGAGCTTGAGGCCCAGGCCGATGTCGAAGGCCCGCATCGTCTTGAGCTGCTTGAGGAAGTCCGTCCGGGTCACCTTCGGGCCCATGGCCTTCAGGGCCGCGACGATCGCGGCGGCGCCGGCGTAAGCGGCCTGCTCGTAGAAGTGGTGGAAGGTGTTCGGGTAGTAGAACTCGGTGATCTTCTTGTACTCGGTCAGGCCGGGCGAGGTCGAGTTGTAGAAGTCGAACATCGTCAGGCCGTACATCCCCTTGCCGTACGCGCCGGCGGCCTTGGGCACGTCGTCCGCGGCGACGAAGCCACCGAAGAAGACCGGGTGCCAGCCGGTGCGCTGCGCGGCCTGGATGAACTTGACCGTGTTCACCGGGTCGTTGCAGAACAGGACGGCCTCGACGTTCGCGTTCTTCAGGGCCGCGACCTGGCTGTCCAGGCTGGTCTCGACGTCGGAGTTGAGCGCCACCTGAACCAGGGTGCCGCCGAGCGCTTCCGCGGTGGACTTGACCTTGCCGGTGCAGGACGGGCCCGCGCCGTTACGCAGCTGCGAGACGCCGATCCGCTTCACCTTGAGCACGTTCACCGCGTGGGAGGCGATGAGCGCGCCGACCGAGCCGCCGGGAATCTGCGTCGGGTACATCCACGGGCTGGTGAACTCCTGGTCGTACAGACCCGAGGACCCGACCCAGGGCAGCTTGTAGTCGTCCAGGGTCTTCTGAACGATGTCCAGGTTGAAGTCCAGGGACGGTCCCATCATGAAGACCTTGTCCTGGGCGGCCAGCTTGGTCAGGCAGCCGCTCGTGCCGTCCGCCGTGCCGGCGGTGTCACAGGGCGAGTACGCGATCTTGCGACCGCAGATGCCGCCCTGGCTGTTGATGAAGTTGAAGTAGGCGCTCGCCGCGTTCTGCGACACCTGGCTGTACTTGTCCAGGAAGCCGCCGTTGAAGAACGTGCCGCCGACCTTGATCGTCGTGTCGGAGACGCCGATGTCGGTGGCGCCGCCGTTGCCGCCGGCCGGCGCGGCCGCTCCGCAGGCCACGACCCCGCCTGCCGGCTTGGTTGCGGTGGCCGCGTTCGGGT
>NZ_JACDFE010000155.1 GCF_013815995.1 Sporichthya sp.
GCCCAGCACCGCGCGTCGACCGATGTCGACGGCCGTGACGTCGGGCGCGCCGGCGGCGGCCAGCCCCAGGGCGAGGAAGCCGCTGCCTGTGCCCAGATCGCAGACGCGGGCGTGCGGGGGCAGCGGTTCGGCCAGGACGGCATCCAGCAAGAGGCGGGTGTCTTCGGCCGGGGCGTATACACCCGGCAGGCGCAGGAGCATCACGGCATGGATCTACCCCTGGGGGGCGCTGGAACGCCGGAGGGGGGCGTCTGCGACATCACACGGCGGGCCGGATTCAGGCTGACCGCAACAGCTTCGAGACGGCCTTCTCCACCGGGCCGGCGGTGGCGAGCTCGCCGGGCTCGGCGTCGCGACCGAGGTCGGACAGGGCGCGCTTGACGGTTCGTCCCTCGTCGTCGTGCTCGATCACCCGGATGCCGATGTAGGACCGCCGCGCCACCGCCGGCCAGCACAGATCCAGACGTCCGCCGACGCGGGCGGGATCACCAGCGCCTTGGCGCGCGCTACGTCGTCCGGAGACGCCGACGAACCGTCGGCGTTGCGGTAGCGGAATGCCTTGTCGTGCTGATTCGTGCGATGCCCGGCTTCGCCGGATCGGAACGACGGAGTATCAAGCGTCGGCAAGCATGCCGGTACGCAGCTTGGCCAGGGTGCGGGCCAGCAGGCGCGAGACGTGCATCTGGCAGACGCCCAGTTCCTCGCCGATCTCGGACTGCGTCTTCTCCTCGAAGAAGCGCAGGTGCAGGATCCGCTGGTCGCGGTCGGGAAGAGCGGCCAGCAGCGGGCGCAGCGCCTCCATGTCCTCGAAGAGGTCGAAGCGGGTGTCGGAGAAGGCGACGGTGTCGGCGATGGTCTGGCCGCCCTCGTCGTCGGCGCCGCCGACCGGGGAGTCCAGCGAGGCGACGGTGAAGTGGTCCTCGGCCGTCATCGCTTCCAGGACCAGGTCCGGGCTGACGGCGAGCTTCTCGGCGAGCTCGTTGACCGTGGGGGCGCGCCCGAGCTTGTGGGCGAGGTCGTCGGTGGCCTCGCGCAGGACGGCCTTGGTCTCCTGCAGCTGGCGCGGGAGCCGGATCCAGCGGCGCTTGTCGCGGAAGTAGCGACGGATCTCGCCCTGGATGGTCGGCTTGGCGTAGGCGGGGAAGTCCGCGCCGTGCTCGGCGTCGAAGCGGGAGATGGCCAGCGCGAGGCCGACGTTGCCGACGGCCACCAGTTCGTCGGTGTCGACGGCACGGCCGGCGTAGCGGCTGGCGAGCCAGCTGACCAGGCGCTGATAGCGGAGCACGATCAATTCCTGGATGCGCTCGCGCTCGGCATCGCCTGCGGCACGCAGGGCGAGGAACAGCTCGGTGTCGGTGCTCTCGGCGGTGACCGCGGGGCGGGTGGCGGTCGCAGTGGGGGTGGCGTTCATGACCGGGCATTTTCCTTGTTCGGGCCGGGGCGAAACTCAGGGTAAGTGTGATTCAGGTCAACCGATCCGCGCATTCGAGCTGCGGCTGCGGCTGGAGGCCGCGCCGGCCGCCTACACGATGTTCCAGGACCAGACCGACGCCTGCTTCAAGGTCGTGCCGAACCCTGAGCCGAGCCGACTCAGCCCCCGGGGAGCGTTACAGCTTCCCGGGGGCGAGCGGATGGACGGCGGGGCCTTCGAGGACCTCGCCGTCCACGTCGAAGCGGGACCCGTGGCACGGGCAGTCCCAGCTGGTCTCGGCGGCGTTGAAGCGCAGCAGGCAGCCGAGGTGGGTGCAGCGCAGCGAAACGGCGTGCGCGACGCCGTCGGCGTCCCGGTAGACGCCCGTCTGCTTGCGCCCCTCCCGGACGACGGCAGCAGTCCCCGGTGCGACTGCTTCGACTGACGCTGCCTCACCTGGGCGCAGCCGGTCGCCGATCAGGTCGATCGCGGTCTTGGCGCCGAGCTTGGCCAGCTTCGGCACTGACCGCAGATTCAGCCGGGTCGGGCGGAACGTCTCGGCCCACGGGCTCTGCCGGCCCATGACGAGGTCGGTGAGGATCCCGGCCGCGACCGTCCCGGTGCTCAGCCCCCACTTGCCGTAGCCGGTCGCCACCCAGAGCCCATGCGCGCCCGGCAGGTACGGCCCGATCATCGGCAGCCGGTCCACGCTCACCGGGTCCTGCGCCGACCACCGGAACGGGACGTCCGACACCCGGCACCAGGCACGCAGGTCGCGGGCGAGGCGCTCGAAGCGGTCCGGCCGGATGTCCCGGTCGCCGGCGGCGTGGCCCTCCCCGCCGAGGATCGCCATCCCGTCGACGACGGCGAAGGACCGCGTCGGCTCGTCGGCTGTGATGGCCATCGTCTGCAGATCCGCTCCGGACAGGGGAGCCGCGACGCAGTAGGAGCGGCGTGGTTCCAACCGGGCGAAGTACAGGCCGCGGTCGAACATCGGGTAGTGCCCGGCGACCACGACGTGCCGGGCGGAGATCTCCGCGTCCGCGGTCTGCACCCGGTGCGGGCTGCCGGTGTTCACCGACAGCGCGCGGCTGTGCTCGTAGAGCCGGGCCCCGGCGGCCTGGGCCGCTTCGATGAGGCCCCGCACGTAGCGGACCGGGTGCAGGCTCAACTGATCGTCCAGGCAGACTGCCCCGTAGCAGGGGATCGGGGCGTCGACCTCATCGCAGACCCGGACCGGGAGCCCGGCGGCTTCGGTGGCGACCAGTTCGGCGTTCACCTGCTCGACCTGCTCGGGAGAGCCGGCCACGGTCGCGGCCGGGCGCCGACGTAGACCGGCGTCGGGGGCGAAGAGCCCCGCCAGCTCCGCGACGGTCTCCACCCCGGCCATCGAGGCGCGAGCGTAGGCGGCCGCGGTCTCGGCGCCGTGACGTTTGGTCAGATCCGAGTAGATGGTGGCCTGCAGGGCGGAGACCTTGGCGGTGTTGAGCCCGGACGCCCCGGACGCGACGGTGGCGGCCTCGCAGATGATGACGTCCAGCCCGGCGCGGGCCAACAGCAGGGCGGTGGTGGCTCCGGTGATCCCGGCGCCGATCACGAGCACGTCGGCGGTCAACGAGCCAGGGCGATTTAGCGGCGGACACGGTCGTCATAGGACTCCTCGCGACGATGGCGGTCGGTTGCGGCCACGGTCTCTGCACGCCTACCCACCTGAGGCGAGGAAAACGGCTAACGCGTTCGGGAGTGGGCAGATCGGCAGCGGCGACACGCCCGGGAAGAAACCGTCCTGCTTTTCCTCCGGTGCTGAGGCTGGTGGTGAACGCAGGTCCGGTCACGTTCCTGTTCGGCCCGGCGGCGAGGTGAACTGGGACACGCGCCAGGTCCGCCACGGCGGGGAGAGGTTGGGCACGTTCGAGCCGTGAGGTTCCCGGGCAGAAGGCGTTCAACAGGTTTCGACCAGGGAGGTGCGCCATGCCCGCAGGATCCAGCCCGAAGCGCGAACGCCGGACCAAGGCGCAGCTCTACACCGAGGCCAAGGAGAAGAACATCGACGGTCGGTCGACGATGAACAAGGCGGAGCTCGAGAAGGCAGTCGGTCGCTGATGCGGATCGCGATCACCGGCGCGTCCGGCAACCTCGGTACCGCGCTGATCCGCGCCTTGCGCGCGTCCGACTCGTCCATCGAGATCGTCGGACTGTGCCGGCGTCCGCCGGCCGCGCAGACCGGGGGGATCGACTGGCACGCCGTCGACCTCGGCTCGCCTGATGCCGACCCCGCAGTCAAGGCGGCCTTCGACGGCTGCGACGCCGTTGTGCACCTGGCCTGGGCGATCCAGCCCACGCGCCAGGAAGAGATGCTGCACCGGATCAACGTCGGCGGCACCGCCAGGGTGCTGCGCTCCGCTGCTGCGGTCGGTGTGCCGCACGTTGTGCACGCCTCCTCCCTTGCCGTCTACGCGCCCACCGGCGCCGGCCCGGTCGATGAGAGCTGGCCGGCCACCGGCGTGGCTACCTCGGCTTACAGCCGGCAGAAGGTCGAGGCTGAGGCGCTGCTCGGGGAGTACCAGCGGGCCACTCCGGCGACGATCTTTACCTGGGTCCGCCCGACCCTGGTGGTGCAGCGCAACGCCGCCGCCGAGATCGCCGGGCTGTTTCTCGGCCACCAACTGGCGGGCCGGGCGCTCGGGAAGCTGAAGGGCCGGCTGCCGTTGCTGCCGTTGCCCGCCGGGCTACGGATGCAGCTCGTCCACGCCGACGACGTCGCCGACGCCATCGTGCGCATTCTGGACCGCAAGCCGTCGGGGGCGTTCAACCTCGCCGCCGACGTGCTCGGCCCGGCCGAGCTGGGTTCGCTCATGGGCGGCCGGCCGATCGCGGTGCCGCGCTCGGTCGCTCGATTCGCGGTCGGCGTCGCCTACCAGGCGCGGATGATCCCGACCTCGCCGGGCTGGCTGGACATGCTCGTCGAAGGCGCCGAGCTGGACTCCACTCGGGCCCGCGTCGAACTGGACTGGCACCCGCGGCACAGTTCGACCGATGCCGCCGGTGAACTGCTCGACGGCTTCGCCGACGGCGCCCACGGCCCGACGCCTGCCCTTCTCGGATGACCGAACCTCTTCTCGTTGCCGTCGCGCCGACGGACGACCTCACCATGTGGGCGCGCGGCGACCTGCTGGAGATCGTGCTGGTCGTCATCGGCGCAGTCCTGATCTGCCGCGGCGTTGCCGCCGGTGGGCGGTTCCTGACCCGGCGCATCGACTCCTCGGCCGGCGACGATGAGGTCGTGCTCTCCGAGCAGGGCAAGCACCGGCACTCGGTCGCGCAGGTGCTGATCTGGCTGGCCAACGTCATGATCATCTGCATCGCGGTGGTGCGGATCATCGGCCTGCTCGGCTTCTCCTCCGCCGGCCTGGTGGCTCCAGCGGCCGTGCTCGGGGTCGCCCTCGGCTTCGGCGCGCAACGCGTGGTGCAGGACCTGCTCGCGGGGTTCTTCATCATCACCGAGCGTCAGTACGGCTTCGGCGATCTGGTGCGGGTCTCCTCGCTGGGCTCGGAGACCGGGGTCACCGGCACCATCGAGGAGATCTCGCTGCGGATCACGAGGATGCGCACGGTCAACGGCGAGGTCGTGATCATTCCGAACGGGCAGATGGTGCAGGTCACCAACCTCTCCCGCGACTGGGCCCGCGCGATCATCGACGTCCCGCTGTGGCCGAACGCCGATCTCTCCGAAGCCACCCGCATCCTGCGCGAGGTCGGCGCGGCCGCCTACGCCGACCAGAGGCTGCGTCCGCTCCTGCTGGATGAGCCCACCGTGATGGGCGTGGAGTCGATCAGCGTCAGCTTCGTGAAGATGCGGATGGTCGCTCGCACCCTGCCCGGCAAGCAGTTCGAGGTAAGCCGGCAGCTGCGGGCTCGGGTGATGACGGCGTTCCGCGAGAACGGCATCTCGTTGCCGACCGACACCACCATCGCGCAGGCGGGCGTCGGCCTGTGAGGCTTCCCCGGACCCTGATCGGTGGCCGGATCCGCACCTCCACCGCCGCCCTGATGGTCTCGTTCTTCGCCGTGCTGACGGTGTGGATCCTGGTCCGCCCGGTGCCGGTCGAGGTCATCATCAGCGAGACCACCGTGCGGACGACGAAGATGACCGACAACGGGACGGCGACAGAGGTCGAGGCGACGCCGACTCCGACGCCACGACCTTCGGTGGCGCCTCCGAAGGCGACGCCGACCTCCACCCCCGCGCCGGTCAAGGCAACTCCGGCGCCCGGTGAGCCGACGCCCACGCCCGAGCCGGCCGGGGTGGGTGGTCTGTTCGCGCCCACGCCCACGCCGACGCCGACGCCGGGGGTCCCGTTCCGGGGTTGAGCTGGAACGTGTCAGATCCGTCGGGTGTCGCTGACGCTCGGGAACTGCGGCGCGCGCTTCTCCTTGTGGGAGGCCACGCCCTCCAGCACGTCCGGGCCGGTGAAGTTCATGAACTCCAGGCCGAGGGAGGCATCGAAGATCGGGGCGGCCTGGCGGTACCAATGGTTCAGCGAGTGCTTGGTGAAGCGCAGGGCCGGCTGGGCCATCGCCGCGAGCTCGCCGGCGATCTCCAGGGCCTTGTCCTGGACGTTCTCGTCGTCCTCGACGCAGAGCGAGACCAGGCCGATCCGCTCGGCCTCTTCGCCGGTGAGCGGCTTGCAGGTGAGCAGGTAGTACTTGGCCTTGGCCATCCCGCACAGCAGCGGCCAGCAGATCGCGGCGTGATCGCCCGCGGTGACGCCCAGGCGGGTGTGCCCGTCGATGATCTTCGTCCCCTTGTTCACCACCGAGATGTCGGCGAGCATGCCCGCGACCAGTCCGGCACCCACGGCGGGTCCGTGCATCGCGGACACGATCGGCTTGGAGCAGTTGATGACGTTCAGCACCAGATCGCGGGCCTCGCGCATCACCTGGATGCGGGTGCCGTAGTCGGCGATCATCGACTCGATCAGGTCAAAGCTGCCGCCGGCGGAGAAGCCCTTGCCGGCGCCCTGCAGGATCGCGACCCGGGTGTCCCCGTCCTTGTCCACATCGAGCCAGACCTCGCCGAGTTCGCGGTGCGCGTCCGGCCCGACCGCGTTGAGGTTGGGGCCTTCCAGGGTGACCCGCAGGACGCCGTCGGCGGGGCGGTCGAAGGTCAGGGACGGGTAGGCGGCGGCGAAGTCGAACACGGATCCTCCGATTAAAGTGACGGGACGTCAGGACTTGTGGTCGCGGACCGCGCGGGCGATTTCGCCCCAGCGGCCGAGGTTGTCCGGGTTCTGCGCGAGGTCGTCGACGGTCAGGTAGGAGATGACCCGTTCGGCCAGGTCGCCATAGCGGGTGATCAGGGTGTCGGCGATCGAGTCCCACGGCCCGACGACGGCGTAGTGGTCCAGCATCTCGTCGGTGATGGCGGCCTCCAGGCCCGCCATGTCGTTGTTGCGGAGTAGGCTGCGCGCGTTTTCCGTCGTGCCCTCGTAGCCGAGGTCGTCGAACTGGAAGGCGTAGTTCGGGGTGGAGCCGTAGAAGCCGATCTGGCGCTTGGCCTTGGAGGTAAGGAGGGCGCGCTCCTCGGCGGTGTCACCGGGGACGATGAAGACCGGGATCAGCAGGTCGGTGGTGCCCGGCGTCCGCCCGGCCTTCTCCTCGCCGGCCCGCACCGAGGGCAGCAGGCGGGTCTCGATGTAGTGCATGGAATGCAGCGGATGCACGTGGATGCCGTCGGCGATCTCGCCGGCCATCTTGCACATCCACGGCCCGACCGCGGACACGTCGAGCTTGATGTCGCCGTAGGCGTGCTGCGGCGGTAGCCAGGCCGGGGGCAGCAGGGTCATCTCGTAGTGGGCGCTGTGGTGGTCGAGCTTGGCCTCACCGCGGAACGCGGCGAGGATGTCGCGGACCGCGAGCAGGTAGTCGCGCATCCGCGGGCCGGGCGGGTCGTAGTCCACGCCGTAGCGGCGCTCGATGTGCGCCTTGATCTGACTGCCGAGGCCGAGCCGGTAGCGCCCGCCGGTGTTTCCGGCGAGCTCCCACGCCAGGCCGGCCATCACCATCGGGCTGGAGGGGAACGCCACCGCGATGCCGGTGGTGAAGTTCAAGCTCGGCGCGGCCTGCGCGGCCGTCGCGATCGACATCCACGGCGTCTGCGTGGTGTCGGTGAAGGTCATGCCGGTGAATCCGGCGCTCTCCAGGGTGCGGGCGAGGGTCGTGGCCTCGTCCCAGCTGGTGGCTTGGGCCATCACGTCGATCTGCACGCGGCTCTCCTCGGGGTAGGCCGGGTCAGTCAACCAAGGCGCCCCGGAGGTGACGTTGCCCGGCCAGTGCGTAAGGCGTCAGCCCACCTGCGGCCGGTGCGGGTCGCCGCGCATCCGGCGCGCCTCGCCGGGAATTACGGTGGGGGCATGTACCTGGAGAACCTCGTCATCGACGCCGTCGATCCGCAGCGGCTGGGCCGGTTCTGGGAGGCGGTGCTCGGCGGCGAGAGGCTGACCGACGAGCCTGATGCCTTCGAGGCGCGGCTCACCCTAGCGGGCGGACCGGTGCTCGACCTGTGCTTCCAGCGGGTCCCCGAGCCGCCGTTCGCCTCGCCGAGACTCCACCTGGACCTCTCGGGCGGGACCCGCCAGAGCCAGGAAGTGGAACGGCTCCTCGGGCTGGGCGCGCGACACCTCGACATCGGTCAGCGCGATGCGCCCTGGGTGGTGCTCGCAGACCCGGAGGGAAATCCCTGCTGCGTCATGGAGGACCGAGCGGCCTACGCCGACACCGGACCCCTAGCGGCGCTCCCGCTCGATTCGGCCCAGCCGGGCCGGGATGTGGAGTTCTGGTCCTGGCTGACCGGCTGGACCGAGGTCGTCGGCCCCGCACCCCGGTCCCTGCGCCACCCGTCGCTGCTGGGACCCCTCCTGGAGCTCTGCCCGGAGCCGGCCCCCAAGGGCACGGCCAAGAACAGGCTGCACCTCGACATCCGGCTTGAGTCCGGAGATGACGCCGACGACGTCGCGGCGGGCATCGCCGAGCGCGGCGGCCGCGAACTCCACCCGCCGTGGGGCGAGCTGCCGTGGCGGTTCTACGCCGACCCGTCCGGCAACGAGTTCTGCGTTCCAGCGCGGTCGTGAAGACCGACTGTCACAAACCGGCGCCGGCCGGTGTCTCCATGTCCGAACCCACGGATACGGAGGAGACATGAGCACTGCGCGCATTCCACCCGCTGAGCTGACCGGCCTCTACGGCGCGCTGGTCAAGGCGATGTCACGCAAGATGCTCGGCAAGGTGCCTGAATCTCTCGGGGTCGCCTGGCACCACCGTCAGGTGCTCAACTTCGGCTTCGGCCTGGGCCGCAAGTCCCGCAAGTGGGACCAGTGCGACGACACGTTTCGCGCACATGGCGGTGTCCTCCCTGGTCGGGTGCAGCTTCTGTCTCGATCTGGGCTACTTCATGGCCCACCACGAGGGCCTGGACCTGGACAAGGCCCAGCAGGTGCCGCGCTGGCGCGAATCGGAGGTGTTCACGCCACTGGAACGCGATGTCCTGGACTACGCCGAGGCGATGACGGCCACCCCGCCGGCCGTGACCGACGAGCTCTCCGCGCGCCTGCTCGCCGCGCTGGGGGCGCCGGGGCTGGTGGAGCTGACCTCCTACATCGCGCTCGCCAACTTCTACTCCCGTTCGAATGTCGCGCTCGGCATCGAGACGGAGGGCCTGGCGGCCTCGTGCGAGCTGGGGCCGCTGGCCGTAGCCTCGAGTCGATGACTTCCGCGAACCCCGAGGACCCGTTCGTCGCGCACCGCGGCCTGCTGTTCACGGTCGCCTACGAGATGCTCGGCTCGGCGGCCGACGCCGAGGACGTGGTCCAGGAGACCTGGCTGCGTTGGGCCGACCTCGACGCTCCCGCCCGGGCGGCGGTGCGCGATGAGCGCGCTTACCTGGTGCAGATCGTCACCCGGCAGGCGCTGAACCGGCTGCGCACCTTGTCCCGCCGGCGCGAGGACTACGTGGGGGACTGGCTGCCCGAGCCGCTGCTGACCAGTCCCGACGTGGCCGAGGACGTCGAACTCGCCGAGAGCGTCTCGTTCGCGATGCTCACTGTGCTGGAGACACTCGGCCCGATCGAGCGTGCAGTGTTCGTGCTGCGTGAGGTCTTCGACGTCCCGTATGAGGAGATCGCCGAGGCGGTGGGCAAGTCGCCGGCCTCGGTCCGTCAGATCGCGCACCGGGCCCGTGGGCACGTGGCCGCGCGACGGCCCCGGATGGCAGTCAGCCGCAACGAGCAGCAGCAGGTCGTGGACCGCTTCCTCGCAGCGCTGGCCGACGGAGACCTACTCGGCCTGATGGACGTGCTCGCACCCGACGTGGTGATGGTCGCGGACGGCGGGGGACTGGCCCAGGCCATCAAGCGCCCGGTCGAGGGCGGGCGCAAGGTCGCCCAGTTGCTGTCCAACTTCGCCCGGCTGGTTCCGCAGGCCCGGATCACGACGGTCCTGATCAACGGCGCGGTGGCGCTGCTCATCGACCAGGGCCGCGAGGTCGACACCGCCATCACCTTCGTCGTGGCCGACGGAAAGATCGCCCGGATCTACGCGGTGCGCAACCCGGACAAACTGGAACGCCTGGGCGAGGTGGCCGAGCTGCGACGTTGATGTTCCGTCAGCTCAGGGCGATGGCCGTCATTGACCCGAGTGAGTGAGCGTCAGAGGATCTTGACGAACCTCGCTTTCCCTACAATTCGGGCGTTTCGGGCGCGGTAGCGAAGGTGCGGCGGTGACATTGGGGTTTGGGTTGACCTATGTCCGGGAAGTCCCGCCGCCCGACGGGCGAATGCCCCAAAGGAATGGCCAAGTCCCGGCGCGTGATGATCGACTTCGGAACGATCGACCTCATGACCGAGCAGACGACCTCCCGCAACTCCGCTTCCGTCAACCGGAACCGCGCGCCGCAGCGGCCCACGGCCGAGGCCGTGCCGGCCCAGACGCGCCCGTCGTGCGCGATGCCGAACTGCATGCGCGCCCCGGTGCCCAGTGCCCAGGACGGCGCCACCGGCGTCGCGCTCTACTGCGCCGACCCCGAGCACAACCCGGCGGCGGCGTGGCGCGAGCGCCAGGAGCTCAAGGCCAAGCTGACCGGGATGCCGGTCGACGAGCGCCCGATCGACGCCGCCCGCGAGGAAGGCCCACAGCGTCGCGCCCTCCGCCGGATCGTCGAACGACGGCGCGAAGAACTCGTCGACGAGCGCGGCGAGCGCGTCGCTCTTCGTCACGGCGCGCTCACGCCCCGGACGACGTCGCGGTCTTCTTCGGCGCGGCCGCGGCCTTCTCGGCGGCGGCGAACCACTTCGCGAGCTCCGCCGTCGACGAGACGGGCTTCGTATCGATGCCGCGCACCTTCACGCGGACCTTGCGGGTCGTCGGCGCGATCTTGTTGCCGCCGCGGTACGTCTTCCACGTCACGAGCGTGGCCTGCACGGGCTCGCCGGCCGCGAGGGCCTTGAACGCCGCCGGCGCCTTCAGCTCCTTCGTGCCGACCGCGAAGCGCACGCTGAACGACTTCAGCTTCGCGCGCTTGTTCGCGTCCTGGATGCGCGTCAGCAGCGCCCCGCCGGCCTTCGCGCCAGCCTCCGTAGCCCTCGTCGTCATCGTCGCGCGCGTCGCGGCGGCGTGGTTCTGCGTCGTCTTCACCACCATGTGCGGATCCCCCTGGCAGGCGTTCGTTTCAGCAGCGGGCCGCCGCGAGCTGCGGAGACCCGGCGCACCGGCACGCCCGCGTGCGCCT
>NZ_JACDFE010000156.1 GCF_013815995.1 Sporichthya sp.
CCGCGGCATGCTCTTCTACCGCCTGCTCCAGCAGGCCGTCGCCACCGATCCACACCCGCTGAACGAACTGATCGTCAGATACCAGTCCCGATAAGGATCACTGCACTCAAGCAGATATGCAGAACGTGTATCCGTTCATCGAGGCGGAGAAGGCACGCAGCCACCCCCAGGGCCCGGGCGCGGGGAACGTCGCGCGGGCCTGTGAGCTGCTCAAGGTCTCCCGCTCCGCCTACTACGCCCACGCCGCCCAGCAGGCCGCCGGCGGGTCCGTCCGGGCCCGCGAGGACGCCGCGCTGACCGAGCGGATCACTGCGATCCACGACGAATCCAACGGTACCTACGGCGCCCCGCGGGTGCACCAGGAGCTGGCTGAGGACGGGCACCACCATGGCCGCAAACGGATCGCAAGGCTGATGCAGGTCGCGGGCTTGCAAGGGCGCACCCCCAAGCGGTGGCGCACCACCACCATCGCGGATCCGGACGCGCCCGCGCTGTCGGACCTGATCGGGCGCGACTTCGACCCGGACCCGTTCGGCCTCGATCAGCGCTGGTGCGGGGACATCACCTTCATCCCCACCTGGGAAGGGTGGCTGTTCCTGGCCACCGTGATCGACATCGCCTCGCGCAAGGTGGTGGGCTGGGCCACTGCCGATCACCTGCGCACCGACCTGGTCGAACAGGCTCTACGCAACGCGGTCACCATCCGCCGCCCGGCGGCCGGGGTGATCTTTCACTCCGACCGCGGCTGCCAGTACACCAGCGCCCAGTTTGCCGACGTGGCAAGGGAACTGGGCGTTCGGCTCTCGGTCGGGCGCACCGGTCAATGCTGGGACAACGCGCTGGCCGAATCGTTCTTCGCCACCATCAAGGGCGAGCTGCTCGACCGTCGTTCCTGGCCCACGCACGCCGCCGCCCGGGCGGCGATCTTCGACTACATCGAGGGGTGGTACAACACCAGACGCAGGCACTCCGCACTGAGCTACCTCAGCCCGAACGCCTACGAAAACTTCGCCGCCCTGCGGGCGGCCTGACCGATCCAACCAACCTGTCCGTCAAAGCGGGTCAACCCCAGACGGAGCCCCGACGGCATGGGGTCGGCTGGGCATCGTGTGGCATCAGGCCATCGTCGACGAGCCGCCGAGCCCCACAGCCGAGGTGGCGTCAGGTCACTTTGAACACGCGGTATTCCACGGTCCGGTTCGGGAGGAAGTGGCCCTCGCCGACGAACAGCGTGTGGGTCAGCCATTGATAGTCCGGGTGGCCGGTCTCGAAACGCGGGCTGGTCCGGAAGTAGTGATCGCCGTAGGACGTCATCTCGTCGCGGGCGAGCCAGGCTTGGACGGCCTCATTGATCTCTAGGAACCCGTGGTAGTACGCGTAGATGGCCGCACCGTCCGAGAGCGTGATCTGAGCGCGGACATCGAGCCGCGCCCAACCGTCGGCGCCGATGAGCATCCAGTCGGCACCGCCGCTTCGAACCTCGCCACCGAGCCCTAGGCCATCGACCTTCCCGTCGATCACCTCGAAGACGGTGCGATTGCCGTAGGGCCCGCCGATCGTCAGGGGTTCCTTGAGTCGACCGGTGTAGCTGAATGCATAGGCGAGTTCGGCTGGCACGACGAGGCTTCCTTCCCGCGGTCTTCACGGATGGACGGGCACGGTTACTGAACGGACAGGACCTGGGCACTGGGTGTGCTAGGCCGCATAGACCCCCACCACCGCGGCGCCGCCGAGCCCAACGTTGTGTTGGATGGCGGTGCTGGCGCCGGGCACCTGCCGGGTGCCGGCCGTCCCGCGCAACTGATGCACCAGCTCCACGCATTGGGCAACGCCGGTTGCCCCCAACGGGTGGCCCTTCGACAACAGTCCGCCGGAGGGATTGACGACGATCCGGCCCCCGTAGGTGTTCTGCCGATCCGAGACGAACTGCTCCGACTCGCCCTCGGGGCACAACCCGATTGCCTCGCCGAAGATCACCTCCGCCGGGGCGAAGCAGTCGTGCAGCTCCACGACCTGGGCGTCCTGCGGGCCTCTGCCCGCGAGCTCGTAGGCGGAGCGTGCGACCCGCGCGCTCATGGCGGCACCGACCAGGGCTGTCATTCTGCCGTCGAAGGATGCATCCGAGTCGGTGCCCAGTGCCATGCCGAGAACGGTGACCGGGCGGCTCAGTTGCCGGCGCGCCCCCCACGCGGCGGAGCAGACGAGGACGGCGGCGGCGCCGGTCGAGGGTGGGCAGGCCTGCAGGCGGGTGAGGTTCAGGAACAGGCGCGGGCTTTTGAGGACGTCCTCGACGGACAGTTCCTTGCGGAAGATCGCGTTCGGGTTGTCGATCGCGTGCCGGCTGGCCTTGACCCGGACCTCGGCGAACAGCTCGTCGGAGGCTCCGTAAGTTTCTTGGTACTCAGCCGCGGCGGCGCCGAACAGGCGCAGCGCGGGCGGCAGGTCGGCGGATTCGGGGTAGCGCTCGACCACGCGTTCGTTGAAGGGCTCCAACGGAGATGGCCGATCTCCGAATACCGTGTCGATGGCTCCGGGATTCATCTGTTCGAAGCCGACGACCAGGACGCACTCGACCGCTCCGGCCGCCACCGCCTGCCAGGCCAGGTAGAGCGCTGTGGCCCCGGAGGAGCAGTTGTTGTTGACGTTGACGATCGGCACCCCGGTGCGTCCCAGGGGATAGAGCGCTCGCTGTCCCGACGTGCTGTCGCCGTAGACGTAGCTGGCGTAGACCTGTTGGACGTCGTCGTAGACCATCCCGGCGTCACGCAGTGCGTGCTGCACCGCCTCTGCGGCAAGCTGGTCATAGGTCGCGTTCGATGAGCGGGGGCTACGGAAGGGGACCATCCCGATGCCGGCGATGACAGGTGTGTTCATGCGGATACCTCCGAATTGGCGGGGGTGGGCTCGAGCCGCTGTGCGGGTTCCGTCGACCGGACCGGGTTGTCCCGGTCCCACGTCGCGGCGGTGATTCCCCGCTCCCGGAGGACGGCTTTGCGGACTCGTTCGGTCGGGGTCTTGGGCAGGTCGGTGACGAGTTCGATGTAGCGGGGGCGAGCGAATCTCGGGAGGATCGAATCGGCGTAGGCGGCGAGGTCGGTCTCGGTCAGATCCGGCCCGTGGGGAACCACCGCCAGCATCACTTCGTCCTCCGTGCCGACCGGTGTGGAGGGAACCGGGAACGCGGCGACCTCCTTGACCTGAGGGTGTTTGGCCATGGCTTGCTCGACTTCGAAGGAGGAGATGTTCTCCCCGCGCCGTCGGATGCAATCCTTGTGGCGATCGACGAACGTCACGCATCCGTGCTCGTCCATGACGCCCAGGTCCCCGGTGTGGAACCAGAAGTTGCGGACCGCGGTCACCGTTTCGGCCGGCATCCCGAGATAGCCGCCGGAGAATCCGTACGGCACCTTGGATCGCACGCAGATCTCCCCGGGAACGCCGGGAGCGACCGGCTCGTCGCTGTCCGGGTCATGGATCTCAACCTCGAAGTAGCGGCTGTAGGCGAAGCCGGCCGTCCCGGGGCGCGATTCCCCGAGGCGTCCGTAGAGCGGGATGTTGGCCTCGGTCATCCCGTACGCCGACACCACCTCGGCGATCCCGAACCGAGTTCGCCAGGCGTCCTCGTGGTGCGCCGGGTTGGGGGCCGGGAGAACCACCCGGACCCGGTGCTCGCGATCGGTGGGCTGATCCGGTTGATCGATGATGAACTGCGACATCGCCCCGAGCAGGTTGGTGACCGTGCAGCCGTGGCGTCGCATGTCGGGCAACCACTCCGAGGCGCTGAAGCGGTTCCGCAGCACCGCGGAGCCGCCGGCGATCAGCGTGGCGTACAGCTGCATGAACAGCGCGTTCGCGTGGTACAGCGGCATCGCGATGTAGTAGCGATCCGACGACGTGACCGCGAGATTGTCCACGCTGCCCAGGCCCAGCAGGTAACAGTGGGCGTGCGGCATGACCACGCCTTTGGAGGGGCCGGTCGTTCCTGAGGTGAACATGACGCAGGCGGTGTCTCGCGCGCAGGTGTGCGCAGGCTGACCGGGGCTCGCCCCCGACCATTCGGAGAAGCGCCGAACTCTGAGCTGTGTCGGGTTCTTCGGCTCACCGACGACCAGCGCGGTCGGGGGTTGTCCGATCTCCCCCGCCACGGCCTCCAGGTTCGTGAGAAGGTCGGCGTCCACGACGGCGACCGAGGCACCGGACACGCGGAGCTGGTGCGCGAGGAAGTCTCCGGTCAGGGCCGGGTTCAACGGAACGAAGGTGGCGCCGACGTGCGCGGCCCCCAGCCAGACGCGTACGAAGTCCAACGAGTTCGGCAGGATCACGGCGAGGCCGTCGCCCCGGCCGATGCCGACGCTTCGCAGGAACGCTCCCACCCTCGCCGCCTGGTCCTGTGCGGCAGCGTAGGTCAGGACGTCGCCGTCGGTCGTGATGAGGAACGGATCCTCGCCGTGTGCCTCGGCCTGGGCGGCGAGAACCTCGGTCACCGTCCATCGGCCAGGGTCCCGTAAGTGACGGTACGTCATGCGGCGACGACCGGCCCGGACGCTTCGTGCGGCATGATCCCTCAGCTCTGGAAGATGGTCACCGGGCGCAACATGCCGGCCTGGGTCTGGGGTTCAAGGAGCGCGTGGTGGCCGAAGGTTGCGCACGGTGAGGTGAAACCGGTCCGACGGAACGCGCCCCCCAGCAGCAGCGAGGCCGCCGTCGCCATGTACAGCCCGGTCTGGCGGTAGGCGGAATGACCGAAGAGGGCAACCTGCGCGGCGTTCAAGGTGCTCCGCACGGTGGCTGAGTCGCAGTAGCGATTGATCCTGGGGTTCTCCCGCTGCGGAACGCCGGCCTGGATTCCGTGCGCCGTCTCCTCCAGGAAGGCGATCAGGGCCGCCTCGTCCTTGCCCTCGGCCCGCTCCAGAACCTGCTTACCGATGTCCACGACCGTGGAGACGAGGCCGCGGCTCATCCAGCCGGTGAGCGCCTTCACATTGCGGATCTGCGGATCGTCCAGGTACCACGCCGGGAGCGAGGTGCCGCCCCACGGCGCAGCGGGAATGACCTCGCTGTCCGCTGGGCTGGTCGCGTGGTACACGATCGTGGGATCCCAGGCGACGAGCTGGTTGTCCTGCAGCCGATAGGCGGGCGATCGGAGCAGATCGAAAATGGACTGGGTCGACGCCGCGGTCGGCGTGCCGTTGAGGTAGTTGAAGACGTCCAACGAGTCCGCGCCGGGAACCAGCTCGCGCGCCAGACTGACCGCGATGTCCGCGGTCGTGTACAACGCGGCGGTCGAGGGCGCGAGTACCCGACCGTTCTCGGCAAACGCCTCGTGGTAGGCATCCTTCGCCCGGAACAGCCACGGCTGTTCACCGGCGGTGTCGATGTAGTGGCAACCGGCCTCGATCGCGGCCTCCACCACCGGCGCCGCGAGTTTGAGGAACGGCCCGACCGTGTTGCACACCACCCGCGACCCGGTAAACACCTCGTTGAGGCGTTGCCGATCCACGTCGACCTCGACGACCTCGTAATCGGCCCCCTCGATTCCGGGGACGCCGGCCGCGGCGGCCTCGACGCGGCTTGCGCTGCGGCCCGCCGCGACGAACGGGATTCCGCACTCGGCCAGAGACTCCATGACGAGTTGCCCCGTGTATCCGCTGGCCCCCAGAACTACGACCGGCTTCTTCATTTCCGCACTCCTTCTTACGTGGGAGGCCGCCACCGTAGGTCGCCAACCTCCTTTGGAGTTAGCCTGGCCGGGGCTAGATTTAACTCTTCAATAGTCTCTTCGAGCCACGTGGGAGGGCCTCCATGCGCAGGAGTTCCGTCGCCGCCTTCGACGCCTTCGCGGACATCGCGCTGGAGATCCACGAGGGCCGGACCGGCCTTACCGAGGTCCTGGACCTCATCGCGAAGTCCGCGGCCAAATTGCTCGAGACCGACATCGCATGGCTGGTCCTCGTCGACCCCGCGGAACAACAACTTCGCGCTGTAGTCCTGGTGGGCTTCCGTTCCGAGCGCTTCCTGGACGTCTCCCTGCCGATCGAGGCCGGAGTGGTGGGGCTTGCGCTGGCGCAGCGCAAGCCGGTCGTCGTCGAGGACTACCGGGTGTACGAGCATCCGACCTCGGAGGCCGTGCGCTCGGTCATCGACGAGGAAGGGATCAGCTCGCTGATCTGCTGTCCGCTGTTCCGGAGCGATCAGTCGATAGGCGCGCTGTACGTGGGCCGGCGTCGCCCCTCGACGTTCAGCCACGATGACGTCCGACTCCTGGAGGCGCTCGCCGGGCAGACCTCGGTTGCCATCGAGAACCAGCGGCTCTACACCCGGCTGCGCGAACAGAATGACCTGCTGGCCCGGTCCGTGGAGATCCACGACCAGTTCACACAGGCCAGCCTGCGCGGGGTGGGCCTGGCCGGAATCGCCGGGATTCTGTCCCGGCTGCTCGAGCGTCCGGTCCGGATCGAACCCAGCGTCTTGGGCCTGCCGTCCGTCACGTTCCCCACCGATGCGGACCTCGGCGGACTGCGCCCAGGCACCCGGGAGGTAATCACCGCCAACGATCGGACGCTGGGGGCTCTCGAGGTGTTCCACGACGAACCGCTCAGCGCGCTGGACGTCACCGCGGTCGAACACTCGCGCACGATCTGCGGCCTCGAGTTGGTGAAGGTGGACTACGCGGGCGAGATAGAACGGCGCTACAGCAGCCGCCTACTCGATGACCTGCTCGACGCCGGCGCGCAGGACCGAACCCTGGTCGAAGCTCGGGCCAGGCAACTCCGACTCGATCTGACCGAGCGTTTCCGGATCATCGTCATACAGGCATCGGTGCCGCTCACGCATCCCCAATCGATCGACGACATGATTCGCGCCGTGCTCCACCAGGAGCTCGGATCCCGGCAGAGCCAGGTTCTGCTGACCAAGCGCTCGGGCCGGGCGGTCGCCGCGGTGCCAGAGTCCCTGCAGAACCACACGATCGCGCTGGTGGACAACCTGCGGGCCGAGCTGGTTGCCGGCGCAGTCCGCGGCTCCGTCGGTGTCGGCCCACTCGTGGCCGACATCCGCCGCGCCTATGCCGCCGCGGACGCCTGCGTCTCCCTGAGCGAGCGCTCGGCGAGCTCCGACGGCGGTGTCGAGATCGTCTCCTACGACGACCTCGGCCCGATGAACTTCCTGCTGGATGCGCCCAGCATCGAGTTCGCTCAGCACACTGTGGTGCGCCTGCTCGGTCCGCTCCAGGAGCACGACCGGCGCCGACGGATGCAACTGGTGCCCACCCTCCGCGAGTATCTCGCGACCAATGGGCACCACGGCCAGACCTGCGCCCGGCTGTACATCGGCGAGACGACGCTGAAGTACCGCCTGGCCAAGATCGCCGACCTCCTCGCAGTCGACCTACGTGATCCCGGAACCCGCTTCGAACTCCAACTCGCACTGGCCATGCTGCGCTTCGTTGACACGCGGGTGGCCGGCCAGGATTCGGCGCCGCCGAGTTCGTGACCTCGCCCGCACCCGGGCACGCCCGGGCGTTGCACGAGCTGCTGCTGGAGTGCCTCGACCGGTACCTGGAGCTCACCGAATCCACGCTGATCGCCCCTCTGCATGACCCACTCGTGCCCGGCCTCGAGGCATGCGCCCGGTTCTTCGAGGACCTCAGCGCGCTCAAGTCGACAGACCCTGGCCGCCACGGATGCCTCATGATCAACAGCGCCACTCAACTCGGGAGTGGCGATCCAGAGGTAGCTCACCGCTTCCACCGTTACCGCGTTGCCCTCAACACCGGATTCTGCGCAGCGCTCACACGGGCGCGAACAGCCGGCGCGTCCGCTCCAAAGGGTGCCGAGGACCTGCTCCTTGCCGTCGCGCTCGCCATCAATCTCGAAGCTCGCGCCAGCAATCCGAGCGGGGTCAGCAGGATGAGCCAGTCCGCTGGATCGATCGTCGCCACCTGGGGATGATCGCTGTGTCCCGGGCGTCGGGAAACGCGCCGGGGACGCGGGCCGTGATCGGGCTGAGCAGTCGGACATCGGGTGTCACCAGATTCCCTCGGTGGGTGAGGGTGGGTCGTGACCGTCAGTGCGCTCGTTGGAGTACCTCGTCGACTGTCCATTGGTCGGAGGCGTGGGTGCCGTAGTGGCAGTCGGCGACCGTGCCGTCCGGGGTGATGAGCAGGTCCGCCGGCAGGCCGAGAATGCCCGCGCGCATGTCCATGGCCAACGGTCCACGCCGGCCGACGAGGCCGCGCATTCCCGCGGACAGGGCGCGGGGGCTGAGTTCGGATCGGATGGAGGAACGCACGCCGAAGGCGTCGTAGAGCTCGCGCTGCGGGTCGGCGATGGTATCGAAGCGCTGCAAGTCCGGGAACGGGGTGAGCTTGTCCGCGGCCGAATGGAAGACCACGATCTCGTGCACCCCGGCGGCCGCCACCTCCTCGGCCCGATCGGCGAACGAGCGCAGGTGCAGGTTGCAGATCGGACAGCCGGCGAATCGCCGGAACTGCAGGTGCACCATTCGTTCGGGATCGGGCAGCGACACCGGCCGCCCGTCGATCGTGGCCCGCTGCACCGCATCGATCCGGTCACCCGGCTTGCGCGGCGGGGCTACCCGATTGCTACGAGCCATGTCGTCTCCATCCATCGTGCCGCGGCGAACCCGTCCGCGGCGTACTCAGCCCGGATCAGCCCCGCGAAGTACCACCTTCACCCGCTCGCCGACCTAGCCGTTCTGCAGATCCTTGCATTCCATGGTCACCGAATCGATACGTGCCGCGACCTCCCGCCGCGCTGCGTGCGGATCACCGGTTGTCGTCGGCGCGGTCGTGGGTCAGGGTGTGCTCCCCGAAGGTGATCACGAATGACTCTGGACGTCCGCGGACTCCTCGCTGGGTGGCACATTGCGGAAGGGTCCCTGCGCATCGTCGAGAATGGCATCGCCCCCGGATGAGGTGCGGGCGGAGGATGCTTGGATCAAGGGGACGGCGGGCGCGAACATGCGGGCCGTCAGAGCCCCGATCCCTGACCACACACCGAAGGGGAAGCCGTGTCCGACACCCTCGACCGCTACCGGCGGCTGGCCGATGACCTCACCGACCGCGTCGAGGCGGCGCCCGAGGACGCGTGGGCGAACTCCTCACCGTGCGCGGGTTGGACGGCGAGGGATGTGATGGCCCACGTGATCGGCAATGCCCGTGCGGTGCTGGACCGCCTTACCGGCGTTGAGCACGTGCCGGCGCCGGTGACCGATGTGGTGAAGGAGTGGTCCGCGGCCCGGGCCGACGTCGAGGCGGTGCTGGCCGACCCGGAGCGGGCCGGGGCTCCGGTGGACACTCCGTTCGGGCCGATGCCGGTCGAGAGTTTCATCGGCCGGTTCCAATGCATGGACATCCTCATCCACACCTGGGACGTGGCCCGGGCCACCGGCGGGGACGAGAACATCGACGCCACCGCGGCCGCCGAGGCGTTGGCCGGCCTACGCGCGATGGGCGACGTGCTGCGCGGCCCCGGCCTGTTCAAGCCGGAGACCACCGCACCGCCGGACGCCGACGTGATCACGCAGCTCATGTGCTTCTGCGGGCGCGAAGTCTGAGCGGAGCGCCGCCCGGACGCTGACCACCACCGAGACCTGCTCCAGTTTCACCCCAGCGGCGTGCAACGGTGGACCAGGGCGAGCCCGAGACCCAAGGCGACCTGAGCCGGCCTCACTCGCATGGGGACGCCCCCGGTCCGCCGGAGCCGACGCCGACCCGCGCCCGCCGTCGAGTACCGGCCCGCCCGGCCAGCCAGGCCAGCGCCGCGAGCACGACCACGGCGCCGAGGATGTCGCGGGCGTCGAGGCCGGCGATCGCGCGGCTCAGGTCGGCCTGCCAGGCGATCGCGGTGTCGATGATCGGGTCGTTGACACGGTCCCCGCGCAGCACCCGGATCTCGTACCAGCCGTAGTAGGCCGCGTACGCCCCGGCCAGAATCAGCAACCCACCGCCGACCCGCGTGACGTACGGCAGGGCGGAACGCAGGCGCCGCACGAGGGCCTCGCGGGAGAGCGCCACCGCCAGGGTCAGCGCCCCGACCACCGAGCCCATCCCGAGGGCGTAGGCCACGAAGACACCCACCACGCCAAGGACGCTGTTGTCCCGGAAGGCGGTGGTGGTCACGGCCAGGAACGGTCCGACCGTGCAGGAGAGCGAGGCCACGGCGAACGAAATGCCGTACGCACCCATCGCCCGAGCCGAGGCGGTCGGATCGCTGCGGGTCCCCAGTTTCGGCGTGGCCACGGTGAGTTCCCGGCCGGCCAGCAGCCACCCGCCCAGGCCCAACAGCCCGAACCCGATCACCACGGTGGCCCAGGGCAGAGCCCGCTCCACCGACAACGCGAACGGGGTGATGATCAGCGCGAAGGTCCCGAAGACGACGACGAATCCGGCCGTCATCGCCGCCGTGGCCATCCCCGCGCGGCGCAGTGGGGCCAGGGCGCGCGTGGTTCGCACGCCCTGGCCGCGGTGCACGCCGGCGGCGGCGGGCCTCTGGGTGTCCCCGCCGGAGACGAACAGGGTCAGGTAAGCCGGCAAGAGCGCGAACCCGCACGGGTTCACCGCGGCCAGCGTGCCCGCGGCGAACGCAAGGGTGAGCGCGGCCTCGTTCACCACTCGGCCCGCGGAACCACCCCAGGGTGCCCTGGCATCTGAGACATCATCAGATTAGCTGGCCAGCAGCCCGGCAATCCGCTTCTCCAGGTCACCGGGCGACATCGATCCGGGCACGACCTCGATCTGGCCGTCGGGGTGCACGAACGCGAACGAGGGCTGCCCGATCACCCCGAAGCCCTGCCAGATGCTGCCGTCGGAGTCCACGGCGTGGGCGAACCCGCCGACCCCGGTGTCGGACACGAAGCGTTGCATCGCCGACACCTGGCCGAGCCCGGCGATGCCGACGAAGTTCACCTGGTCTCCGAACTTCGCCGCCGCCGCGGCGACGTCGGGCGCCTCGGCGCGGCAGATCGTGCACCACGGCGTCCAGAACCACGCCACGGTCGGCTGGGCGGCGAGCGCGGCCCCGTCGATCGTGGATCCGTCCACCGCAGCCGCGGTGAAGCGCAGCGGCACGGGAACCGGCAGGCCCTGTGCGGCAACGGGATTCCGCGCCTGCGTCCCGGCCCCCGCGGCCTGCGCGCTCGTCCCCGCC